>CAUTTP010000083.1:0-13517 GCA_963541305.1 uncultured Prevotella sp.
TAAAAATAGTTGAATTAAGAAAATATAGAAGTGAGAATTTTGCAGAGGTCTCACTTTTTAAAGTTTGACATATTCTTACTCGTATAGCTTTTCAGTCCCGCTCCTTTTATACAGTCCGGTCTGTCTCAACGATTTTAACAAGGTTGATATTGTTTTTATGTTAGTTGTTCTTTCTGATTGTTTTTAGGTAAGCTGCAATTATTTGCCTAACATTTTTACTTTAATTATGTTTACAAAGATAGGCTTGTTTTTATTTGATATATGGTAAATTTGTGTTTTTTTTTTGGTACATTTTGGCAGAAAACGGATTTTTAACGTTTTTTCGTTTGAAGAAATATGAGAAAACAGTATATTTGCCAAAGTCTATCAGGAGGTTTGTTATGTTTAGAAAGTCTGCTATAACTGTCAATAATGTATCATATTTAAAATATGATATAGTTGCTGAATGCACCTTTCCCTTTTTCCGTTTGTTAGAATTTGATGGAAATACCGAATATTTTTCTGAAATGAAACACAAAGTTTATGCGTATGGCTTTTATGCAGTGGTTTTATTTCAAGAAGGGAAGGGTAGCTTTTTTGTTGACGGAACGGAATACGAAGTGAAGCCCGGTCGAATTTTCTTTCTCAATGACAAGCGGTTACATGTCGTAAGAAACCTTAAGGGTAAACGAGGTATTGCCATGTATTTTTCTCCGGATCTTTTGAATCTGATCAACAGTTCTCGTGCGGCGCATATCAAGTGTGATATTTTTGATAATCCTGTATTGAACTATTGTGATTTGCCAGAAGAAAGCGACTCTCGCCTTTTGGGTGTCATGGATATGCTTACAGACAAGAGGAATGGGGTGATATGTCATGACGTTTCCATTTCCACGCTACTGATTTCTCTGTTCGTGTCTTATGCTGAGCAATTTTGTAAATGGAATCAACGCATAGGGAATGATGTAAATCGAAAATCTTATAAAATATACGTAAGATTTAAAAAGATGGTAGACCAGCATTATCTGGAAAAACGAGAGGTAAAGGATTATTTGCCGTTGTTGGGCGTTTCCTCAAGAAAACTTTCACAATCGACTAAAGAATACGAATATGGTCATACGCCGTTAAAAATTATCACAGAAAAATTCATTAAAGAGGCTATGAAGCTATTGTTAGAAGTACGGGAAAATTCTGTTACAGAAACGGCGTTCGCCCTTCGTTTTAACGATGTTTCCAACTTTATAAAGTTTTTCAAGCGGTATGCGGGATTGACGCCGGCCGAATATCGAAAAAATCATCTGTTGCAGAAACAAGATAAATAAAAAAGGGTTGGAAAAACCAACCCTTTTGTCTGCAATCTGTCGGGATGAGGCGACTCGAACGCCCGACCCCTACGTCCCGAACGTAGTGCGCTACCAACTGCGCTACATCCCGATTTTGCAATGCCCGTACCCGGAAGATTATTATCCGCGGTCTGGAATTGCGCTGCAAAGGTAATCCTTTTATTTGAGATTGTCGCAAAATAACACAGAAAAATTTGTTTGATTGATAATTTTACATTACCTTTGCACCCGCAATTGAGGCATGTTCTTTATTTTTGAAAGCGAACAATGACATGGCTTGATTTGCGAAAAGGGTACCTTAGCTCAGGTGGTAGAGCAATGGACTGAAAATCCATGTGTCCTTGGTTCAACTCCAAGAGGTACCACTCCTCCTTTCATTCAGTCCGGTTTTCGCCTTGTGCGAAGCCGGGCTTTTTTCGTTTTACGATGCAAAATTTACAATTTATAATTCCCTGATGCGTTAGTAATGAAACAGAAAATTGGCGCGATGATGAGTAAAAAGTTGATGGTATGGGGTGCAGGCCTCATAATGATTGCGGCGAGTTGGAGCTGCAAACCGGCGCACAAAGAATCGGTGCAAGGGCATGTTGCAGCAAGTGTAACTGACGTTGCGGAGACGGAAGAGGAAGCATTGCCCGTGCTGCAACCTAAGATAAATGCCGAAAAACCATACTGGATGCCCGGGGATGAGAAAACGGCGGCTTCTTGGGAACGGATTATCGAGCTGATGCATAGTACGGGAACGGACGACGATATGTCGCATGACGACTTGCCGGCAGCCGACAAACTGCTGATAGATTCATTGGAAAATGGGTATGGACCCCAAACGGAGCCTATGGGCTGCAGCTGGTATTGTGGTGCCCAAATGGACACCGTGTATGCCACAAGTAGTCTTCCGAACAGCAGGAAGCACACTTATGATGCCGGCAATCTGCACGATTTTTGGCTTCTTACGCCGTGGGCAGTGGCTGGAGATGTGGCTATCGGACAGCGCATCACTTTTGAGTTTGCACCCCGTTCGCCCCGTGTCAATACGATTAAGATATGGAACGGCTACGTGAGAACGCGTCGGCAATGGGAGGCTAACAGCAGAGTAAAAGAGATGAAGTTGCTGATTGATGGCCGGCCGAAGGCTATTTTGGCATTGGCTGATGTGGCGCAGGAGCAACAATTCGGTATTGAGCCGGTACGTTCAGATGACAGTTTGCGACCGCTGCACCTGCAACTTGAAGTGACAAAGGTATATGCGGGTAAGAAGAGTAAGGATGTGGTAATCAGTGAAATCAATTTTGACGGGTTGGACGTGCATTGTTTTGGTGGAGACACGCAAGTGCTGATGTATGGCGGTTCGACAAAGGCTATCCGTTCGGTGCACGAAGGTGATATGGTGATGAGCTATGACCAGAGACGTCAGCAGTTTGTTTCGACACGAGTGAAGCGTGTAATTGCAGTTGAACACGACAGCGTTTGCCGGATTGATTTTGATGAAATAGAATCGTTGATACTTACTGCCGACCATCCTCTTTATGTGTCAGGAAAGGGCTGGTGCTCGCTGAATCTTGAAAAATCGAATTCCCTTTACGCACAAGATGAGCCGGTGATGCAGCTGAAAGCGGACGATTTGTTGTTGCGCCCTGTTGTGGGTGATTCTGTTCGTTTGCGTAAAGTGACGGAGATCGCACACCCAATTCTCACCTATACTTTAGAGTTAGAGCGTGGTGATAACTTTGTGGTGAACGGTTTTTGGACTAAGACAGAGGTGGTGAAGAAATAGGAATCGTCCTACCTGCCAGTCGTATTCCTCGATGAAATGGGTGATTATAGCAGTTCGGGGAGCTGAGAGAGCTTGATGCCGTTGGAGCCTTTGATAAGAATATAATGATTTTGGGGTTTCTCCTTTGTGAGGGCAGCTTTCACCTCCTCCACGTTGAGGAACTTGCGGAAGTTGCAGCGGGTCTTGGCAAACTCCTCGCCCACGAGCCACACCTGCTTGAAGTCGGAGTGGGAGAGCATGTCGGCAATCTTCTGGTGCTCCTCTGCGCTCGCCTCACCCAGTTCTCGCATGTCGCCGAGAATGGCCATCTTAGGTTGGGATACCTGTATGCACTTGAAGTTGTCGATGGCTGCCGCCATGCTGGTGGGATTGGCATTGTAGGCGTCGACAATGAGAAAGTTGGACGCGGTGCGCTCTAGTTGCGAGCGATTGTTGCTTGGAATATAGTTTTCCAGAGCGTGGCAGATCTGCCGTGGCATCACGTCGAAGTGGAGACCCGCGGTAATAGCTGCCAGCATATTGTCGAGATTGTAAGCCCCGATGAGGTGCGTCTCTACCTCGTAGGGAACGGGCGAGGGGTACCGGGTGTTGAGTTGCCATGCGAATTTGAGGTAAGGCTCGCAGCCGATTACCTTGCCTTGCACCTGTGCTTGCTCATCCTGCCCATAGCTGATGATACGCTCCAGTGCGCGGTCTTGCGCCATCTGCGTGAGGTCGGCATTGCTCGTGTTGAGGAAAGTGAGTGCATCGTGAGCCTTGAGATAATCGTACAGCTCACCTTTGGTCTGCTTCACGCCATCGAAACTGCCGAATCCCAGCAAGTGGGCACACCCTACGTTGGTGATGAGACCGCAGGTAGGCTCCACATACTCCACTAATTTGCGGATGTCGCCGGGATGTGATGCACCCATCTCCACCACTGCAATCTCGTGGTTGCCAGTCAGTCTGAGCAGTGTCTTCGGTACTCCCACATCGTTGTTGAAGTTGCCCTCGGTGTGCATTACGTTGTATTTCTCTGCCAAGACAGCCGACAGGAGTTCTTTGGTAGTGGTCTTGCCGTTGGTTCCGGTGATGCCGATTACAGGGATGTTGAACTGTCGTCGGTGCTCGCGTGCCAGCTCCTTGAACGTGACGAGGGCGTCATCGACGAGGATCATACGGCTATCGGTGCAATCGGCAAATTCCGCTTCGTCGACGATGGCATAGCTGCAGCCCTGCTCCAAAGCACTTTTGGCAAACTTGTTACCGTCGAACGACTCGCCTTTGAGAGCAATGAAGATGGAACCGGCAGGGCAATTGCGGCTGTCGGTGGTTACCTGTGGATGCTGCAAGTAGAGCTGATACAATTCTGAAATATCCATTTTAAGCTAAAAATTTGGTGCAAAGATAGTGCAAAAAATATAAAATAGCCTTTGATTTTCAATTTATATGCCTATATTTGCAGTACAATGAAAGATTACACGATTAACGTACGCGGACAGCTGCTATCGCTGTCGCGGCCACAGGTGATGGGCATCATGAATGTGACGCCCGATTCATTTTATGCGCCATCGCGTGTGCAGACGGCTGATGCCATGCGCCGACGAGTGAAGCAGATGGAGGAAGAAGGCGCTACGCTGATCGACATTGGCGCCTGCTCCACGAACCCCTATCTAGAACATTTCACCAGTGAGGAGGAGGAGACGGCTCGCTTGGAGGAGGCACTGGAGGTGGTGAAAGAGACGCAACCCCGTATGGCGGTGTCGATAGACACTTTCCGACCGAAGGTGGCGAGGATGTGTATCGAGAAGTATGGCGTGGATATGATCAATGATGTATCGACGGGTGAGGATCCCGAGATGTTCCGGGTGGTGGCTGAGACCGGCACACCGTATATACTGATGTCGCAAAAAGCCAACCTCCACGATATGCTTATTGAGCTGGCACAGAAGGTTCAGGAACTGCGAGATTTAGGGCAGAAAGACATCATTCTTGACCCCGGCTATGGCTTCGGCAAGTCGATGGAAGAAAATTTCCGGCTATACGATGAAATCGATAGATTTGGCGTATTGGGGCTTCCGCTGCTGGTCGGAATCTCCCGTAAGCGTATGGTTTATCAAACGCTGTGCATTACCCCTGACGATTCGCTCAACGGCACAACTGTCCTCAATACGATTGCCCTGATGAAAGGGGCGAGTATTTTGCGGGTGCACGATGTGAAAGCTGCGGTGCAGGCGGTGAGATTGTATGAGAAAGTGGTATGCAGCAATCGTACTTCTTAAACTATCCACAAAAGAAATAATATCCTATGTTTTTTGAATTTGGTATTAAAGACATCATCGACATCTTTCTTGTTGCTCTGATGTTGTTCTATATTTACCGTGTGATGAAGGAGAGCCGTTCGCTCAACGTCTTCGTCGGCATCATGGTGTTCGTACTGGTATGGCTCTTTGTGTCGCAGGTGTTGGAGATGCGACTGCTGGGCAGCATCATGGATAAGTTGGTGAGTGTGGGTGTGATTGGGCTTATCGTGTTGTTCAAGGATGAGATCCGTAAGTTCCTTTACCAGTTGGGTGAGCATCAAAGAGTGCGGAATTTCCTCAAACTCTTCTCCCAGAAGAAGGACGGAGAGCAGGAGGAAGATAAGGAGACGATACTGCCCATCGTGTGGGCGTGCATGGATATGGCTAAATCGAAAACGGGTGCGCTGATCGTGGTGGAGCGGGCAATTCCACTCGATGACATCATGCAGACGGGCGAAATCATTGATTCGAACGTCAACAAACTGTTGATAGAGAACATCTTCTTCAAGAACTCACCGCTCCATGATGGTGCGATGGTGGTGTCGAAACGCCGTATCAAGTCGGCGGGTTGCATCTTGCCCGTGAGCCATAGCATGGATATTCCAAAGGAATTAGGGTTGCGCCATCGTGCAGCTATGGGTATCTCACAAGGCTCTGATGCCATCGCCATTGTCGTATCGGAGGAGACCGGGCGTATCAGTGTGGCCATCAAGGGTAAATTCCAACTCCGTCTTTCTGCCGAAGAGCTTGAGAGCATCCTTTCCACGGAGATGAGCGGCCCGAAAAGTTAACATCATTTAAACCAAGTAGTAAAAATATTTCTTGTTCACGTTGCAAAGTTTAAGTACCTTTGTACACGCTATTTATAATAACTATGTGAAATCAAACTATGGATTTATTAGAACAGATTGTTGCGCGGGCTAAGGCTGACAAGCAGCGCATCGTGCTTCCTGAAGCAGAGGAAGAACGGACTTTGAGAGCAGCGGACAAAGTGTTGGCAGACGATATTGCCAATCTTATATTGATTGGCGATCCTGCAAACATTAAGCAGGAAGCTCAGGAGTGGGGGCTGGCAAATATCAGTAAAGCTACGATTGTGAACCCGAAGAATTGCGAGAAGACGGAGGAATATGCTGAGCTGCTTGCTGAGCTCCGTAAAAAGAAGGGCATGACCGTAGAGCAGGCCCGTGAGCTTTTGACCAAGAACAATCTTTATCTGGGTTGCATGATTATCAAGACAGGTGATGCCGACGGTCAGATTTCCGGTGCGTTGAGTACCACCGGCGACACGCTGCGCCCTGCCTTGCAGATTATCAAATGTGCTCCGGGCGTGACATGTGTTAGTGGAGCCATGCTCATATTGACCCACGAGGAGCAATATGGAGAGAATGGTATCGTGGTGATGGGCGATGTTGCCGTTACGCCTAACCCCACGGCCGACCAGCTTGCCCAGATTGCCTACACCACAGCCCAGACAGCTCGCAGTGTGGCAGGGTTCAAGAATCCCACGGTGGCCATGCTCAGTTTTTCTACGAAAGGCTCTGCCAAAGATGCCATAGATAAGGAAACGGGCAAGAGTGTCTATATCATTGATAAGGTGGTAGAGGCTACCAAGATTGCTAAGGAGAAGTTTCCTGACTTGAAAGTGGACGGCGAGCTTCAGGCAGATGCTGCGCTCGACCCGTCGGTGGCTGTCAAGAAAGCACCGGGCAGCGATATTGCCGGTAAGGCAAACGTGCTCGTCGTGCCTAACCTCGAAGTGGGAAACATCGGTTATAAGCTCGTGCAGCGCTTGGGCGGCGCCTCTGCCATCGGTCCCATCCTGCAAGGTATCGCCCGCCCGGTAAATGACCTTAGCCGCGGTTGTTCGGTAGATGACATCTATTATATGGTGGCTATCACCTCTTGTCAAGCGCAAGACGCAAAAGCAAATTCATAAATTACAATTCATAATTCATAATTAAGGAAATGAAAGTTCTTGTATTGAACTGTGGAAGTTCATCCATTAAGTATAAGTTGTACGACATGACTGATGAGAGAGTTCTTGCTCAAGGTGGTGTGGAGCGCATCGGCTTGGACGAAGCATTCATCGTTGTGAAATTGTCGAATGGTGAGAAAACGAAGATCATGCGCGACCTTCCTACCCACAAGGAAGGTGTCGCACTTGTGTTTGAGGAGCTTCTCGACCCGAAGATCGGTGCCATAAGGAGCCTCGATGAGATCGATGCTGTGGGGCATCGCGTGGTGCAAGGCGGTGACCTTTACGAGAAAAGTTGCATCATCACTAAAGAAGTGGAGGACGGAATCGACGGACTTTGCGATCTTGCACCCGTGCACAATGCCGGCCACTTGAAGGGAATCCGTGCCGTAAACGAGCTGATGCCTACCACCCCGCAGGTGGCAGTGTTCGACAATGCGTTCCATAGCACCATGCCGGAACATGCCTATCTTTATGCCATCCCATACGAACTGTATGAGAAATTCCATGTGCGCCGTTACGGTTTCCACGGTACAAGCCATCGCTACGTGTCTCACCGTGTAGCCGAACTGGAGGGGAAAGACTTCAAGGATATGAAGATCATCACCTGTCACATCGGCAATGGTGCCAGCGTGGCGGCCATCAAGAACGGCAAGGTCATCGATACCTCAATGGGTCTCACCCCATTGGCCGGTCTGATGATGGGCTCTCGCTGCGGCGACATCGATGCCTCGGCCGTGACATACCTCATGGAGAAGCTGGATATGAAGCCGCAGGAAATGGCCGACTACCTCAACAAGAAGAGTGGGGTGTTGGGTATTTCGGGTATCTCAAGTGACATGCGCGATGTGGAGAGTGCTGCAGCGGCAGGCGACAAGCGTGCCAAGCTCGCCCTCACCATGTATGATTACCGCATCAAGAAGTATATCGGAGCCTACGCAGCTGCCCTCGGTGGTGTCGATGCCATCGTGTTCACTGCCGGTGTTGGCGAGAATCAGACCAGCACGCGCGAGAAGTCTTGCGAAGGATTGGAATTCCTTGGCGTCAAGCTCGACAAGGAACTGAACAGCACCGTGCATGGCACCGAGACAAAGATCTCTACTGCCGACTCTAAGGTTGCCGTGTGGGTTGTGCCTACAGATGAGGAGATTGTCATCGCCCGCGATACCGAGGAACTGGTGGAAGACTTGAAGAAGTAAACCGCTTGCGGCGCTTCTTTCCGTGGCATGACACGGCGCAGACATCATAAACAGACCGTTCTTATTTAACGGTTAAAGATTATTGGTGCCCGCTAAGAATTGGAAGTGGACAGAATTGTTGTCTGCATTCAATTCTTAGCGGGCATCAATCAATATTGCCCTAAACGTTTCACGAATACAAGAAGGCACCTTTACTACACCCCCGGAGCATTGCTTCGCCTCCGCCATCAGGTGGAAGCGGCGACGTACGTCGTTCGGTGTACGTGTGTACGACGTTCGGTGTACGTGTGTACGACGTTCGCTGTACGTGCGTGCGACGTTCGCTGTATACCGCCGTCAGGGTGGAAAGCAATGATGAAAGAGATATAAAGGGAGGGACGTAAAGACGTTTTCTGCCTGAAAAAGCGCAAGATACCTTGACGGACAGCTTGGGAGCAGTCAAGGCGGGTAGCCATGAGGCATGATGCCTGATGAAAATGTGCGGAAACATTTAGGACAATATTGAGCATCAATAGTTAAAAATAAGACTTTTGGGAAAAAAGCTAAACGGAATTGTTTTGATTTTGAAGTTTTTATGCTATATTTGTCCCGAATACTAAGAAAAGCAGTGAATGCAGCGTCTGCAATGTGTGAACATGCAGAGGTTTTGTGGGGGTGCCCAACGTGCTTATATGCCTAAGTATAACCAGTTTAATACAATTTATATGAAACATTATTACTACAAAACCTTAGTTTTGGCAACTCTTCTCTTTGGAGGTGTGCCCTCTCAAATTATGGCGCAGAGCGGTGCGGAAGATTATCCTATCAACTTCTCACGTACCGCCGGACTGCGTAATGCAGATCGTAGAGTAACGGGTGTGAGCCTGTCGGGCAATATGGGGTCGGCAAGTGCAGCCACTGTGCCCACGTCGCCCCTACTGATGTATCATGACCTCTCGGTTACTCCCTTCTCAGCATGCCTCGGCGAAACCGTCACCACTGCCATTGTTTATGCCGGCCAGTGGATGCACGGCTATACCTATTTGGACGAGGGGCGCGACGGCACGTTCTCGTCCAGCGTGGATGCAGACGGTCGGCCTGAAGCGGGGAGCGACTTAAAAACCTTCTCTTATTACAAAGGGAAAAACAGTGCGGGTACGACGGTTTCCGGCAATGTAGGTGTCGACATGCCGTCTTTTACCATTTCGTCTGACCTCACGCCGGGCGTCTATCTCATGCGCTTGAAAGTAGACTGGGACGATATCGACCCGGGGGGCAGCACACAGGTAGATAACGACATTGCCAGAAACAGCGGCAGCATCATCGACGTTCCCATCAACATCCACGGCACAACGGCCAACGTGACGGCTACCGGTGTGAACGGCAGCGTGAAGCTCGCCGACGGAACAACCCTCACGGCGCAGACGATGCCTTTCGGTAAAGGTTTTGAAGTGACCCTTGAACCTAATGCAGACTTCAAATTGAGCGAAATCATTATTCGTCATGGCTACTTCGACGGCGACAGTCTTGTGCATGGCGTGGCACAATATCGTGTGGAGGAGATTCCTGCCTTTTTGGTACATGCAGGACGCTATACGGTGCCTGCGGAGTATGTCGATGGCGATGTGCAGATTGCCGCCTACTTCGTGAAGGCGGAAACACCTCATGTGGGCGAAGACTATGCCGTTAATTTCAATAAAGAGAGTGTCGTCGTGACACGTACCGACCGCTCCCTGACGCATATCGCGGTTAATGTGGCGGACGGAAACGTACAGCAGTTCAAAGTGCCGTCAGACGTGCCGACGCCGGTCTATGCAGACGTGACCTCTACAAAGGTGTTCGCCAAACCGGGGCAAAGGCTGACACCCGGTGTGACATATATCACAGACGCCCCGATGCACGGCTACTTCTACATTGATTATGATCAAGACGGGAGTTTCTCTGCGCAGCTCCGTGCCGACCATACCCCTACGGCGGCCAGCGAGCTGGTGTCCTACTCCTATTATGATGGCTACAACAGTGCCGGCGAAGCCTCGACAGCCGATGCCACTACACAGATTGCCTTCCCCGCATTCAATCTTCCTAACTTACCCGCCGGCGTGTATCGTGCCCGCCTCAAAGTGGATTACAACAACATTGACCCGGCTGGTCAGTATGACGGAGTGGCCGACATTGACAAGCTTGGAGGACGCATTGTCGACTTCCTCCTCTGTGTGACGACCGGTGCAGAAACCATCAGCATCGATACCCGCAACGGCAATGTCTATACCGATACGGATGCTCCATTGCCTGTCAAAACGACGGTTGGCGCAGATATGGGTATCAAGCCTACGCCGGTGGCACAGGGATACGTACTCGACACACTCTATGTGAAGCATGGCCTGAACTTCGACGGCCCTGCCGTGATTCGTGGCAATCGGCAGTGGAGCGTCGACACCATCCCGGCTGCTTCTCTGTCTTCCTCTTTGGCCTATACCATCCTGGCACAGAGCGTGGACGGCAACATTGCCATCCAAGCCTATTTCCGTGATAACGGTGCCGCCTATAAGCTGGTGTGGAGCGATGAGTTCAATACCGAAGGGCGCACAAAGCCTGATGCCGCAAAATGGCAGAGTTCGCTTCGCCTCACTTCCACATGGAATCGTTTCATCACGGATAGCATCGACGTTGCGCATGTAGAGAACGGGTCTTTAGTGCTCCGTGCAATTCCGAACACCAATCAGGCGGCCGACCCTGTAGCCTTCCTCACGGGTGCCATCGAGTCGCAAGGTAAATTCTCCTTCATGCATGGCAAGCTGGAAGCACGTGCCATCACCAATCCTTTTACAGGAAACTTCCCAGCCATTTGGATGATGCCCAAAGATCAGACGGGCGGCTGGCCTACTTGCGGTGAGATAGATATCTTCGAGCAGATCGATGCGGAAAACAGGTCGTATCACACTGTCCACTCACACTGGACGTACGACTTAGGCCACAGGAATACCCCCCCCTCATCTTTTTCATACAACGCCGATATGACCATCTATCATACCTATGGCTTGGAGTGGAACAGTGACACGTTGGCATGGTATGTGGACGGTAAACTCTTGGATCGCTATTTGCGCCATCCTGAAAATGAAGCCGAGGGTCAGTGGCCTTTCGAGAAAGAGTTTTACATTATCCTTAACCAGTCGGTAGGCAATGGCTCGTGGGCAAAGAATCCCGTTACCGGCCATACTTATGAGACGAAGATAGACTGGATACGTGTCTACCAGCTTGATGAGACAACAGGTATCCGGACAGGCTTGCAAGACTCTGATGCGGTCAGCGTCTCGTCTTCTCGTGGGCGCCTCACGGTGACAGCTTCGGCAACCACGGCTGTACGTGTCAGCGATCTTGTAGGCCGCACTTGCTTCAACGGCAAGGTGAGTGGCACACTGACCATTAACCTGCCCAGAGGTTGGTACATCGTCAATGCACAAAAAGTGTGGATACCCTAAGTCTCCGCCATGTTGATACCCTGACATAGGAGCGGCGATATGCCCTTCCTGCCCTTCTTGGGGGTGTGTCAGAATAGAATAAGAGAATAAAAGAATAATCGCTTCGCTCAGTATAAAAGCCAAATGCCGGATAAACATCCGTTTATATAGTTCTATTTGTGCATAAGGTGATGGCTTTTATACTGAGCGAAGCGATTATTCTTTTATTCTCTTATTCTATTATTCTGATGCATCCTCTGTTTCTGTCTTCCATCGTCCCTTTTCCCATTCTGAATGAAATGGGTGTTTTTTTTGCAGTATCTTCCTTTGGGAGTTACGCGAAAAGTGGTAACTTTGCACTGTTCATCGGCTGATGAGCACCCCCTTTGCAAAGGTTTTTTTTATATGTTTTTCAAATGAAAAAGATTGTAACTTTCGGCGAAATACTGTTGCGCCTCACCAAGCCGGGCGCACAACGCCTGTTTCAGGGTAATGTGTTTGATGCAGATTACGGCGGTTCGGAGGCCAATGTGGCAGTGGGGTTGGCACAGCTTGGCGACGAAGTGGAGTATGTGACCCGTGTGCCTGCCAATTCCGTGGGCGATGCTGCGTTGATGCATCTGCGCGAGTTGGGGCTTGACGTGTCGCATGTCGTGAGGGGCGGTAAGCGTCTGGGCAGTTATTATTTTGAGCCCTCGGCAGCGATGAGAAGCTCAAAGGTGGTCTATGACCGCGATGATTCATCTTTCAACACGCTGGTGCACGGCGACATCGACTGGGCTCCTATCCTCGAAAGCGCATCGCTTTTCCACTGCTCCGGCATCACCTGCGCCACCAGTCGCGATGCACTCGCCACCACGATGGAGGCAGTGCAACTGGCCGATGAGCAGCACGTCGAACTGACTTGCGACATCAATTACCGCGCAAATCTGTGGAAATATGAAGGTGCCGACGCCCGGAAATCATTGCGTGACCTGATGCAATACAGCTCGTTTATCTTCGGTGATCAGGGCGAGTGGCATGTGGCGAGTGGACTGGATCCTATTCCTTTTACCGCGCTTGACAACACCTATCGGTTTGATTTGGATGCCTACCAACGTTATTTCGACCGCCTGCACAAGATGTTCCCACGCTGCAAGCGCATGCTCATAGCCCATCGCAACCAACTGTCGTTTCAGCATCACATCAATGCCGGCGTGCTCTGGGCAGAGGGCAATATATATACGTCGCATATCTACGATATCGAACCGATCATCGACCAGATGGGCGTAGGTGACGCTTGGGTAGCCGCCTTTATCCATGCACGCAACAAATGGGGCAGCGATGACCGACGATGCTTGGAGTTTTCGGTATCTGCATCGGCATTGAAGAATACGATTCCCGGTGACCAGAATTTGGTGACAGAGCAGGAAATCATTGCCAACATGATTGTGAATTAGGAGAGGAGAGAGGAGTAGGGAGAGAGAAATGCTCTGCGGTTGTTTATCCAGCTGTTGTCTTAACTCCTTTAACTCCATAACTCCTC
>CAUTTP010000084.1:0-13290 GCA_963541305.1 uncultured Prevotella sp.
TCACTTAAAAAGCCTTAATTTGTTATCTTAAACATTCCGTTTCCTTTCATTTTATTATTAAATTTGTAATGATGATAAAAGAGAAAGTTATGGAACAGAACATCATTATTACCAAAAATATTAAGACCGATCTGGCCGCTTCCCTGTCGGAGTGTGAGCACGACAGGATATTTGTCCTGACCGATGAGACGACCAAAGAGAAGTGCTGGCCGGTAATTGCCGACCATTTCAGCCTGAAAGAGGCACAGCTCATCACCATCGGTACCACCGACAGCCATAAGAATCTGGAGTCGTTGGCGTATGTGTGGCAATCGCTCGGCGACGGCAAAGCCACGCGCCACTCCTGCCTCATCAACCTCGGCGGCGGCATGGTGACCGACCTCGGCGGCTTTGCGGCATCGACCTTCAAGCGCGGTATCAACTTTATCAACATACCCACCACACTGCTCGCCATGGTCGATGCGTCGGTGGGAGGAAAGACAGGCATCAACTTCAACGGACTGAAGAATGAGATCGGCGTGTTCAGCGATGCCAAGTTTGTGATCCTCGATACCCGTTTTCTTCAGACCCTCAATGCCGAAAACCTGCGTTCGGGCTATGCCGAAATGCTGAAACACGGCCTGATTTCTGATGAGAAGACGTGGGGCGAGCTGCTCCGTTTCGACTTCTACGCCCCCGATTGGAGCAAATTGCAGGCCATGCTGACCACCTCTGTCAAGGTGAAAGAAGATATTGTGAATGTAGATCCCACGGAGCACGGCATCCGTAAGGCACTCAACTTTGGCCACACTTTCGGCCATGCGTTCGAGAGCCTCTCGCTCAGGCAGTCTTTCCCCCTGCTCCACGGTTATGCCGTGGCCTTCGGCATGATCTGCGAGCTGTATCTCTCGGCCGTCAAGACCGGATTTCCGAGCGAGAAGATGCACCAAACGGTGCGGTATATCCGTGAGAACTACGGCCGCTTTGAGATCACCTGCGACGATTATGAAGAACTGATCCGGCTGATGACGCACGACAAAAAGAATGTCGACGGCATCATCAACTTTACCTTGCTCGGCGACGTAGGCGACATCCGCATCAATCAGACCGCCACTCAAGAGGAAATCAAGGAGGCTTTCGACTTTTATCGCGAGGGCTGATTTCCGTGTAAAAGAATAAGAGAATAAAAGAATAATCGCTTCGTCCTGTATAAAAGTCAAATGCCGGATAAGCAGCCGTTTGCACGGCTCTATCCGTGCATAAAGCAATGGCTTTTATTCTATTATATTTTTATGCTCTTATTCTTTTGTGCTCTTAATTATCTGATTTGTGAAATATATATCACTATAAGAAAGAAGAAATTGCCGTCGAAACATATTGACATGGGCTCAAAATACGGCCGATTTTGAGGATTTTCGGGTATTTGGTTGAAAATTCGGGCAAAATTTAGGATGTTTTGTAATCGTCTGACTGCCAGAAAGTTACGTACACGGCGTTGAAATCCGCAAAAAATCGGCCGTCGGAGATTTTGCGATAGCATAGTTTTCGCATCGCGAAACCATAGGTATCGCAACACGATCTCAATGCTTTCGCATCGCGATAAGGTACAAAAGGGGATGCGAAACCTATGTTATCGCAAAAGCGTAACAGCTGAAATCACCCAAAATTTAGATTTCCCTGCAAGAAGAGACCTATATTTCGGCTGATTGAGAAAAATATTATTCGTAATTAAATTTACATATCTGGAATACTCGCTGGCTATAAATGTCAATCTAAATTCACATCAAGACAGGCTGCACATAGCAAACTGCGCGCTTGCGAGGCGATGAGAGGCATACGATTAGGGCATCCGACAGGCCGATCGGGAGGCACAAGGCAGCGATAGTCCGGCGTTTAGCAAACAAATCAAAAAACACTGCAAATTCTTTGTCGTTATAGTGATTTGCACTATCTTTGCATCTTGATGAGACGTATCACCTTCATAGTCATGCTGCTCTCGGTGGTCATCTGGATGGCGGCGAGTGGCAATATGCCGCAGGATAACAAGCGGAAAAAGTCGGCAGCACGGCCGGACAGCACCGTGGCGGGCGCTCTTTTATCGCGCGACTCGCTGAAGTACGGAGCGACGGATACCACACAGATGGACTCTCTGCAACGTGCCATCTACCACCATAACAGGGCGGTGGACGATTCGATACGTCTCGATTCGATCAACAGAAGCAAGAAAAACGGCATTGACGCGCCCGTGAAATATGAGGCACAAGACTCGTTGGTCTATGAGGCCGGCACCAACACGGCTCACCTCTTCGGCTCTTCGGTCGTCGATTATGAGAACATGAACCTGAAGAGCGACAAGATATATATGAGCCTCGACAGCAGTCTGGTGCGTGCCACGGGGTCGCCCGACTCCACGCAGAAAGGCGGACTGAAAGGCAAGCCCGTCTTCAAGATGGGGCAGGATACCTACGACACCGATACGATGGCCTTCAACTTCAAGACAAAGAAAGGCTTGGTGCGCAATGCTTACACCGAGCAGCAGGATGGCTATCTCACAAGCGAACTGTCGAAACGCAATGACAACGGCGACATCTACCTGCAACATGGCCGTTACACCACGTGCGACCGCGAGCATCCCGACTTCTACATCGCCCTCTCGCGTGCCAAGGTGCGGCCGGGCAAGGATGTGGTGTTCGGCCCGGCTTATCTCGTGGTGGCCGACGTGCCGCTGCCTTTCGCCATCCCCTATGGCTTCTTCCCTTTCACCAAGAGCTATTCCAGCGGTTTCATCATGCCTACCTATGGCGACGAGAGCACACGCGGATTCTATCTGCGCGACGGCGGCTATTACTTTGCCATGAGCGACAAATGGGATCTCAAGCTGTTGGGAGAGATCTATACCCGAGGCTCGTGGGGGCTATCGGCAGCCACCAATTACCGCAAACGCTACAGATACAGCGGCTCGTTCTACATCAGCTATCAAGACACGAAGACCGGCGACAAGGGTATGCCCGATTTCACGGAGCAACAGAGTTTCAAGGTGCAGTGGAGCCATCGGCAGGATGCCAAGGCCAATCCTTTCAGCAGTTTGGCAGCCAGCGTAAACTTTGCCTCGACGAGTTATGAGCGTAACAATCTGAACAGCATGTATAATCCGCAGACAGTGACGCAGTCCACACGCACGTCGTCGGTGAGTTGGAGCACCGGGTTCTCCAGCATCGGCATGACGCTCAGCGCCACGGGTAACCTCTCGCAGAACATGCGCGACTCCAGCCTCTCAATGACTCTCCCCGACCTCAATATCTCGATCAGCCGTTTCTATCCGTTCCGTCGCAAGCACCAAGTAGGCACGGAGAGATGGTATGAGAAGATAGCGGTGAGCTATACAGGACAGTTGAGCAATTCTATCGACACAAAGGAAGACCGTCTCCTGCACTCCAACCTCATCAAAGATTGGCGTAACGGCATGCGGCACAGCATTCCCGTGAGTGCCAGCTTCACGCTGTTCAATTATCTCACGCTCAGCCCTTCGTTCTCGTTCACTGACCGCATGTATACCAACAAGGTGACGCGTTCATGGGATAAAGTCAACCAAGTAGAGCTGGCAGATACGACCTACGGTTTCCACAACATATACAACTGGAACCTGAGTATCTCGGCCAGCACCAAGCTCTATGGCTTCTGGGTGCCCAGCCGTAAGCTCTTCGGCGACAAGATTCAGGCTATCCGCCACGTCTTCACGCCCCAAGTGAGTTTCAGCTATGCACCCAATTTCGGATCGGCACGCTACGGTTATTATGACACCTACGTGAAAACCGATGCCGACGGCAATGTGTCGCTCGTGGAATACTCACCTTATTCCACGGGGCTTTACGGTGTACCCGGCAGGGGTCGCACCGGAAGCATCACAATGGATATAAGCAATAACATCGAGATGAAGATCAAGAGCGACAAGGATTCCACCGGATTCAGGAAGGTAAGCATCATCGATGAGTTGGGCGCAGCAATGTCCTACAACATGGCTGCCACCTCGAAAAACTGGAGCGACCTAACGGTTCGCCTGCGCTTGAAGTGGTGGAAGAGCTATACGTTCAGCATGAACGCCGTGTTTGCTACCTACGCTTATGAACTGGATGAGAACGGCACACCCTACGTGGGCAACCACACGGAGTGGAGTCAGGGTCGTTTCGGCCGTTTTCAGGGTATGTCGCAGAACATCTCTTTCACTCTGAATCCCGAAAAACTAAAGAAGTGGTTTGGCGGCGGAAGCGCTAACGACGAGAAAGATAAAAGCAAGGACAAGGAGGGAGTCGATACCGATATAGAGAGCAATGTGGATGAAAATATGGTCGAGGGACAGCGCGGCGCAAAGAAGAAGAGTGGCGGCGGCAAGGCCGAGACCGACGACAACGGCTACATGACATTCAACATGCCGTGGTCGCTCACGTTCGGTTATGGTGTCACGATGCGTGAAAATACCTCCGGAACGTTCAACACCAAGTCGATGAGATACCCCTACAAGTTCAGCCAGACACTGAATGTAAGCGGTAACCTCCGCATCAGTGACGGTTGGAACATCAGTTTCTCGACCGGTTACGATTTTGAAAACAAGGAAGTGTCGATGACCACCGCCTCTCTCCAGCGAGACCTCCACTGCTTCAACATGAGTTGTTCGGTGGTGCTGGCACCCTATACCAGCTATAACTTCTCGTTCCGCGCTAACGCCTCTACGCTGACCGACGCATTGAAATATGACAAGCGGAGCGGTTATACCAACTCTGTGCAGTGGTATTGAGAGATGAAATAAAGAAATGATGAAAATAAGAAAAGATGAAAAGAAGACAGGGCGGTTTGGCAGAGTGTTGTCTTTAACTCCTTAGCGAGCGGGGCGAGCGATAACGCCTTTAACTCCCTTACCTCCTTTAATTCCTAAAACAACAATGAAGAAACAGACCCGCGCAATCCATGTTCCTTATGTGCGACGCGATGCTTTCGATGCCTTGAGTATGCCCGTCTATAACGCTGTGGCCTTCGAGTTTGGCGACGCGCAGACCATGAGTGATGCCTTTTGCAACCGCATCGATGCGCCCGACTATAGCCGTTGCGAGAATCCCACAACCCGATATTTTGAAGAACGCATCAAGGCTATCACCGGGGCGGAGGCCGTGATTGCGATGAACAGTGGTATGGCTGCCATCAGCAACACGCTCATAGCACTGGCCGCACAGGGCAAGAACATCGTAACTTCGAAGCATCTCTTTGGCAATACGTTCTCGCTCATCATGTCTACGCTTCGTAAGTTTGGCGTCAATGCGCATCTGGCAGACCTCACCAATCGTGAGGCGACGGTGAAAGCGATCGATGACAACAGCTGCTGCATCTTTTTAGAAATACTGACCAACCCGCAGATGGAGGTGGCAGACCTCAAGATGCTGGCCGAGATAGCTCACGCACACAACATACCGCTGGTGGCAGATACGACGGTTATCCCATTCACGCAGTTCAACGCGCATGAGCTGGGCGTAGATATCGAACTGGTGTCGAGTACCAAATACCTAAGTGGCGGCGCAACATCGTTGGGCGGTTTAGTGATCGATTATGGTACGACGCCTAACTTTGCCACCACGATGAAAAATGAGATGGTCTTCAATCTCGGCGCCTATATGACGCCCAACGTGGCTTTCCTACAGACCATGGGACTGGAAACGCTCGACGCCCGCTATCGTGTGCAGTCGTCCAACGCACTGACACTGGCTCAAAAGTTGCAGACTTTGCCCCAAATCAAACGCGTAAACTATGTGGGGCTGCCCGATAATCCTTATCATGAACTGGCTCGGAAGCAGTTTGGCAAAACCGCAGGCGCCATGGTCTGCATCGATTTGGAGAGCAAGGAGGCGTGCTTCGATTTCATCAACCGGCTGAAATTGATTCACCGCGCCACCAATCTCTTCGACAACCGCACGCTGGCCATCCACCCGTCGAGCACCATCTTCGGCCTGTTCTCCGACAAGGCAAAGAAGGTGATGGATGTGCTCGATACGACCATACGCCTGAGCATCGGTCTGGAAGACGTGGACGATTTGTTTGAAGACATTAGGCAGGCGCTGGACTGAAAGTTCTTTCCTGCCTCGCACCAAAACACTAAAATCTATCTATATGAAAACGGAGCAATTATCGGCTATCCCCGAAACCATGCTCATCACGCTATGGGCAAAAGCCACGGAGACTGAGAACAACGGCGGTCTGATTCATGACGACAAGGCCGTAGAGATTATAAAGCAGCTGGATTACGACTTTTCCAAATTCGAGAAAGTGCGTATGTCACAGATAGGGTGCTGCATTCGGGCGAACCTTATCGATCGCGAAGCCAAAACTTTTCTTGACGCTCATCCCGATGCAGTGGTCATCCAGCTGGGTGCCGGCATCGATGCCCGATACCAACGCATGGGTTGTCCGCAGGTGACACATTGGTACGACCTTGACCTGAAGGAGGTGATTGACTTACGCCGGGAACTCATTCCCGAGACCGAAGTCAACACCTGCCTCTCCCTTTCGCTCTTCGATTACCAATGGGTCGACATCGTGAAAGCCTCTGGCAAGCCCGTGCTGATTATCATTGAGGGTGTGCTGATGTACTTCGCACCCGAAGAAGTGAAAGCCTTCTTCATCGAACTCTGTAATCGTTTCGACCGCGCCACCGTTCTGATGGATATACTTAGTTTTATGTTCGTGAAACGTGCCAAACAGCATGATGCGCTCAAAAAGATGGGGCAGATGAGCGAATTTAAGTGGTCAGTGAGACATACCACAGAGATGGAGAGCTGGCATCCCAAGCTCCATCTCGGTAAAGAATATTTCATGAGCGATTACGATCAAGGGCGTTTTCCTTTCCTTGCACGCTTGTTCTTCAGTGCTCCCTATTTCCACTCGTATGCCAACCAGCGCATTGTGAGGCTGGAGATAGAGTGAGACGATGGTATGGCGGGTATGAAAACCGCATACGTTTCCGGCAGAATAACAGATAGACGAGTGCATCAGAATAAAAAAATCAAAGAATAAAAACCATCACTTTATGCACAAATAGAACCATATAAACAGATGCTTATCCGATATTTGACTCTTATACTGAGCGAAGCGATTATTCTTTTATCCTATTATTCTATTCTGATACACCCCCACTTTCAACAGTAATAATATAAATTAAGGTGGGCTAACCTTTAGTTTACCATTTCTTAAAGGTACTTTGGGAAGCCCCGGCTTTACGTTATGCAGTACGATTTTTCAACAGTCATTGAGCGTCGCGGCAGCGGCGACCTGATGCACGAAGCATTGCTTCCGCGCTGGGGGCGCGACGATTTGCACCCCATGTGGGTAGCCGACATGGACTTTGCCGTATGCCCCGACATCATCGAGGCAATGAAAGCACGCCTCAACCATCCTATCTTGGGTTATACAGTGGAACCGAAGGATTACTTCCCCGCCATTCACGACTGGGTGCTCTCACACCACAGCTGGAAGATTCAGCGTGAGTGGCTGTCATTCATTCCGGGCATTGTGAAAGGCATCGGCTTCATTTGCAACATCTTCTTGCAGGAAGGTGAGAAAGTGATTGTGATGCCACCGGTGTATCATCCGTTCTTCCTGACCCCACGCGCCAACCATCGTGAGGTGGTGTGGAATCCCATGAAGCGGCTCGAAGATGGCTTGTATGACATCGACTTCGAGGGCTTGGAGAAGGTGTGCGACGACCAATGTCGTCTGCTCATCCTCTGTAATCCCCACAATCCGGCAGGAATCTGCTGGCCAGCAGACACACTCCGCCGCCTCGCCGACTTCTGCTACGATCATCATCTGCTGGTCATCTCCGACGAGATCCATTGCGACATGGCGCTCTTCGGACACCGCCACATCCCCTTTGCCTCCGTTTCGGAGAAGGCTGCCGACATCAGCATCACCTTTCAGGCGCCTACCAAAACTTTCAACATTGCAGGAATTGTGTCGAGTTATGCCATCGTTCCCAACAAGGAGATACGCAAAAAGTTTTATGGTTGGCTCAAAGCCAACGAACTGGACGAAGCGCACATCATGGCACCCATTGCCACCATCGCCGCCTTTCGCAAGGGTGAGGAGTGGCGCAAACAGTTTATTGCGGCCATCGAAGATAATGTGCGCTTTGTGGAGAAATACTGCCAAGAGCACATCCCCGGCGTGCATCCACTGCGTCCGCAAGCCTCTTTCCTCGTTTGGCTCGACTGTCGTGACCTCCACATGCCGCACCGCGAACTTCTTGAGTTTTTCATCGACAAGGCTCATCTCGCCCTCAACGACGGCGAGATGTTCGGCCCCGGCGGCGAAGGTTACATGCGCATGAATATCGGTTCGCCCCGTGCCTACATCGAGAAAGGGCTCCGCCAGTTGGCCGAAGCTGTAAAGACTTTGTAAATAAACGCTATACCTATTTATTGGTGTCCGCTAAAAACAGACAGCCGGCCTGGAAATCCTTGACACATCAATACCTGCAAGCACCTTTGCCGTAAAGGGGTTTGCCAAAGCGGCGCGTGCGCCAAACGGCACGCCGATCTCATTCCGATGACGACGTACACCGAACGCCATACGCACGTACACCGAACGCCATACGCGCGTACACCGAACGCCACACGCACGTACACCGAACGACGTGCGTGCCCATCAGAGCGAGAAGCAGTGGTGAAAAGCAGCAAGAGAGGCATTCAAACCATCAGGCGCGCCATAATGTCACACCACTTTGCCATTTTGTCTCAGTCGCTCTCGCGGCACGAAGGTTGCAATAAGAGCTAGTGTAAACATTTAGTTATTAACAGATTAAGAAAAGGAGATATGACTATGTACACAAGAAATGGATGGTTACCGGAGGTCTTCAATGACTTCTTTAACACAGATAACATGCCTCGCATCAGTGCTACGGCACCTGCAATCAATGTTTCGGAAAACGGACAGATGTATAAAATGGAACTTGCCGCACCCGGCTTGAGTAAGGATGACTTTAGTGTCAACATCAATGCTGATGGTAATCTTACTATCAAGATGGAGAAGCATCAGGAGGCTAAAGAGGAAAACACGCACTATCTGCGTCGTGAGTTTGCCTACTCGAAGTATGAGCAGACACTCATCCTGCCTGAAGATGTAGACAAGCAAAAGATTGTAGCACGTGTGGCTGACGGAGTGCTCACGGTGGATCTGCCCAAACTGGACAAGGACGTATCAAAAGTAGTACGCTCCATCACCGTGGAATAACAGACAAACCTTATCATTGTGATAGATTTATAATTGTGTGATTGTTAGATTTGAGCCTTGGATATTCGCTTATCCAAGGCTTTTTTGTTACTTTTGCAACCAATTATCAGATAGGTATGAACACTATTCTTTTATTTTCGTTTGCCGCCGGACAGATGTGGCTACAGATTGTTCTTTTCATCTTAGGCGTAACAATAGTGCTCTGGGGCGCCGACCGACTGACCGACGGCGCTGTGGGACTGGCCGAGAGGATGGGCATTCCACAGTTTATCATCGGACTGACCATCGTGGCGATGGGCACCTCGATGCCCGAATTTTTCGTGAGTTTGATGTCGGCCATCAGCGGCACGCCCGACTTGGCCGTGGGCAACGTGGTGGGCAGTAACATCTTCAACAGCATGCTCATCGTGGGCTGGGCGGCTATGGTGGCACCCATCGCCATACTGAAAAGTACGGTCAGAAAAGACATTCCCTTTGCTCTTGTGGCCTCCATATTGCTGTTCATGACCTGTCTGGACGGCAGTTTGACCCGTATCGATGCGGGCATCTTGCTCGCCATGTTCGTAGTTTTTATGATGATTACCGTACAAGGAGCAAAGAAAGAGAAGGCAGCGGGCGCCACCATGCAGAACGAGGAAGATGCGAAAACACCTATGCCTGTCATCAAGGCCGTATGGCTACTGCTGCTCGGACTTGTATGCCTGCTGTTGGGTTCTAACGTCTTTGTAGATAACGCTTCTGCCTTGGCGCGAACCCTCGGCATGAGCGACGCCGTGATCGGACTGACCATCGTCGCCGGCGGCACATCGCTGCCCGAACTTGCTACCAGCGTGGTGGCAGCCCGGCGTGGCAACAGCGGCATCGCCATCGGCAATGTACTGGGGTCTAACGTGTTTAACATCCTCATGATTCTGGGCATTACCGGCCTCATCTCACCCATGAATATTCAGGGCATCACCCGGCTTGACCTGTCAATGATGGTTATCTCCATGATCATGTTGTGGCTCTTCTCATTCACCAAATATCGTATCGAGCGATGGGAGGGAGTGGCTCTCATCGTCGTATATGTAGGGTATATGTCCCATCTCATCATGGGAGCGGCATAAGATACGGCAATCTTTTCAAAGATAAAACGGGCTGCAATTGATATTTTTTTTATATCTTTGCAACCCGTTAGAGTGCTTGGTCAACCTCTTTAAAAACAAGAACATGAATCAGAAGAATAGTGTGAGTGTGCTGTTCATGCTTTTCAGCATCCTCTTCTGCGTATGCCTCATTGCGGCAAACGTACTCGAAACAAAGCAAATTGCAGTGGGCCCCATCAGCCTTACGGGCGGTCTCATTGTGTTCCCTGTGTCTTATATCATAAACGACTGCGTGTGCGAAGTGTGGGGATATCGCAAGGCACGCCTGCTCATCTGGACAGGTTTTGCCATGAATTTCTTCTTCGTGGCGGTGGGTGCATTGTGCGATGTCATTCCCGGTGCGGCCTATTGGGATAACGACAAGGGGTTTCACGCCATTTTCGGCTTGGCTCCCCGCATTGCCGCAGCATCTTTTGTGGCGTTTATCATCGGTAGTTTCATAAACGCATACGTCATGAGCAAGATGAAGATTCACGATGGGGGCAAGCATTTCTCCCTGCGTGCCGTGCTCAGCACAGTGGCCGGAGAGACCTGCGACTCCATCATCTTCTTTCCCCTCGCCTTAGGTGGCGTGGTGCCGGCAGAAGAACTTCCCCGCCTCATGTTGTGGCAAGTGTTGCTCAAGACAGCCTATGAAGTCGTTGCGCTGCCTGTTACCATTCGTGTGGTGAAGGCATTGAAAAAGCACGAGGGCGAGGATGTCTATGACAACGGAATCAGTTATAACGTCTGGAAAATATTTAGTTTAGGATAAGATGATGTCAGTAGACAGAGAAGACGAGGACTTGAAAGCCTTAGGCGCCAATACGAAATATAGCATGGATTATGCACCTGAAGTGCTCGAAACGTTTACCAACAAGCATCCTGACCATGATTATTGGGTACGTTTCAATTGTCCTGAGTTCACGTCGCTGTGCCCCATAACGGGTCAGCCCGACTTTGCGGAGATCCGCATCAGCTATATTCCCGCCGAGCGGATGGTGGAAAGCAAGAGCCTGAAACTTTATCTTTTCAGTTTTCGCAATCATGGTGACTTCCACGAAGATTGTGTAAACATCATCATGCACGACCTTATCCGCCTCATGCAACCCAAATATATTGAGGTGACAGGATTGTTCACGCCACGGGGTGGCATCAGCATCTTCCCCTATGCCAACTATGGCCGGCCGGGCACAAAATATGAAAAGTTGGCCGAAACACGGTTTGCAAATCATGATATAAGCCCCTTAAGTTAGGGGGTTGGGGGGCTGAACCACCTGACATGCTGTCTTCAGACAAAGCTGTTCAGACCTCCAATCTCCTAACTTAGGGGGCTCAATTCTCCGTCGTGCTCTTCAGCGCCTCCTTGCTGCGCATCTCTGCAATAGCCTTTGCTTTGGTGTTCACATCATTGATATCATTCTTGCGGTAATAGCTGCGCGAACCGTCACGATCGGATAGCACGAGCGAATCTTCACCCAGATAATCAATGGAGCAAGTATCATTGACATGATTGGTAATGGTCAACTCGTTGTTCTTCGACCAGTCGGGGGTACCGCTCGTTATCACCAACTTACCATTCCAGATGTGCCACGCCACGAAATAGCCCAACGGCGGATACACCACCGGGCTCTCCTCTGCCAAACTGCTGCTCTCACGCACATATCCCACACTCTGCGCTTCCCACTGGCGCTTGAGATAAAAGCCATACTCACGGGGAATGAGGAAAGTTTCCTTGAGCGAGTCCGACATGTTCGCCATCATACGTTGTTGCAAGCGTTTGCTCATCTTGTCGAAGTCGCGCATCTTGGGCATCACGATGTAGCACCATATTCCTTTCAGCTGATCGAGATCGACCACAAGGTCTGCCACCGTCGAGTCCTGCTCGTTGAGCACCACACCAATCCAGTCGCCCGTCTTGATCTTGCCGAGTACCTGCCTGTTTCGGCGTGCATCGATAATGTCGTATGTGATAGGATCGCTACCATCGTTAGGCAAGAGCACCACCACAGAGTCGGAACATCCCTCGCATGCCAGACCGTAAATCGTCTTGTCACCGACCAGTCTCTGCTCGTCATTAGAATATCCTCGCTTCGAGACTGCAGATTTGTCGGCATTCTTACAACCTGCCATGCAGAGAATACCCAAGAGCAATGTAAGTATGATTTTAGTTTTCATCTTTCCTTTTTTTAGCAATGCAAAGGTAGCTATAAATCGGAAAAAAGCAGTTGATTGCATTCCATTTTGATTTTTTTTATCTAATTTTGTGCGTATAAACCGCTTATGGACTACCAGAAAATCATTGATAAATATTATCCTGAGCACAATCGCCTGCGTGAAATATTAGTTACCCATAGCACCATGGTGATGCGGCGCGCACTGAAGATATGCGATGCCCATCCTGAGTTGCACCTCGACCGTTCGTTTATTATCGAGGCTGCCATGCTCCACGACATTGGCATCATCCGATGCAACGCGCCTGCTATCGAGTGTTTCGGCACAGAGCCTTACATCTGTCATGGTCGTATCGGCGCCGAGATGCTGCGTACAGAAGGCTTTCCGCATCATGCCCGTGTGTGCGAGCGTCATACCGGAGCCGGGCTCACAGCTGCCGACATCGTCAGCCGAAACCTCCCTCTGCCCCATCAAGACTTCCTGCCCGAGACGCAGGAAGAGCAGCTCATCTGCTATGCCGACAAGTTTTACAGCAAGACTCATCCCGAACGCGAGAAGAGCTACGAGCACGCCCGCCTAAGTCTGGCGAAGTTCGGCGAAGAGGGTCTCGCAAGGTTTCAGAAGTGGAAAGAGCTGTTTGAGCCTAACTCCTAAGAGGGTGTATCAGAATGGAATAAGAGTATAAAAGAATAAAAGCCATTACCTTATACACAAATAAAGCCATATTAACGGATGTTTATCC
>CAUTTP010000085.1:0-13203 GCA_963541305.1 uncultured Prevotella sp.
TCCCCATTTTACCAACTTCATTGACATTTTGTCCGAAAATCGTGAAAATTTGAGGTGTTTTTGAATGCATCTGATTATCAGAGAGTTGCAGAAATAAAATTAGCATAATAAAAAAATCCGGTTTTTTCGGCCTTGCGATAGCATAGGTTTCGCATCGCGAAAGCATAGGTATCGCGATGCGAGAACGTTGAGATCGCGATGCGATAAGGCCGTTAAGGGAAGACCAAAGCATAGGTATCGCAAAACGCCCCTGATTTTTTCGATCGAAAAATTCGGCTTTGGCGACAAAAAAGAGCATTTTTTCGCCTCTTCAAGATGTTAAATTACCTTTAATTCTGAGCAGAGAATTGGACAAAAGCCTCCTCCCACAGCCACCTTCGAGAGGTGTTCGGAATAAAAGAATAATAGAATATAAGTAGGTGTTGAAAATTAACCGCCTACTTATATTCTATTATTCTATTTCGACACACCCCCACTTGACGAGGCCGTTCCGACGAGCTTTTCAAGGGCGGGGATGTCAATATGACCACGGCGAAGTGTGAGGAGACCATTGGCCTGCATGGCGTTGAGGGCATGCGAGATGTTGAGGCGGCTGTCGTTGAGTTCGGCTGCCAGCCGTCTCATCTTGATTTTAAATGTCTTGGCGCCGGCTGGGTAGAGACAATGGTCGGCGAAGAATCGGGCGATGCGATGCTCCAGCGTCTGTGGATAGCTGCGCCATGCCTCATGCGTGCGCTTTTGCAATGTGGTGGATATGAGATTGAGGAAGTTGATGTGAAAGATAAGCGAGGTAGTGGTAAGTTTGAGCGTCTCGTTCTTGTCGATGGTAATAAGGCTGCACGGCTCTTGTGCCACGAGGGTATGGGTGTAGCGTTGGGTGAGGCCGAACACACGGTCTGGCTGAAGCGTGAAGGGTGCTCGCAGCGTCTCGGTGACGGCATATCCGTTGTCGTCGGCACGGCTTGTGGCTTGCAGTCTGCCATCGACGAGGAGCAGTAGCTGACCGCAGCGGTCGTCCTGCTGCACGATGGTCTTGCCGGTGTCGGTCTTGCGGAAGTCGAACTTGGTGTGTGCCACAATCTGTTCCAGCTCCTCTTTGCTCATGCCGATGAACAGGGGGAGCCGGATGAGCTTGGCATATAGTCCGAAATTCTCCATGCGCTGGTGAGACTTACTCGATGATCTTGTCTTGCATCGAAGGCGAATACCACACCTGATTACGCCCCTGCGCATCAGCGTAGATGAAGTAGGCCATGAGTTCGGGATGCTTAGCAAGCACCTTCTTAGCCTCTTCCATGCCCATCACCATGAACGCGGTGGCATAGGCATCGGCCGTAGCGCAATTGTCGGCCAAAACTGTTGCCGACAAGATGCTGTGCTGCACGGGATATCCGGTCTTGGGATCGATGGTGTGGGCGTATTTCTTTCCGTCCTTGTAATAGAAGTTGCGGTAATTGCCGCTGGTGGCCATTGCCTTGTCGGTGATGTTGAGCACGGTCTGCAACTCCTGATTCTGCTGCAATGAGTCATCGGTGGGTTTGGTCACGCCAATCTTCCATGGCAGTCGCTTCTTGCTGATGCCGCTGGTCACCACCTCTCCCCCAATCTCTACCATGAAGTTGCTGATGCCGCGGCTCCGGAGGTATTTGGCCACTACGTCTGCGCCATACCCCTTGGCGATGGCCGAACAGTCGAGCATGATGCGCGGGTCTTGTTTCACGATTCTGTTGTTTTGCAACTTCACTTTCCGGTAGCCCACGAAGTTCTTGATGGAGTCGATGACGTGCTCGGAGGGCGGGGCACCCTGCTTGAAACCGAAGCCCCACACGTTGACGAGAGGTGCCACGGTGATGTCGAAGTTACCGTTGGTCTCGTTGGAAATGCTTTCCGCCATCGTGAAGACATCGGTAAACATAGCGTCCAACTGTGTCGGCTCATTTCGGTTGACGTGTGAAATAATCGAATTCTCGTTGAAAGGAGACAGCGATGCATCCACTTTGTTCAGCTCGGCCACGATCTCTTGTTGCAGGTCTTCACTGCTCTGATAAGTGATATTATAGACAGTGCCGAAGATGAAGCCTGTGTTTTGCTGATAGGGCATGTTGCGCTGCTGCATGATGATGAGCACCGTGCCCACGATGAGGACGGCGAGCAGAGGCACCTGCCAAAGCAGTTTGTTCCGGTTCTTGTATTCCATATCAGAATTCTAAAATAACATCAAATGTTCCGCCAAGCCTTGTTCCGCCATGCTTGCCGAAGCCCGGCACATACCATGCGTTGCCCAATTCGCTGATATTATAGCTCAGACGGCGCTTATAGCGGGCGCTCCAGCCCAAGTGGATGGGTCCCCAGATCTTGGCGTCGATACTTGCCACCACCTCCATCCAGTGGTAGGTGGCTTTGATGTCGTGCCCGAAGAAAGGCGTACTGCCACCCCACACAGGGTCGATCATATCGGCATGGTCTACGTCGAACTTGAAAGAAGTGTAGGCATAGCGTGCGCCTATATAGACGCGGTAGATATCATGCTTATTCTTCATGATGTTGAAGTCGACACCTAACCTGCCGTATGGAGCGGATGTCTTGTAGGAAATCTGTGTCGTCTCGTCCGTGTGGTCGGCCTTTCCGAGACCCAATTCGAGCACGGGGAAATACTTATCCTTGAGGTTCACGCGCAGTCCCGCCTCATACTGGCCATAGCTTGACACCGCCTTCTGGATAAGCCCCACCATGTCGGCCTTGACTTGGAAGCCTCGGAAGAAAGGGATGGAGTCGTCGATCTGCCTGATGCGCAATTTCTCCTGCTCGGCTTTCGTCATCCTGTGCGGCGACTGCGCTCGTGCGGAAAGCGTCATCATGAGAAGAATCCCACTAAAAACGATACTCCTTGAAATAAATGTAGAAATGCTTTTGTGACGCATCATAGGTAACGCTTTTATGGTTGATGACGATGGAATCGATGGCATAGTGCGTGCTGCTCACGCCGGTGATAGTGTGGAAATAATTGAGCCCGCAATCCACCGATTCGAAATGGGGCTCATTAGTCTTCTCTACCCGAATGGTGTCGAGCAGGGTATTGGTCTGCACGAAGAAGATATCCACATCTTGTCCATAGCTGATGGGGAGCGAGAAACTATCGGTGTTGACTTGCTTATTGATGATGACGGAATCGAAACCATCCTGCCTCGTGGTCGAGATGGTGAGCGTATCGGGCAGCGTGGTCACCCTGCCCATGAGCTTATAATTGGTATAGACTGTGTTGTTCAGCGGGCAATCTATGCTCGAACAGGCAGCCATCAGCGCCACCATAAGCAGCATACAGGTGAGAAGCCACGAGTGTTGTGTTGTTTTTTTCATATCAGTTGATGGTCTTCTCTATTTGATAATCGTTGCGGCCGGGGTTCTGACGGCTCACGAGGTCGCCGATGAAACCTGCCAAAAAGAACTGCGAGCCGAGGATAACGGCTGTAAGGGCGATGTAGAACGAGGCATGGTCGGCCAGCAGATCGCCGTAATTGCCCTGACAGAGGTTGATGGCTTTCTCCACGCCAAGCCAGCACAGCGCCACGAAACCGATGAGAAAGATGAGGCTGCCGATGAACCCGAACACGTGCATGGGCTTCTTGCCGAAATTGGTGAGAAACCATAGTGTGAGCAAGTCGAGGTAACCGTTGACGAATCTGTTGAGTCCGAACTTCGACGAGCCATACTTGCGTGCCTGATGTTGCACCACCTTCTCGCCAATCTTGTCGAATCCGGCATTCTTGGCAAGGTAAGGAATGTATCGGTGCATTTCGCCATACACCTCGATACTCTTCACCACGTCCTTGCGATAGGCTTTCAGTCCGCAGTTGAAATCGTGCAGGTTGTGGATGCCCGATATCCTGCGTGCCGTCGCATTGAATAGCTTTGTGGGCAGCGTCTTGCTGATGGGGTCATAGCGTTTCTGCTTGTAGCCCGACACGAGGTCATACCCCTCCTCCGTGATCATGCGGTAGAGGTCGGGTATTTCGTCAGGTGAATCCTGCAGGTCGGCATCCATCGTGATCACCACGTCGCCCTCTGCCATATCGAATCCGCAATACAGTCCCGGGCTCTTGCCATAGTTGCGACGAAACTTAATGCCCTTCACGTGCTCATCCTGCCGGGCCAAATCCTCTATCACCTCCCACGAGCGGTCTGTGGAGCCGTCATTCACGAAGATGAGCTCATAGCTGAACCCATTGGCCTGCATCACGCGCCGTATCCACGCGTGGAGTTCGGGCAGGGATTCTTCCTCATTGTAGAGGGGTACGACAACAGATATATCCATAGTTGTTATTTTTTGCTTCTCTTGCAGAGCAGCGCGATAGGAACGCTCAAGATGAATCCTATCAGCATGTTCTGAACCATAAAGACCAATGCCAGCTCGATGGCACTGAGCTGCCCGATGAGTGCAGCCCCCTGCCTGATGTTATCGATCTGCATGCCGCTGTCCTTATAGACACGCTCCATTTCCAACACACTGTTCTGAATCATCGTCATAAACCGGCCTGCGTCAAAGTATCGCAGATAAACGAACTGGGCTACCGTGAAGATGAGCGACGCGTAGAAAAAGGTGAGAACGGAGAATAGAAACGCATTGCCAAACGAGATGACGCCATCGTAGGCATAGTTGCGGAAACGGACGAGCAGCCACCCCACGAAGAATGGGGTGGACAGGGTGAGGAGGCTTCCGAAGGGCGATGCAGGCAGAAACAGCATGGTTAGGAAACCAGCTATCCACAACAAGGCCAAGAACACACCGTCTTGCCGGGCAAAAGCCTTCAGCTGCACAAATGCTACTACATTGTCCATATATGGCTGCAAAGTTACGTATTTTATATTATATATGGTGGTCGGAAGCCCCACTTTTTTATTTAAGCGGGTATTCATCATTACTTGCCATGATATTTACGTCTGTTTTTTCAGTCAGCCGGCCGGCTTGACGAGGGAGTGTAGCAGGCTACACTCCTGATGAAAGAGGGCGGAACGACGAAAAAGAGGCCGTAAAGATAGCGGCAAAGTAAAACAACAAAATAACAGCAAAACATATACGGTTAATTTTGAATACCTACTTAATCATCCGTCAGCAGCTATATTGTCCTAAATATTTCCCGTACGTTTTGCCATCGCTTTCCACCCGAACGGTGACGTACGCCGAACGTTGCACGCACGTACGGCGAACGCTGTACGCATGCACATCGAACGCTGTACGCACGTACGCCGAACGACGCACGTTGCCACTTTCGCCCGATGGCGGAGCCGAAACGATGTTCCGGAGGCCACGGGCAAGGCATTTTCTCTTGTCCCAGAAACGTTTAGGACAATATTGCATCGGCAGCCGAATGTCTCCGCAAGATTATTCCGCTTATTTCTGATTCCCCAATTTCACCAATGCCTCCATGAAATAGTAGTCGGCATAGTTGATAGGCGTGTCCACCTCAGAGCCGTGAGGCATGGAGCCTACAGAGTGTTTCAGGATAAAGCCGTTATTGGTTCCGGGCTTGGCAAGATAGGCAGGGCTGGAAAGCGACTTCAATATTGCAATAGCATATTGCGTGTATTTCTTTCCGTCCTTAGCTATTTTGCCGAGGTCAAGCATAGCCGAAGCCGTAATGGCAGCTGCCGAAGCGTCGCGCGGGGTGTCCTTCAGCACGGGTGCGTTATAATCCCAATAAGGAATTTTGTCGGCGGTCGTTACACGGTTCATAATCATATTGGCAATACTGACTGCATGATTCAGAAACTCCACTTGGCCTGTTTCCATGTAACAGCGAGTGAATCCGTAGAGCGCCCATCCCTGACCACGCGCCCATGCCGAGGCATCATCCTTACCCTGATAGGTACCCTGCCACTCTACGGTGCCGTCGTCCCCATAACTCACGACGTGATAGCAGGTGTAGTCTGGACGGAAATGGTGCTTCATCGTTGTCTTGGCATGAGTCACGGCAACATCGCGGTAGCGTGCGTCACCGGTCAGATGCCATGCATTGAACAGCAGGTCGAGGTTCATCATATTATCGATGATGACCGGGTAATTCCATGGTCCGAAGTCCCATGAGCGTATGCATCCTATGCGCTTGTTGAAGCGCTTGCAGAGCGTATTGGCAGTCTCCACGATAACTCTTTTGATGGTATCGTTGCTCTGCATGCGCAGGGCGTTGCCATAGCTGCAGTTGATCATGAAGCCAATATCGTGAGACCCGTCATAGTTACGGATAGGGTAAAGCCGGTTGGTGAAACGTGTTGCCTCTATGGCCAGCTCCTTGTCGCCTGTCAACTCGTAGGCATACCACAGACTTCCGGGGAAGAAGCCACTTGTCCAGTCGTAGATGTTGCAGGTGCGTAATGTGCCGGTTTTCTCTTTGGGTACATTCTTATCCTCTTGCGCCTTCGCTATGATGTCCCTGCTGCGATTGAGCTGTACGGAGAGGAAGTCGAGGTCAAAGTCTGTCCATGTAGACCTCGGTAACTGTACTGTGTCATCTAACCGATGTGCTGTGGCAAGCAACTGTAGGTGTGCTGTAGCGATGGCGTTGTCAGCCCATGACGGTAGCTTGATTGCCTCGGCTAAGGCCGGAAGCAAGCAACACAAGGCTGTAAAAAAGATTTTTCGCATTATAACGTTGTCCTTTATTGGGTTTAACTTATTTATTGAGGTTCCACCGAAGGGTTCGTTTCATGCCGTTCACGCTGATATCGACCTTTAAGTTGTCATCACCTGCACTGACAATCTTAGCGGCGAACTTTATCTTCTTACCCTCTTTCTCAGGATAGATAAGGCTGACGGCACGCACCGGCTTGTCGGTGGCCTTGTCGAAGTTGTAGCCAAATGCCGGGCGAGCAGTCTTCTTACGGTATGCTGTGGAATACCAGCCTTCCTCCGGCTTCATCTCATACCTGTCGGGACTGACGCACTGCAAGTAAACATTGCTCTCCGTGGTATAGCTGGAGGTTACGGAACCACCCTTCAAATTGGCCTCCACTCCTCCGTCGGCAAGAAGATAGTGGAGGGTGACGGTGCCGCTCGCTGGGCCTAATGCCTCGTCGACGACAATGAAATATTTCTGTTCTACGAAGAATACCGTACGCCGATGCCTCATCTCAGCATAGCTATGATTCTCGGTAACGAGCGTCGGTGTGTCGCTGCCATCATCCCAATACAGCGTCTTCGACAGTGTGGTCTCGAAATTCTTGTTGTCAAGAGTCATGGTGTTGTGCACGCAACTTTGACGAAACCAGTCGCGCTGCTTCTGCACTTCCGAATTACCGGCATAGATGAACGAGCCGCTGTCAGGAAAGAGATCTCTTCCGTTGAACCACAGACAGAAGGTGCCATTGTCGGGCTGAGCGTGCCACTCACCCTTGGGGCCGGCTTTCAGAATCATCATAGTGCTGCCTTTATCCCAACCGTTACGGAAAATGAAGAAGCCCGTATTGATGAATCCGCGTGTGAGATACTTGGGCACACTGCCCTCTTTGCCTTCGGTTGCAAGGTAACGTATGTAGTCATCATAGGGGTAGACCTTTAACCAAGAACGGTAGTTGCGTAGTTCGGCATGTTTGTCGCCGGTGTGGCTGTCGCTGAAGCAAGGGATGGTGTAGTCGGGATATGCCGTATTGTAGTAGAACACAATCATGTTATACACCGTCTTTTTGTATGAGTCGGGAATAACACCGACAACGTTGTTGACAGTCGCAATCTCCAAGGCACGCATAAAAATGTTGATGCATGCCAGATGATATGTCAGGTCAAGTTCGTATTGCCCACCGTCGGCATATACCTGCTTTTCTATTTCACGGTTGAGGATATCGATGCCACTCTTCTGCCAAATCTTAGCCTCTTTCAGCTCCGGGAAGAAGGTTCCTGCATAAAACATCCGCTGCGCCTCAAAGAGCAGGTGGTTACCTTGCTTGGAATAGTGATGAAGGATATAATCGGCATGGTTACGATAATTGACGAGAAACTGTGTAAGGAATGCCGGAGTGAAGTGCTTCGATGTGATGAAGAGCGTGAATTGCGATATCTGATCCTGTAGGCGATGGCTCACTTCCAGTGGGCGCCACGCAAAGCGGGCGTTCTCCACTAAAGCGTCATCGGGCGTATCGCCTTCAAGCTCAAATTGCTGCATACTGACATCGACGCAAGGGTTTTTCCTTATCCAGTCGACATACTCGGCTGTCCACTCCTTGGCGTATTTCTCGTCATCCGTCACTCGGAACGCCTTACCCATAGGTGTGAACCACTTGTGGCGGTGCAATTGCCATCGCAGTTCATTATCCTTGACAGGCCAGTAGCGCCAGTTGATGTCTTTACCATAGTTATAAGAATCATAACCGTTGTGTGCAAAGAACACGTGATTCAGGGCATCGTCAGCCATCCTGCGGTCGCTATCAGTAAGTTTGATATTGTTAAGATCAATATCAATATTCTTAATTCCCGTACGTGTACGATAGTATTTCAGCAGTTCCTTCGCCGCCGTTTCAATGTCGCCCCTCTCATAGGCGGCCTTCACGTCATAGAGCCCCGGATGATTGAGGTCAAGTAAGGCAAACACCTCTTTATTGATACCTGTCAGGTCTGAACATGTGCTCTTATTGCTCTGCACGGCATGAGATGCCAAGACGCAGGTGCAGCCGACACAGAACATGACTAATGCGAGCAGCAATCTTGATAAATTCATATTACAGTTCATTGTTTATAGTTTTGGTTTATGATGCAAAGTTATCGAAAAATATCTTACATGGATTTCCAATATGTCTTTCTTGATTTCAATTTGGTTGAAATCGGCACGAATGGAAGTCTGCACAATGCTTTTTGCTATATTGTCCTAAACGTTTCAATAACATGCAGAAACAACCTGACAGCGGCTTCCTGAACATCGTTTCGGCTCTGCCATCAGGCCAAAGCTGTGGCGTGCGACGTTCGGCATACGCCACCGTCAGGGTGGAAAGCGATGATGAAATGGATATGAAGCGAGCGGCGTAAAGACGCTTCCCGGCTGAAAAAGCGCAAAGGTCTCCGGACGAGCGGCTTGGGAACGGGCAAGACAGGCAACCGTTGGATGCTTGGCGAAAAAAGCATTTAGGACAATATTGATGTTTTTGCACAATTCTTCTATTCCTTTACACAAGATTAAAATACCGATTTAGGTTAAATAACTAACTTTGCGACAGAGAAATTTAAAAACCGGCAAACCTATACACAATGACTAAAAAATAATCATTATGAAGAAAATCTACACTCTTGTCCTCGCCAGTCTCATGGCAGGATTTACATTCGCCCAGACCACCGAGACCATCGACTTTACAGCTCAAGGCTGGAGCAATCAAGACACACTTACCGACAAGGCAGTGAGCGGCACTGATAAATTCGGCAGCAATGACGATAACGGAACCTGCCACCGGCGACTGCCCACAACTTCCGGCAAACTTTGCCATCAATCCATACGATGCCTCGGTTCTGGCATTTAAGAAGTCACAAAACCAGCGCCTGTACCCAACTTTGGATTACACACCCGATGACTGGCGGCACTATCTCAACGCTTACTACCGCATGATAGAGTATGTCGATGGAGAGATAGGCAAGATACTGGCGGAAGTTGACCGGCAGAATCTATGGAAGAATACGGTCATAATCTTTACTGCCGACCATGGCGACGGAGCGGCAGAACATCAGTGGAACCAGAAGACCGCCCTCTATGAAAGCATTGTCAACATACCATTTATTATCTGCCTACCCGGCGGAAAGAATGGTGGAACGGTCTCCTCCAAACTTATCAATAACGGAGAGGATCTCATGCCAACAGTCTGTGACTTTGCAGGGATAGCGAAACCATTATGGTGCAAGGGCGAGAGCATCAGGCCGTTGGCGGATGACCCTAATGGCAAGACATCTGTTCACGACTACGTTGTCACAGAGACGAAGTTTGCCGAGACCCGTGGAACGCTGGGCTGGATGGTACGTACAAAAGACTATAAATACGTGCTTTATGAGAGTAGACGCAACCGTGAACAACTCTTTGACATGCACTCTGACCGTGGCGAGATGCGCAACCTTGCCGTAGAGAACATATATAAGAATATTATACGACAGCACCGTAAACTCCTTCGGCAATGGATGGAGAAGCATCCATCTTCTGCTACCAAGTACAAGGATAAGTTCATCCCTCTGAACTAAATACGGCCTATACCGCTTATTGAATAACCTACATGAATATCAGAACTATACTTATCGTCCCATTCTTTACTCTTGGCTTTTGCCCGTCGATACACGGACAGGCACGCATTATCTTGACACAGAAGACATTGATGCACGAAATGCGCGAGACACCCAGCCCTCTCAACGGTGATACCATTGCCAATCGCAAGGTCTCGCTGCTATGGCCAATGGCCCCCGAATTGAATACCAATAGCGACCCGTTGGACGGCTTTGAATCGAAAAATAAGATTGATAAGGCAAAGTTGGCTTATACCATTCGATTCTCGCACGATCCCCAGATGAAATCGGGTGTCACAACCATTGTTACGCACTGGCCGATGTACAATCCTGACGATGACTTCGAAGCCGGTGAATGGTACTGGCAGTATGGCTATGGCAAAGGCTCGGAGGTGAAGTGGTCGGAGATGCTGCACTTTACGGTTAATGCCGCATCATGGAAGTTCTGCCCTCCCCCATTTGAAACCTTGGTCAAGAATATCCCGATGGGTCATCCACGTATCTGGGTGACAAAAGACGGCTGGAATGATTTTATAACAAAGAGCAAGAACAAGGAAGAACGCCAGTGGTTCATAGAGCACGCCAATAATGTACTCAAGACCCCGATGGGGAATGTGAGCGATATCAATACCTCTGCCGTGAAGACTCTTCAAAACGAACAGCAGGTAAAGGCTCTGCTGACACGCGAGAGCCGCCGTATTATAGACAAAGAAGAAGCCAACTGCAATGCCCTCGTCGGGGCTTACATCCTCACCAAAGATAAGGAATACGCTACGCAGGCTACGGCAAGAATTGTGAAGATGGTTAACTGGGACAAAGACCCGAACGTCATGGGCGACTTCAACGACGCAGCCTTGCTCTCCCTCTCGACGATGGCATACGACACTTTCTATGACATTCTCTCGGCATCAGACAAGGCCATACTGCTCGATGCCATTAAGGCTAAAGCTAAAAAAATGTACTCCCAGTACAACAATCATCTGGAGAATCATATAGCCGACAATCATGTGTGGCAGATGACACTGCGTATTCTCACTATGGCCGCATTTGCAACCTATGGAGACTTGTCAGAAGCAGCACTATGGGCAGATTACTGCTATAATATGTGGGTGGCACGTATGCCCGGACTTAACCAAGATGGCGGGTGGCACAACGGAGACTCTTATTTCACCGTCAACACTCGTACTCTCATTGAGGTACCGATGCTCTACACGCGTCTCTCAGGTTACAACTTCTTTAGCGACCCTTGGTATAAGCGAAACATTCTATATACCATCTACCAACAACCACCGTTCTCAAAGTCGGGTGGCAATGGCAGCTCGCATCAGAATATGCTGCAGCCCAACTCCGTGCGTGTGGGCTATCTTGATGCTCTGGCGCGTATCAATGGCGACACCTATGCTGCCAATTTCGTTCGTCGTACCCTCGCTATCAAGCCAGACTACTTGAAGAAGTCGTTCCTAACCAAATCCGGCGACCTGTCATGGTTCCGACTTCAGTGTGACAAATCTCTGCCCGACGGACATGGACTGACATCGTTGCCCATGGGATATGTATTCCCTGAAACAGGAGTGGCATCATTCATAACTGACTGGAACAATCCGAATAAAAACGCATGGTGGAGTTTCCGCTCCAGCCCCTACGGCTCTACATCACATGCCCTTGCAAACCAGAATGCCTTCAATACATTTTATGGTGGCAAGCCTCTTTTCTACAGTAGCGGCCACCATACCTCCTTCGTTGACAAACACGCTGTGTACAGCCATCGTGCCACAAGAGCACACAACACTATACTCGTAAACGGTATGGGACAGCGCATTGGCACCGAAGGCTATGGATGGATACCGCGCTGGTATGTCAGCAACCGTATAGGTTACGTGTTAGGCGATGCCTCAAATGCCTACGGACCAGTCATCTCGCCCTTATGGATTGAGCGCCGGCAGCTGGCAGGAATAGAGTTCTCACCGGAGACAGGATGGGATTCAAAGAGCCATGTCAAGACTTTCCGCCGCCACATCGTTGCCCTTGGCAAGTCCGGATTGATCTTCATTTACGACGAGTTAGAGGCCGACACTGCCGTGGCATGGAGTTTTCTGCTCCACTCCGTGCTGAAGCCCATGTCTATGGATGAGGGTAACGGATGTGTTCATGTGCAGGCAACAAACGGCCTCGGTGTATCTGATGCGTGGATATACTCCCCGACAAAGGTCAAGACCGATATGACAGACCAGTTCTTCAGTCCTGCGGTCAACTGGCTCAAAGCTGATGATAACGGTCACTTCAAGGCATATCCCAATCATTGGCATTTCACAGCGACATCGCCAAAGAGCATCCATTATCACTTCGCAACCATCATAGACACCCATTCCATCAAGCAGACTGCACAACAGCCGAAAGGCACAGAGACCGGAAAAATGACCGTGGGCAACTGGCAGATAGAATGCTGTCTTTCGCAAGATGGTAAGAGCATGTTCCACATAAGAAACACAATTGACGGTACGGAGATAGACTTCCGAGGAGAAGAGACTACGATAAAAGACAACGGCAAGACAACAGTGCTTGTCGACAAACTTCCAAAACTGGAGATATGAGATATACCATCACCCACAGAGACGTGACAGACCAACTGCCGGATATAAACAATTAGATTACTGTCTGCTAAAAACAGATGGGCAGCTCGGAAATCCTTTATGTATCATACCTACAAACGCTTCTGCCGTAAAGGGGCTTGCCTAAGCGGCGTATATGCCAAACGGCATACCTATCTCATTACGATGCCGGCGTACGCCGAACGCTGTATGCACGTACACCGAACGACGCACGTGGCCATCAGAGCGGGAAGCGGCGACGAAACGTGCCGTGAGGGAGGATGCCAAGCACTTGAAGATAATTAGCAAACCATAAAACTATATTATATATATGAGAAACAAAACTATATTGGCAATCGTGCTTATGGCAGGTCT
>CAUTTP010000086.1:0-12889 GCA_963541305.1 uncultured Prevotella sp.
TCATTGTAGTAGAATAAACCGTCGAAATAGGTGCCTGCCCACATTCCTCCTTGATTGTCACGCATTATGCATCTAACGGAAGATTTCGACAATCTATTTGCAATTTCATCAGTCGGAACTGCCGTCACATCTCCATTACGCTCCATGATTGTCAGGCCATTGGCGGTACCGATTCACAACCTTCCTTGTTCATCAGCTCCCAGAGATCGCACGAATGCTGTCTTTGAGGCTATGTTTCCGAAAGTGACATGCTGACTCTTTCCCGTCCTGATGTCTACTGCATAGAGCCCGCCACCCTCTGTGCCAACCCACAAAAGTGATTTAGAAGTCTGAAGCATTGACTGAGGAGGAACGCCAAAACTTGCCAGCAGCCTTAACGTATGTTTGGACACATCATACCGAAAGACTCCCTTGACAGTGCCTATATATATGATATTGGAACAGCGATACAGCGATGTAACTTGCGGTAAATAATTATTGCAAATACCGTTCCGGCGGAATTTTAAATCGGAAGTGCTGAAATTGACCAGATATCCGCCTGCATTAACGAGCAAGTGTTCGTTGTCAAGCGGAATGGCAGATGCCAAAGCCTTACCCCTATAAAAGTAATTGTCAAAAGAATCTGTGCGCGCATTGTAGACCGACAAGCCGGCATCAGTGACAGCCCATATACGCCCTTGCCGGTCTTTCGTAAGGTCGTGAATGTTGTCACTGCCAATACTGCGTTCCGATTGCCTGTCGTGTCTATAGATACGCACATCATAACCGTCAAAGCGGTTGAGACCGCCATTGGTAGCTATCCATATCATCCCCTTGTCGTCTTGCTCAATATCAAGGATGGTGTTGCGAGAAAGGCCTCTGTCAACACCGATGTTAGTAAACATATTACCGGACTTCACACATTGGATTCCGGTAATAAAAAGGCCGGTAAAAAGCAGTAATACTGTTTTGATTTGCATACAAAGAACTCTGTTAGCAGTCTATTTTCGTGAGGAAGTTCAACTTCTGAATTTATTGGCAACTATTCTGCCATCCCATATTTTCGATTTTCCAAGGGTCTATCTCATATTTTTCTTGCTGTTTTAATTCCGCAACGGCATCTCCTGACCATCGTTTCGTCCTTGCCGTCAGATGGAAACGGCGACGTACAGCGTTCGCCATACGCACGTACGGCGTTCGGTGTACGCATGTACAGCGTTCGGTGTACGCACGTACGACGTACGGCGTGCGCCGCCGCCAGAACGGGAACCCCTGAGGAAACGGCCGTGAAGACAATTTCGTTTGTGCCATTTCCGGCAGATAGAAAGATGGCCTCCATTATGGAATAGCAGATAGATAGTTGAATAATTGCATTTATTGTTTCAAGTACAAAAATACATTAAAATATTGACTCTTTGGTCTTCGGGCTGATAAAAAATCGAAATCGGGCTTTTATTTCTTGTGAATTCACAACGTGAGTTTGACGAATTTACTGTTTATGTCATATCATCTTGTAGACGCAGAAGCATAATACCGCTTGACGTCGTCGAGTATATTCGCTGGCACCAAACCCTCGATGGGTTCGCCTGCTCGCACCCTCCGGCGTATCTCCGTGCTGCTGATGCGGCAGAGGTCGGTATCGACCAAGCAGACGCGAGGGGGCAAGGCAGCGGCATCAACGGCATAGCCCTCACGCGGATAAACCACGACGTCATAATGGGAAAGGATGTCTTCGGCATGCGCCCAGCGGTCGAATGCAACCCAATTGTCGGCACCGATGATCAGAACAAACAGCCAATCGGGATGCCTCCGGCTCAGGTGGGTGAGCGTATCCCACATATAGGAGGGTCGCGGCAGATGAAACTCACAGTCGGACACCATGAGGTGCGGCTCATCTTTCAGTGCCTTTCGGGTCAGCGCGAGACGCAACTCATCGTCTAACAAATCGGACGATGATGCTTTGAAAGGGTTGAGCGGTGACACGACAAACCATATCTCATCAAGGCACGCCTGCTCCAAAATCCGGTGAGCCAATGCGATATGGCCTGTATGTATAGGGTTGAAACTACCTCCGAAGATGCCGCAGCGGTACACGTACAAATGAAATTATGCCTCTTCCAAGAAACGTTTAACAATCTGATAGGTCTCTTCTTTCGCCTTATCCAAATCGTCATTGACAACGATTTGATCAAACTGGGGAGCAAAAGTAAGTTCATAATTTGCCTTGGCCAGTCGCTGCTCAATCACTTCGGGAGCATCGACGGCACGCCCCACAAGTCTTCGGCGAAGTTCATCGACCGATGGCGGCTGAATGAAGATACTCAAAGCGCGGTTTCCATAATATTTCTTGATGTTGCAACCGCCTTTCACATCCACATCAAAGGCAATGTTGTCGCCCTGCTCCGTCTGGTTTTCAACCTGTGTTTTCAGTGTGCCATAGAACTTGTCCTCATACACCTCCTCGTATTCCAGAAACTCACCGGCATCTATACGGCGGCGAAACTCTTCGGGAGACACAAAGAAATATTCCACCCCATTACGCTCCGTACCACGGGGAGCACGACTCGTACAGCTAATAGAGAAAGCCAAGTGAAGTTCGGGATGAGCACTCATCAACCATTGCACAATGGTACTCTTGCCACTTCCACTGGGTGCACTAAAGATAATCAGCTTGCCTTTTGTCATAGAAATATAATGGTTACGAATATGAAACGACATCATGCGTTACATCAGATTTTGGCTCTCTCTCTTCGACGAGGAGAGGCTATGCGAGAAAGAGCTACAGCGCATTCAGCACCTGTTCCTTTATCTGCTCCAACTCGTCCTTCATCTGCACCACGATGTTTTGCATTTCGGCCTGATTGCTCTTGGAGCCGGTAGTGTTGATCTCGCGTCCCATCTCCTGCGCGATGAAGCCCAGTTTCTTGCCGTTAGCCTGCTCTTCGGCCATCGTCTCACGAAAATAATTGAGATGATTGGCAAGGCGCTGCTTCTCCTCGCTGATGTCGAGCTTCTCAATATAATATATCAATTCCTGCTCCAGACGGTTCTTGTCGTAACTCGCTTCGGGAATTTGCTGCAGCCCTTTCATGATGTTCTCACGAATTTTCTGTACGCGCGCCTCCTCGAAAGGTTCGATGTCATGTAGCAAAGACTCAATGTTATCCACTTTCTCATGGAATTTCTTTTCGAGCGCAGCACCCTCCTGACGGCGGAAAGCGATAATCTCATCAAGCGCTATGTGGACGGCCTGCAAGGCGGCAGCCCATTCCTCATCGCTCAATTCCTCGGTGTCGGTCTTGGTCAGAACGTCCGGCATGCGAAGCAAAGTGGCATACCAGTCGGTAGGTTCGGGTATTCCCACGTGGTCGGAAATACTCTTGATTTGCTTATAGTAATTCTCCACTAAAGCAGCATTGATAGGTGTAGCATCGACGATAGTGTCTTTTTCTATCCAGATAGAGAAGTCCACCTTACCTCTTATCAATGACTTTGCTACAATCTGACGTATCTCCATTTCCTTCTCACGGTAAGGAGGAGCGATTCGAGCCGAAAGATCCAGAGCCTTACTGTTTAGTGATTTTATCTCGACATTGATCTTTTTCTCCTTAAAGGTCACGACAGACCTGCCATAACCCGTCATTGATTGTATCATAATTACTTGTAGTTAAATTTTTGCAAATGTACGAAAATTGCAGGAAAAAGAAGTAAATTTGCACTTTATTAAGAATAAGAAATTAAAATTATGTCGTGCATATTGAGTATCGAAACGAGCACAGACGTGTGTTCGGTGGCTGTCAGCGAGGATGGCGGAGCTATTTTTGAGAAAGAGGATCGAACCGGCCCCAATCATGCAGAAAAGTTAGGCTCATTTATCGACGAAGCCCTTTCGTTCACCGACAATCATGCCATCCCGCTGGATGCGGTAGCCGTAAGTTGCGGCCCGGGCTCTTACACAGGACTTCGCATTGGCACGTCCATGGCAAAGGGTATATGTTATGGTCGCGACGTGAAGCTCATTGCCGTACCCACGCTGGAGTTGCTTTGTGTGCCGGTGCTGCTGGGTGAGATGGTAAAGGAGGAGGACGCGCTGATATGTCCCATGCTTGACGCACGCCGCATGGAGGTATATGCCCAAGTCTTCGACCGTTCGCTGAAAGAGGTGCGCCCCATCCGCGCCGATGTGGTGGACGCCGATACCTACAGGGAATGGCTCGAAGAACATCCGATTTACTTCTTTGGCAATGGTGCCATGAAGTGCCAAGAGATGCTCACTCACCCCAACGCCCGCTTCATTGAAGGTATCGAGCCTCTGGCCAAATATATGCTCCCGTTGGCAGAGAAACGCATTGCACTCGGTCAATACGAGGATGTGGCTTACTTCGTACCGTTTTATCTGAAAGACTTCGTAGCCAAACAGCCTCGAAAGTTGTTATAGGAAGAGCACTCTCAGAATCCCTCCGACGGAAAGGAGATATAAGAATAGCGAGATTGATTGATTATCCAATAAATGCCGGGCATGCCTCCGGTCGGCATCCCTTTCACGTAGGAAGGGTTATGAGAGGCCAAGATTATGAATATAGAAGGATTAGATTATAACACCCAGCGCAGTAGACTTGTATTGCCGGAGTATGGCCGTGAGGTACAGGATATGGTGGATTACGCCCTGACTTTGGAGAATAAAAGCGACCGCCAACGATGTGCCAACACTATCATTGCCACGATGGAGCGTATGCTTCCACAAGTGAAAGAGAACGCCGATTACAAACAGAAACTGTGGGATCAGCTGGCGCTGATGAGTAATTTTGAACTGGATATCGACTGGCCTTACGACATCTCGGAGGCCAAGACCATACAGGCCAAGCCGGAACCGATGTCATACCCTATGTCGCATATCCCCATACGCCATTACGGCAAGATGCTGTTCGATATGTTCGACCGCCTGCAAGAGATGGAACCCGGGCGCGAGCGTGATGCACTGGCGCGCCTCACCGCCAACCAGATGAAGCGCGACCTCATGCAGTGGAGCCACGGACATAGTGATGATGAGAAAGTGGCAGACGACTTGGCACGCTTTACCAACGGAAAAATTCAGTTGGATCTCAGCACTTTCAAGTTTGACAAGATCGATCTCCGCGAGGTGGAGAAGAAGCGTAAAAGGAAGTAAATATGGAATCGTTTATCATTGAAGGTGGGCACCAACTCAGTGGAACGATCACACCGCAGGGTGCCAAGAACGAGGCTCTGCAGGTGATTTGTGCCACCTTGCTGTCTAACGAACCGGTGACAATCTCCAATATCCCCGACATCCTTGACGTGAACAATCTCATCAATTTGCTCATTGACATGGGTGTAAAGGTCACGCAAAACTCACGTAACGAATACACCTTCCAAGCCGATGAACTTAATCTCGACTACTTGGACAGCATCGAATTTGTGAAGAAATGCTCATCGTTGCGAGGCTCCGTACTGATGATTGGACCGTTATTAGGGCGTTTCGGCAAGGCTACGGTGCCCAAACCGGGTGGCGACAAAATAGGCCGGCGACGTCTTGACACCCACTTTCTCGGCTTCCGAAATCTCGGGGTGAAGTTCGTTCGCGATGAGGAGCGTGATGTTTACCAGATTAAAGCCAAGCAACTGAAAGGCAATTACATGCTGCTCGACGAGGCCTCAGTGACAGGAACCGCCAATGTCATCATGGCGGCTGTGATGGCTAAGGGCACCACAACCATTTATAACGCCGCCTGCGAACCTTATATCCAACAGCTCTGCCACCTGCTCAACCGTATGGGAGCCAACATCAGCGGCATCGCCAGCAACCTTATCACCATCATTGGAGTAGATACCCTGCACGGTGCCACACACAGGATTCTGCCCGATATGATTGAGGTGGGCTCGTTTATCGGCATGGCTGCTATGGTAGGCAATGGCATACGCATTAAGGATGTATCGCTGCGCAACTTGGGAATCATACCCGATGCGTTCCGCAGATTAGGCGTAAAAATTGACGAGGATGGCGACGATCTCGTGATTCCATACCATAAGCATTACGAGGTGCAGTCGTTTATCGATGGTACTATCATGACACTTTCAGACGCACCTTGGCCGGGTCTCACCCCCGACTTGCTGTCGGTGCTCCTCGTTGTCGCCACACAGGCACGCGGATCGGTGCTGATTCACCAGAAGATGTTTGAAAGTCGACTGTTCTTCGTAGACAAGTTGATTGATATGGGAGCACAGATTATTCTCTGCGATCCGCATCGTGCCGTTGTCGTCGGGCAGGATCATCGTATCACATTGCGTGGCGGTCGCATGACCAGCCCCGACATCCGCGCGGGTATCGCACTGCTCATCGCTGCCATGAGTGCTAACGGAACGAGCCGTATTGCTAATATTGCACAGATCGACCGCGGCTATGAGGACATTGAGAAACGGCTCAATGCACTCGGCGCAAAAATCCAACGTATAGACGATTAAGCAGCAATCATCACGATGATCAGGCAAGAAGACGTTTACAAGATCGGCCGACTGGGCAAGCCACACGGCGTGAGGGGTGAGGTGTCATTGCAGTTTAGCGATGATATCTTCGACCGCGTGGATGCCGAATATCTCATTCTTGAGATCGACGGGCTACTCGTTCCGTTCTTCATGGAGGAATATCGTTTTCGCTCCGACGAGCTGGCACTGATGAAATTTGCAGATATCGATACCGAGGAACAGGCGAGACAACTGACGGGATGCAATGTCTATTTCCCGCGTAAGCACGCCGAAGCCGACGAGAAAACGGCCTCGTGGGCAGAGGTTGTAGGCTATCAGATCATCGACGCAGCCTCGCATCAGTACGTCGGCACCATTAGCAGCGTGGACGATACCACCATCAATATTCTCTTCGACGTGACAACTCCGGAAGGCAATGCATTGCTCATCCCAGCCGGCGATAACCTGATCCATGAGGTAAATAAAAAGAAGCATGCTATCGTGATGACCATTCCCACAGGACTTTTCGACTTAGAATAACCGTTAAGGAAGGCATAAGAAGCATTGGAAGTTATGAAATCAACATTTCACACCATCGCTCATCGCATCAGGCATTTGTCTTAACTTCTCCACTTCTTTAATTTCCTGACTTCCCCCCACAATAATATGAAGAAACAACAGATATGTATTCTTGGCAGCACAGGCTCCATAGGCACACAGGCACTCGATGTCATCAGCCAGCATCCTGACCTGTATGAGGTCTATTGCCTCACTGCCAACAACAGCGTGCAACGATTGGCCGAGCAGGCAAGGACATATAATCCGGCCTGCGTGGTCATTTCCAACGAAGCTCATTATGACGAGTTGTCGGCGCTGTTAGTCGACAAGCCGGACATCAAAATCTATGCAGGCACAGAGGCATTGGCGCAGGTGGTGGAAGCAGAGCCTATCGACATTGTGCTCGCCGCTATGGTCGGCTTTTCAGGGCTGGTGCCTACCATTCATGCCATCAAGGCCGGAAAGAAGATTGCACTGGCCAACAAGGAGACGCTCGTGGTGGCCGGCGAACTCATCCTAAACCTTATTCAGCAGTATCGTGTAGACCTTTTGCCGGTCGATTCGGAGCATAGCGCCATCTTTCAGTGTCTCGTTGGTGAGGACATGAACGAGATAGACAAGATTCTGCTCACCTGTTCGGGTGGTCCGTTCCGTCTGCTCGACCATGACGCATTGCTCCGAGTGACGGCTGCCGATGCACTGAAGCACCCCACATGGAACATGGGAGCCAAGATTACCATCGATTCGGCATCGCTCATGAACAAGGGTTTCGAGGTGATGGAAGCCAAATGGCTCTTCGGCGTTCCGGCCGACCGTATTCAGGTGCTCATCCATCCGCAGAGCATCGTGCATAGCGGCGTGCAGTTCATGGACGGTGCTGTGAAAGCGCAGCTCGGCGTACCCGACATGCGACTGCCCATCCAGTATGCCTTCTCTTTCCCTCAACGACTCAATCTCAGCGGTGAACGTCTCGACTTGTTCAAGGCGCGGAAGTTGGAGTTCATAGAGCCCGACATGGAGAAATTCAAGTGTCTGGCATTGGCTTACGAGGCCATCAACAGAGGTGGCAATATGCCCTGTATCCTCAATGCAGCCAACGAGATAGCCAACGCCGCTTTCCGCCACGACAAATGTTCGTTCGTCGGCATGGCCGACATCATCGAGCAGACCATGCGGCAAGCCACTTTCGACGGCAACCCTGACATCGACATCTACCTCCAGACGGATAAGGAGGCAAGAGAAATAGCAACAAGAATAGTACACAACAAGTAAGCAAAAAGCCCCGCCTCCAACTCTTCTCCTATTTCAGGGAGGAATCGGGAGAAAGGCTCACAAATCCTTTAACACACCAATGGAAATCTTTTTAATTAAATTTTTACAGTTCATCTTGTCGATCTCACTGCTCGTCTTGCTACATGAGGGCGGCCATTACGTGGCGGCGCGCATCTTCGGCGTACGGGTAGAAAAGTTCTTTATCTTCTTCGATATGAGTATCGGTAAGTGGACCGGTAAGCTCTTCAGTTTCAAGCCTAAGGGCAGCGACACCGAATATGGCATGGGGTGGCTGCCGCTGGGTGGCTATTGCAAAATATCGGGAATGATCGACGAGAGCATGGACACCGAGCAGATGAAGCGCGACCCACAACCATGGGAGTTCAGAACCAAACCGGCTTGGCAGCGTCTCATCATCATGATTGGCGGTGTTACGGTCAACTTTCTCCTTGCCTTGTTCATCTATTCGATGATCATGTTCCACTGGGGAGAGAGCTATATCAAGATGTCTGACATGTCGCAGGGTATGAAGTTCAACACTGAGGCAAAGAAACTCGGATTTCAAGACCATGACATCCTCGTGGGTACTGACATCCGTCCATTCGTCGATTTCAACGTCGACGTGTATCGTGACCTGTCACAAGCTAAATATGCAGAAGTCATCCGTGATGGAAAGAAGGTGCGTATCGACCTACCGGGCAATCTCAACCTGCTGGATATGCTCAAGAGCACGCCCCAATTTCTGAGTCCGTTTACACCGGCTGTGATAGATACCGTCTACCTCACCATGCCCGATGCACGGGGCAACGCGACCAACATCACTACGCCGGCAGCTAAGATCGGTCTGCAAAAAGGCGATACTATCCTTGCCGTAAACGGTAAGGCGATAGATTCATACAACGAGTTTAGCGAGGAGATTGGACGCGTAGATGACCAGTTGTCAGCCGCCACTACGCATCAAGACAGCACCAAACTCATGAATGTGACACTCGTCGTAGCCAAAGCAGGCACCCAGCAGGTCGACACTGTGAGTACCATGCTTACCCCTGACCTCAAAATCGGATTTGCCGTGGCCAACATATTCAAGATGTATGAGGCCAACACTACTCATGTGGATTACAGCTTCTTCGAGAGTTTTCCTGCCGGCATGAAGTATGGCTGGAACGTGCTGGCAGGCTATGTGGGCGATATGAAGTATGTGTTTACCGCCGACGGTGCCAAGAGTCTCGGTGGTTTCGGTACCATCGCCAGCCTTTTCCCGGATACATGGAACTGGTACATGTTCTGGAAGATGACCGCTTTCTTCAGCATCATCCTCGCCTTCATGAACATTCTGCCCATCCCCGCACTCGACGGTGGACATGTGCTCTTCCTGCTCTATGAGATGATCACCCGTCGCAAACCCTCCGAAACATTCATGATCCGCGCCGAATATGTGGGTATCACCATCCTCGTTTTGGTCATGATAGTAGCGAATCTGAACGATATATTGAGGTGGATTGGAGTGATGTGACGCTTGTCACATCACCACCTCCACCACGTGTTTGCCTTCCGAACAAGGCACGATGTTGCCGTCTATAGGCTGACCGTCCATGATGAGTTGCGTCACGCCCTTGTTCTTCCCCGTCGGATTGCTCACGCGAATCTCATATTCTGCACCTCGGAAACGGCGCTTCACAGTATATTCTTTCATTGTCTTTGGCAGACAAGGCTCGATGCGCAACCCCTCGTAATCGGGCTTGATGCCGAGAATAAACTCGCTGACGGTATACCACATCCATGCTGCCGTACCCGTGAGCCATGAGTTTTTGCCTTCACCCGGACGTGCAGCATCCTTGCCGGCCACCATCTGGCAGTTAACGTATGGCTCTACCTTATGCAGTGTCTGATATTTCTCCTCTACGTATGAGGGCAGTATCTTCGTATAGTGAGCCCATGCGTCATCACCTCTTCCGGCTTCCGTCTCGCCGATGATCACCCACGGATTATTGTGGCAAAAGATACCTGCATTCTCTTTATAGCCCTCGGGATAGGATGATATCTCACCCATCTCGACATGATAGGTGGTATAGGCCGGGCTGTTGAGCACGATGCCATGCTCACACTCCATACGCTCTTTCACGGCATCGAGCGCCTTGTCGCACAGCCCTTCCTCCTGTCCGATACCGGCCATCGTGCACCATCCCTGACTCTCGATGAAGATTTTGCCTTCCTCGTTCTCATCAGAACCTATCTTGTTGCCGTAGTAATCGTATGCACGGAGAAACCATCCGCCATCCCACCCGTGCTTTTTCACGGCCTCAACCATATTGTCCACTTCTTTCTGCGCACGCTCGGCCTCAGCCGTTTTGCCGAGACGCCGACACAGCTCCACGTAGTCGCGACCTGTCACGACAAACAGGCCGGCAATCATCAGGCTCTCTGCCTTTGAGCCCACACTGTTATTTTCTGTGGTTTGAAAACTCTCATCAGGGTCCCAAGAGAAGCAGTTGAGGTTCAGACAGTCGTTCCAATCGGCACGCCCGATGAGCGGCAACTTATGTGCCCCGAGATTATCGACCACATGGTTGAACGATACACGCAGATGCTCGAAGAGCGAAACCTCCGATCCGGGCACGTTGTCGAACGGCACTTGCTCGTCGAGAATGGAGAAGTCGCCTGTCTCTTTGATATACGCCACCGTGCCGAAAATCAACCAACAAGGGTCATCGTTGAATCCGCCGCCTATGTCATTGTTACCGCGCTTGGTGAGAGGCTGGTACTGATGATAGCATCCGCCGTCGGCAAACTGGGTAGAGGCTATGTCGATGATGCGCTGACGGGCACGCTCCGGAATCTGATGCACGAAGCCCACGAGGTCTTGATTGGAATCTCGAAAGCCCATGCCACGACCGATGCCACTCTCGAAGAAACTGGCCGAACGGCTCATGCAGAACGTGATCATGCACTGATACTGGTTCCAGATGTTGACCATACGGTCGAGTTTGTCGTTGCCGCTCTCTACGCTGAACACATCGAGCAACTCGTTCCAATAGGCATTGAGTGCCCCGAAAGCGGCGTCCACCTTCTCCACAGTATTGAAATTCTCAATCAGCCGATAGGCTTTTTCCTTATTGATAACCTGCTTGGCCGCCCACTTGTCGTCGGGGTCGTTCTCCACATAGCCCAGCAGGAAGATAAAGTCCTTGCTCTCGCCGGGCTGCAGCTCCACCTCTATATAATGGCTGGCCACGGGGCTCCAACCGTGGGCGAAGCTGTTGCGGGGCTTCCCCTCCATCACCGCCTGCGGCTCGGCATACTCATTGTAGAGGCCTACGAAACTCTCACGGTCGGTGTCGTAACCCTGAATGGGCACGTTGACATGGTAAAACGCAAAGTGATTGCGACGTTCGCGATACTCGGTCTTGTGGTAAATCGTGGAACCCTCCACCTCCACCTCGCCCGTAGAGAGGTTGCGCTGGAAGTTCTCCATATCTGTCGAGGCATTCCACAGGCACCACTCCTCGTATGAGAAGAGCTTGAGGTGCTTGGTCTCGGCCGTGTGGTTGGTGATTGTCATCTTCTGAACCTCCGCCCAAGTGTGCAGCGGCACGAAGAAGAGCACAGTGGCCTCCACGCCCCGTTTGCTGCCCGTGATACGTGTATAATTCATGCCGTGCCGGCATTCATAACTGTCAAGAGGCGTCTTGCAGGGCTTCCAGCCGGGGTTCCACACGGTGTTGCCGTCTTTGATATAGAAATAACGGCCGTTGTTGTCCATCGGCACGTCGTTGTAACGATAGCGTGTGATGCGGCGAAACTTGGCATCCTTGCAGAATGAGTAGCCGCCGGCCGTATTGGAGATAAGCGAGAAAAACTCCTCATTGCCAAGATAATTGATCCATGGCCACGGTGTCTTGGGGTCGGTGATCACATATTCGCGATGCGCGTCATCGAAATGACCGTAACGTTTATTATCCATGATAGGTATTATTTCATCTGAAAATTATAACGGCAAAGATAGCATAAATTCGAGCAATCTTCTTGGTTCGAGCATGAAAAAACGGGGCGGCTGATACGAAAAGCGCACATTTGGATATGATAATACCATCCATCCGTCCCTGTCTCCGCCATCGTTTCACCACCCCTTCGCACACTTCCGCCGGCGTATGTCGTTCGGTGTACGTGTGCACACCGTTCGGTGTACGTGCGTACGGCGTTCGGTGTACGTACGTACGTCGAACGTCATACACCACCAAATTTGTCAAATACCCATACCGGCACGTCCTTCCGACACGTCCGGCAAAGCTTTTCAGGGTGCTCTGTCTTGCGTTTGCAAATGACGATTGTGGCGTGCTTCGGCGCGGTTAAGTAGGTGTTCATAATTATTTTCGGTATGTTTGCATCTGTTTTTCAGTCAGTCTGTCGGCTTGAAGAAGGAGTGTAGCGGGCTACACGACTGATGAAAGACGGCGGAATGACGAAAAAGAGATGTAAAGATACCGAAAAAGCAAAAGAATAAAACAAAGGAAAATATATGGGTGTTTAATTTTGGACACCTACTTATTTTATAAAAGTTTGTAGTTTACGGCCCGGGCAATGGCTTCCGGGAGGCGGTTTG
>CAUTTP010000087.1:0-12790 GCA_963541305.1 uncultured Prevotella sp.
GCGATTGCAAATTTAATAAAGTTTTCTGTTATTCGCAAATCAAACGCAAACCTTTATTATTGATGTCTGACCCATAACTTACTAAAACAGTGCTCTTTAAGAAATACGGCGTTGGTCTATTGATAATTTATAACTTGCAGAAACTTAACCTCCTGATAATGAATTGGCTAACCGATGTGCATGCCATTGCATCATGCGGTCTGTGAAACATCAATGCAATAGCTATGTTATCGTCAATTAAAAACGGCTCCCGGACGTTTATGGGAGCCGTGAAACATGGCGTTTTGTTATTTAGACTATTTTTAAATTATTGCTTTCTGCTAAAAACAGACAGCCACCCAAGAATTACTCTGCACATCATACATACAAACGCTTCTGCCATAAAGGGCTTGCCTAAACGTCGTGTATGCCAAACGGCAGGCCGATCTCATTCCGATGCCGGCGTACACCGTACGACGTATGCATGCACACCGAACGACGTACGCATGTACACCGTACGACGTACACACGTACGCCGAACGCCATACGTGGCCGTCAGAGCGGGAAGCGGGGACGAAACATACGGAGAGAGGGGCTGTTAAGCACTTGGAAACCTATACGCCCGGGCATGACGGCACAACCTCACACCCAAGATCGTCATCCGTCAAGATTGCGAGGCTGCGTTCTGACCGCCGTATGAAGATGAAACTGCAAATGCTGTCGGGGGAGTTTTGTACCGTTTAGTTTCAACTTTCAGCGGATAACAATATCTTTAAATTACTTGTCTTTTCTACCAAACAGTGAGAAGTGGACGTAACGTTTAGGATGCGCTTTTATGTTGGTAAGCAACGAGTCGGCACTCTGCATGGTAGAGGTCAGGCTGTTATAGAATCCGGGGTCGTTCATAAGCAGCCCGAGAGAGCCTTCGTTGCTGTTCAACTTGGCCGTGATTTGCTGCACGTTTGCCAATGTCTGATCAACCTTAGCCATTGTGCCTGCAATGTCAACAGTGGCAAGATTTTCGGTGAACTTGGTGGTGTTATCAAGCGTATTATTGGTTTTCACCAATGCCTCGTCGGCTTTACGCATCATTCCCGGCATGCGTGTGTTGAGGCTTGTCATAAGCCCGTTGAGCTGTTGGGTGGTGGTGGTCAGGTTAGATGATATAGCCTCTATGTTGTGGAGCGACTTGGCAATGGCCGGGTCGGCAAGCAGGGCATTGACACTTGACAAGATGCTATCGACCTTGGGGAGCATCATCTCGACTGTTGGCATGAGCTGGGCAACAGACCCCAGCATGCCGCCATTGATGGAACCATCGAGCGTGTCGCCCGGCTCTGCACGCTGCCGGGGATCGTTGGCCAAGAGCAGATTCATCTTTACGTTGCCCATGAGATCGCTCACAATCTCTGCGGAAGAGCCATAGGGAATGCGCAGATCCTTGTCTACATCGAATTTCACCACCACATTGCCGCTCTTCTTATAATCGTAGCTGATACCTCTCACAACTCCCACCTGATAGCCATCGGCATAAATAGGTGTGGAAGAAGACAGGCCGCTGACATCCTTGAACTTAATATAATAGGAGTGATCGTTGGAGAAGATGGTCATCCCCTTCAGAAAATTCAATCCGAAAAACAAAATGACGATACCCACTATCGCCACGATTGCGATCTTTACTTCATTGGTTAAAAACTTCATACGTTTGATTCTAATATCCTAAATCAATTATCTATTTGCCTTAAACTCTCGGATTCCGGCGTTGACATCTATCTTCTGCCCATTCTTGAAAGCGATGATGAATGCCTCGGGGAAACGATCGAGGAGCTGCTTGCGCAAACTGTAAATGTTGTTATAATCATTGCTTGAGCCAAAGGTATATTTGAACAAGCCGTCTTCTTCATAATAATCATACCCCATGAGCTTCTTGAAACGGGCGTCGCCATTAGCCAATTTCTTGCTGGTCACCATGATTTGAACCTTAAACACAGGTTTTGCAGGGTCAAATTGGCGTGTCACCGTAGGTGCCGGAATGTTGGGTTCTTCTATGATTGCCGGGCGGTTTACCATAGGGCGCGGCTCAGGCTCGGCTACAGGAGCAGGCTTTTCGACAGCTGTCTCCTCGGGTATTACAGGAATTATCCTGCTCGGCTGATTAGAACGATTATCCCTATAGGGCACGTTGATACGGTCATCATATTTGTTTTTATATAGCACAAAGGCATTGTACATACCCTTGGCGTAGAGCTCCAAGGAGCTCTCAGAAACCATGAAACGCTCTTCTGATGGCGTAGAAATAAAGCCCAGCTCCAGAAGAATCGACGGCATGGAGGTGAGACGGAGCACAGCTAAGTTGTTCTGATGCGAGCCGGCGTCGATTCGACCGGTAGCCTTGCACACCTCGCGCTGCATCAGTCGTGACAGTTCTACGCTTCGTTCACGGTTGTTGTCAGCGATAAACTCAAACATGATGTCGCTTTCTGCCGAATTTAAGTTGAGCGACTGGTAAGTTCTTTGGTAATCAGCCTCCATGAAGATAACGGAGTTTTCACGCTTAGCCACCTCCAGATTCTCACGTATGCCTTTATCTCCGCTACGCTCCCCGCGACCAAGCGTATAGCTCTGGAAGCCCTGCTTGGTATAGTTTTTTGTCAAAGCATTGATATGAATCGATATGAAGAGATCGCCCTTATTCTTGTTGGCAATCTCTGCGCGCTGATAAAGGGGCAGGAAAATATCGGTCGTTCGGGTATACACGACCTTCACATCCGGACAGTTGCGCTCCACCATCTTCCCAAAAGCAAGGGCATAACTCAACGTAAGGTTTTTCTCTTTCGACATTGTGCCCAATGCTCCTGAATCATGACCACCATGTCCGGCATCTATCACGAGGACGAAGCGACGGTTAGCGCCGGTTGCCGCCAGCACAAACATCAGCATCATCATCAATGATAAGAAGACCTTCTTGCCCATACTCGAGAATATATCCTGCAAAATTAACTAATTTAAATTTGAAAGCTTTAGATTAACTTTCAGTTTTATTATTTATTAAATGTAATTCCACGCCTGCCCCCTCACAATCGGCGCCCATAGGAGGATTCCGTTTGATGAGTTGTATTTCCACTTCTTGGACGGATGTCCAGCGGCTCATAATCTGCCGGCCGATGCGGTAAGCGACATGCTCCACCAGTCGGGCGGGTATGCCCATCTCATACGCCACGAGGTCATAAACAGAAGCATAATTCACTGTATCATCCACATTGTCGCTTACCATAGCATGCGATACATCTACGCGCAAGCGCAGATTCACCTCGTAGTCATTACCCGTCAAACGTTCCTGCGCCTCCACGCCATGGTAGGCATGAAAGCGCAGACGACGTAAATGTATATAGCTGTCTTTCAACATCGCTTACACTTGAATGACCCAGGGCTTTGTCTCGCCCTGCTTCTTACAATATTATCCGCAACGGCTGGCACCGCAATTGGTACAGATCAGGCATCCTTCCTGATACACTAAAGTCTCCTGACCGCATACTGGACATGTCTGTCCGGATGCCTTTGTGCCGTCCACGATATACTTTTTCAGTGCGCGCTCCACACCATTCTTCCATGTATTGATACTCTCATCCTTGAGCTGCAGGGAGCTGACGAGCTTCATCACATGGTCGATAGGCATACGATAACGCAGCACGCCCGAGATCAACTTGGCATAGTTCCAGTATTCCGGGTTAAATTTCTCACTCAGTCCTTCTACGGTTGTCTTGTAGCCGCGCTTGTTTTCAAACTGGAAATCGTAGCGGCGCAGCCCCTCTTCGGTGGTCTGCTTGATGATCTTGCCCTTGACCACCGTCTTGGGTAACACGATTCCCTCTTCATCATCCTGAAGACCTGTGAAGATCTCATAGGGATAGCCATCAAGCAAACCGACGAATGCCACCCACTTCTCCTTATTGTTTTGGAAGCGCACAACGTCGCAATCGAGTATCTTCGGGCGCACTTCCTGCACCTTCAGACCACTCATTACAGGAGCCGTGATGGGTTCCGGAGCTTCCTTCTCTTCTTTCTTCTTGTCTTTCTTCGATACGGAAATCATCACGCCCGAGCGGCTGCCGTCACGATAAATCGTGCAACCCTTACAGCCAGAACGCCACGCCTCCACATAAAGTTTGTCGACAAGAGCCTCGTCGACGTTGTTCGGGAGATTCACCGTCACCGAAATGCTATGGTCTACCCACTTCTGTATGGCACCTTGCATACGCACTTTCATGAGCCAGTCGACATCATTGGCCGTAGCTTTACAATAAGGTGACTTTGTCACAAGCTCATCGATCTCTTCCTGCGTATAGCGTTTGGTGGTGTCATATCCATTGATACGCATCCACTCCATGAATTTCTTGTGATAGACAATGTACTCCTCGAAAGAGTCGCCCACCTCATCTACATAGTCCACGTGAGCCTCGGTGTCGTTTGGATTCACCTTGCGACGACGCTTATACACGGGCATAAACACAGGTTCGATACCGCTTGTGGTCTGGGTCATCAGCGAGGTCGTACCGGTAGGAGCGATGGTCAGGCAGGCAATATTGCGACGGCCGTATTTCGTCATGTCCTCATACAACTGCGGATCAGCCTCTTTCATACGAAGCATGAATGGGTTGTTCTTCTCGCGATCGGCATCGAACACCTCGAATGCACCACGCTCTTGCGCCATCGTCACGGATGAACGATAAGCATTCAGAGCCAAAGTCTTATGCACATTTACAGAGAACTCGGTTGCTTCCTCAGTGCCATAACGCAACCCCATGGCAGCCACCATATCGCCCTCAGCGGTGATACCTACGCCCGTACGACGTCCCATGCCGCTCTTGCGACGTATTTTCTCCCAGAGGTGATACTCGGTAAACTTCACCTCATCGGTCTGTGCGTCTGTGCGAATCTTATTCATAATAAGCTCGATCTTCTCCATCTCAAGATCCACAATGTCGTCCATCAGACGCTGGGCCAACTGCACGTGCTTGGCAAATTTATCGTAATCGAACTTCGCATCCTTCGTAAATGGATTCTCTACGTAGCTGTAAAGGTTCAGGCAGAGCAGACGACAACTGTCGTAAGGGCATAACGGAATCTCGCCACAAGGATTGGTGCTCACGGTCTTGAAACCGAGGTCGGCATAACAATCCGGCAAACTCTCGCGGATGATGGTATCCCAGAACAGTACGCCGGGCTCTGCGCTCTTCCATGCGTTGTGCACTATTTTATTCCATAACTCACGGGCAGAAATTTCTTTTTTTACAATCGGGCTGTCCGAGTCGATGGGAAATTGCTGGACATACGACTTATCGGCGGCGGCGGCCTCCATGAAAGCATCATCGATTTTCACGCTTACGTTGGCACCCGTCACCTTACCCTCGGTCATCTTCGCGTCAATGAAGGCCTCCGAATCGGGATGCTTGATACTCACCGAAAGCATTAGCGCACCACGCCGACCATCCTGTGCCACCTCGCGAGTGGAGTTGCTGTAACGTTCCATGAAAGGCACCAGCCCAGTCGACGTCAATGCCGAATTGTTCACAGGACTGCCCTTGGGGCGTATGTGGCTCATGTCATGACCCACACCACCGCGGCGTTTCATCAGCTGCACCTGCTCCTCATCGATCTTCATAATGGCACCATAACTGTCTGCGTCGCCATCGAGACCAATCACAAAGCAATTGCTCAGTGATGCCACCTGCTGATTATTGCCTATGCCCGTCATCGGACTTCCCGCAGGAATGATATAGCGAAAGTGATCCAGCAGCTCGAAAATTTCCTGCGCGCTCAACGGATTCGCGTATTTCTTCTCTATACGCGCAATTTCATTAGCGATGCGCCAATGCATGTCTGTGGGCGATTTCTCGAAGATATGCCCAAAGCTGTCTTTCATGGCATACTTGTTTACCCACACGCGTGCAGCCAGTTCGTCACCGCCAAAATACTCCAAAGAGGCATCAAACGCCTCATCGTAAGTATAAGTTTCTTGCTTTCCCATCAGTTTATGCCGTTTACTATTTTTTAAATCTTCACTGATGCAAAGCTACAAAAGTTTTCTTAATCTCGGTCAACTTTATGTAGATATTTAAACAAATAATTTTCCTTTTTGGAAATTTTCTATAACTTTGCAGCTACTTAAAAATTCTTTTATGGAAAGTTTATTACAGCGTAGAACGATACGCAAATATTCAAGTCGAGAGGTCTCTGCGGATTTACTTCATCAATTACTTGAAGTTGCCGAACGCACTCCTACCATGGGCAACCTCCAGCTCTATAGCGTAGTCATCACCCGCGATGCTGAACAAAAAGCCATGTTGGCTCCCGCCCATTTCAACCAGCCTATGGTGACCGATGCTCCCGTGGTGCTTACTTTCTGTGCCGACTTCCATCGTACCACCGTCTGGGCAGAAAACCGCAAAGCCACACCGGGCTACGACAACATCCTTAGCTTTCTCAACGCGGCTTCCGACACCCTGCTCTATTGCCAGACCTTCTGCAACCTCGCCGAACAGAAAGGCTTGGGCACCTGCTTCCTCGGCACCACCATCTATATGCCGCAAACAATTATCGACATCCTCAAGCTGCCCCGCCTCGTGTTTCCCGTGGCCACCATCACGCTGGGATGGCCTGACGAGAAGCCTGCCCAGAGCGACCGCCTGCCCTTGCATGCCATTATTCACGATGAAGAATATAGCGATTACACCCCTGCGAGCATCGACGACATGTATCAGAAGAAAGAGTCGTTGCCCGAAAACCGGCATTTCGTAGAGCTCAACCATAAGGAAACATTGGCGCAGGTGTTCACCGACATCCGTTACACCCGCAAGGATAACGAAGCCTTGTCTGCCACCTTGATCGAAGCCCTCAAACATCAGGGCTTCCTGTAATCCTGTTCACCTCCCTTCATTCATAGCAAAGCAAGAACATTCATGAGTGTTGAAATTATAAAAGTAGAATCCAAGTCGCAGCTCAAAGCATTCATACAGTTTTATTACGACCTATATCGCGATTGCGAAAATGCCCTACCTTATTTATATATGAAAGAGGTCGACACGCTTCGCAAAGACCGCAACCCAGCATTCGAATTCTGTGAGGCCGATTACTTTCTGGCCTATCAGGACGACAAGGTGGTGGGGCGCGTAGCGGCAATGGTCAATCATCGCGCCAATGAGCAGTGGGACCGCAGGCAGGTGCGCTTTGGCTGGCTCGACTTTATCGATGATACCGACGTCTCCGATGCTCTTATCCACACCGTGGAACAGTGGGGATACGAACGAGGCATGGACCACATCGGTGGTCCTTTCGGGTTCGAGGACATGGACCGCGAGGGCATGCTCGTGGAGGGATTCGAGTATCTCACCACCATGCATATCAACTATAATTACTCCTATTACCCCCGGCACATGGAGCGTTTGGGCTTCCTCAAGGATAACGACTGGGTGGAAGTGCGCATCAAAGTGCCTGAGGTCACTCCCGAGAAGTTTGCCAAAACGGCAGCTATGATCGAAAGACGCTATAATCTCCAGACCCGCAAGTATAACCGCAAGGAATTTGTGAGAGGTGGCAAGGGCAAGGAACTTTTCGAGGTACTCAACATTACCTATAAAGACCTCTATGGTTTCTCCCATCTCTCCGACAAACAGATCGACAAGCTCGTCAACGACTATATACGTTTGGCCGATCTTAATCTCGTGACCTGCGTGGTCGATGCCAACGATAACGACCGCATGGTGGGCTTCGGCGTATCCTTTCCTTCTTTCTCGCGTACCTTGCAGAAAACACGCGACGGGCGTCTTCTGCCCTTTGGCTGGTACCATCTTCTTCGCACATTGAAGTGGCACAACACCGATACTGTCGACCTCCTGCTCATCGGAGTACTGCCGGAATATCGCACCAAAGGTGCCAATGCGCTTATCTTCAACGACCTCATCGATTGGTATCGTAAGTATAATTTCAAATGGGCTGAAGCCATGCCGCAGATGGAGACCAATACGGGCGTGCTCAGTCAGTGGCAATATCTCGATTCTGAAATCATTCGCCGTCACCGCGCCTACTACAAAGAGATTCTTCCTGAAGATTAAAGAAGACGTCAGAAACCTTACCGCCTGCTTATATTCTCAACACATTGGCGGAATTAAATTCGCTAAATAAAGTTGTGCATACCGCTGACCAAAGCTATCGGTTTCAAATCATCGTATCGCCTTTCTCGCATTTATATTTGTAATCTCGGGGCGTTGATTCGCCTCCGATAAGTGCTTAACATACTCCCTTTCTGCCCGTTTCGCCGCCGCTTCCCGCTCTGATGGGCACATACGACGTTCGGTGTACGTGCATACATCGTACGGTGTACGTCGGCATCGTAATGAGATCGGTGTGCCGTTTGGCATATACGCCGCTCAGACAAGCCCCTTTACGGCAAAAGGGCTTGTGGGTATGACGCATAAAGAATTTCTGAGCCGGCTATCTGTCTTTAGCAGTCAGCCAATAAATCCAACTATAGCGGAAGAAAAATGGAATCATTTTGGAAGAAAGCAGGAGCCCTGAATCATAACTTGTAATCAATCTTAATTTTTTTCAAAACCTGCTTATCGGAGCTACCGCCATACATCAGTTCGTAGGTGCCGGGGATGGCACGCATGGTATTGCTCGACGTGTCGAACCACTCCAAACTCTCTGCATCGATGGTCAACTCTACCTGTGCGGTCTGCCCGGCCTTGATGTTCACACGCCTGAAGCCACGCAGGGTGTGCGATGGTCCGTCGCCGTCGCCGGGGCGACATACATACACCTGCACCACTTCCTCGCCATCACGACCGCCCGCATTAGTCACGGGGATGGTCAGCTTCACGGTCTTACCCGATTTCAGCGTATCGTCACTCAGCTTCGCCTGACCGTAGTCGAACTTGGTATAGCTCAGTCCGTAACCGAAAGGGAATAGGGGTTTCTCGGTCATATAGCGGTAGGTACGGTTTGTCATGTTATAGTTCTCGAAGTCGGGGAGCTGCGCCGTGCTTCTGTAGAAGGTCACGGGCAGACGGCCGGCGGGGTTTGTCTCGCCGTAAAGCACCGATGCCACGGCCTCGCCGCCTTCCTCACCGGGGTACCATGCCTGAATGATGCCGTCGCAGAGGCTTGCCACCTCGGTCAGTGCGATGGCAGAACCGGAATAATTGACATACACAATCTTCTTGCCGGCCTGCCTGAGCTGGCGCAGCAACCGGAGCTGCACCTCCGGCAGATCGATGTTGGTGCGGTCGCCACCCCTGAATCCGGGCACGGTGACCTGCATTTCCTCACCCTCAAGGCGTGGCGAGATGCCGCCGGCGAAGACCACAATGTCGGCATCTTTAACCTTGTCGATCGAGGCGGAAAGGTCGAGCGGCACCTCACGACCGAAGTTGAAATGGAGTATGCGGCTGGCAGCCTGCTCACCGCGCTCGGTGGTATAGGTGAGGCGCAGGCGGTAATCCTTGCCTGCCTCGGCCTTGAGCACATAGGCGCGTGGACTGCCGTTGTTGGTCACCGCCGCCACTTGCCTGCCATCGATTTCCATCACGGCAGAGCCTTGCACATCCCATGAGAACACGATATCCTCACTCTTGTCCACACGGATCACCGTCTCATACAGTCCGCAGAACTCACCGATCTCCACGCCGGGAGCAAACACCGTGGCACCGGCCGTGGTGTATTTGATGGGTTCCTTGACGTGCATCTTCACGATAGGTTCACCCTCCGGCCGGCGGTTGTTCCAGTAAGTGGCGCGCATACCCTGCTCGCCGTCAATGGCACATTGCCGGAACATGCTTTCCAAACGTACGGTGGAGGTATGGTCGCAGCCTTTCTCCACGATGAGATTCCGGGCAGGAAGTCGTCTTTGCAAGCCCTCCAACAGGGTTACGGTGTGGCTTGGGAAACCATTGTAGTTGCCCCATTGCATCACGCTGTCGTTGAGATTCGGCCCCATGAGGGCTATCTTCATACGCTTATCGAGGGGCAGTATGTCGTTCTTGTTTTGCAAGAGCACCATCGTCTGGCGGCTCATCTTGGCGGCTAAGGCACGATGCTCCTTACTGTCTACCACGCTGTAAGGGATGCTTCGCCAACTCACGTCCTCGTCCATCTCACCCAGTTCGAAACGCGCCTTCATCAGTCTGGTCACAGAACGGTCGATGGTTCCCACATCGATTAAGCCCTGCTGCACCGCCTTACCCAACGATTCGTAGGTCTTGCCGCACTCCAGATCGGTGCCGCTGATCACTGCCGTGGCCGACGCGTGCGCCGAATCGGGCTCGGTGAAATGGTGCCCCGGGGTATAGAGGTCGTTGATCGCCCAGCAGTCGGACACCACGATGCCCTTATATCCCCATTCTTCGCGCAGAATCTGCTCCAACAGGCGGTTGCTGCTACAGCATGGCTCGCCCTCATAACGGTTATAGGCACACATCACCTCTTTCACGCCTGCCTTCTGCACCAGCGCCTTAAAGGCAGGCAGATAAGTTTCCCAGAGGTCGCGCGGCGAGATGTTTTCGGCATTATATACGTGGCGGTTCCACTCCGGTCCGGAGTGCACGGCGAAGTGTTTGGCGCAGGCGTGCAGCTTGCTGTACTTCGAGTCGGCAGGCCCTTGCAGTCCGCGCACCACGCTCATACCCATCACACTCGTGAGGTAGGGGTCTTCGCCGTAGGTCTCCTGCCCGCGTCCCCATCTCGGGTCACGGAAGATATTGATATTCGGCGTCCAGAAAGTGAGCCCCTGATAAAGCTTCAGACCGCCCGCCTTGCTATACTCGGTGCTCTTGGCGCGCGCCTCATCACTCACGGCGGTATAGACCTCATGGAGCAGCAAATCGTTGAAAGACGCTGCCATCCCGATGCACTGCGGGAAGACGGTGGCAAGCCCCGAGCGCCCCACACCGTGCAGCGCCTCGTTCCACCACTCGTAGGCCTTGATGCCTAAACGCGGGATAGGCTTCGACTCGTTCTGCATCATGTCGATCTTTTCGTCGAGTGTCATGCGGCTGACGATGTCCTTTGCGCGTTCCTCGGCCGAGAGGTTGGTGTCCTGATAGGGGAATTTCACCTGTGCATGGCTGCCTGCCCGCATGCCCCAAAGGCACACGATGAGCAGCAAGAAAGATTTGGATAGGATTTTCATAGATAGGTGTCAGATAGAATTATCAGATGATTGATTATTATTTAAAGTCTTTCAGTATGCCGGCAGCATACGTGCCGAGCGCCTGATAGCCTGCGGCATTGGGGTGCAGGTTGTCGAAACGGTAATCCTGTCGCAGGCAGGTGGGCTTGTCAGGATCGGCCGTAAGCGATTCAAAATCGAGCACGACGTCAAACTTGCCCGATGTGCGTATCCACTCGTTCACCGTCTGTCGCACCGCCTCATGGATGGGCGACCAGTAATCTGTCTCGCCTATCTGGGTGATGGTGCAGCCTATCGCCTTGAGCCCTCTGGCATGTGCCTTGCGGATAAAATCCTCATACGCCCTTGTCAGCTGTTCTACGGTCTCCTCGGCATGCCGGCTGCCGCCAATGTCGTTAATGCCTTCGAAGATGATTACGCCCGTGATGCCCCGCTGTTGCAGTATGTCACGGTCATATCGGCTGATGCCGGGGGTGCTCAGTCCGCCCCTCACCACGCAGTTGCCACCAATGCCGAGGTTGAGCATGCCCACCTCACCGCCAAGCGCTTCGGCGCAGATGTCAGTCCAACGGTTCTGCGCATCGGTCGTGGTACCCCGGCCGTCGGTAATCGAATTGCCCAGCACGGCATAACATTGCCTGCCTTCCGCTTTCACGTCGATGGCTGCGATACTGTACCAGTGCTCCGGTCTCTCTGCTGCGGCAAACCTTGTCTGAGGTTTCGCCTCGCCTTTCATGATATAAGAAGTGGTGCGCGAACCGCGGTGAGAAGTCATGTTTTTGGGTACGTTGCCATAGTGTATCGTGACGGAAAGGCGCTGCAACGGCTTGAGATTATATTTCAGCAGGTCTGAGAACACTGCCTTGCCCGGCGCTATGGTCACGTTTTTCTTACCGTCGAACAAGAGGTATCGCGCCGTCTTAGGCCGTATGACGTCACCGCTTACGCCCACTTCAGCGATGTAAACGGAACGGATCTCCAACGGTTCTGTGCTATACTCGTTGCTTAACTGTATGCGCATCTCTTCGCCGCCCAGCGATACCCGTACCACTTGGCGCAGCGAATTATTGTCCAGCGGGAGTGTCTGCGGCATATCCTGTAGCTCTGTCGGCTCGGGCGCAGCAGTCCAAGTGCCCACCCAGTCGGCCGCCGACAAAGGCAGCCCGGCTGCACACCCCATCAGGAGACATGCAATCATGGTTAATCTTTTCATTATACGGCACATCGCAATTTTGTCTTTTTGTCATTTGATTATTGCAAACTTAAGTAAAATAATCTATATGCACAACCCTCTCTCACCACTTTGCAACAAATAAAAAAGAGAATGAAACAATTTAGACTTTACCGAATATACAGAATCCCGCCATGCCACATTCATCTTGCGCAGAGATTATTTTAATTCTGCTTTCTTCTTTACCTTTCCCTCTAAAAAAGCATTTTCTTTATCCAAACAGGCGTAAAATTCGAAAACTTTATGTAAGTTTGTACGGTACTTCATATATGAAAAGGAGTTGAGGTCTCGTTCTTTTGCAAATGCAAGGATAATAACTCCTTTCGATTTAATAAAATAACTATGGTGCAATCATATATACCGGCCGGTACGGATGTCATCTGTACTGAGATGAC
>CAUTTP010000088.1:0-12634 GCA_963541305.1 uncultured Prevotella sp.
CGGTTACAAATGATAATCTGACTAACGATCATCAATATCGTTATTTCGGATTAAGCAATATAGATAACCCACGATTGGTATTTTGGATATTTATGGATGTATTGTGCTACTCATTTTCTCATGTTATATTTCTTTTCTTGATCTCTGTTTATGGCCTACTTGCATTCAATTGGCAATTTGTAAATAACCGTGCTATCAAATATATATCACTAACATTGTTTGCAATACTAATGGTAACTTTTGGATTGGCTGTTATCTCATGATGAGCAAGTAAGCCAAAATTAAACATGCATGTTTTACTTATTTTGTTCTTTGGCTTTATATAAATATTTTTCTTGATTTTGTTTGTCACTTCAGAAAATAAATCGTATTTTTGCAAAAATTAAATGATGTAATGATACGTTAAGAATATGAAGAAGTTATTTATACCCATTATCTTGTTAGCAACGGTAGTGCTGATGGGCGGTTGCGGAAGCGGGAAGAATGTTCCTTATTTTCAGAACATCGATTCCATTAGTCTGGCTGCTTCTCGTGGTTTATATGATGCCAAGATCATGCCTAAGGATGAACTGAAGATCACCGTGGTGACAACGAATCCGCAGGCTGCAGCCCCTTTCAATCTGGTGGTGTCCACTTTGGCCGGTAATGCAAGTAGTCAAGGCAATCAGTCTAATACGGGAGGTGAACTTCAAGAATATTTAGTCGACAATAACGGAAACATCAATTTCCCCATCTTGGGCAGTCTTCATGTGGCCGGCATGACGAAGACGGAATGTGAAAACTTCCTCAAGGAAAAGATCAAGCCTTATCTGGCAGCTTCCGAGAATCCTGTAATCACGGTACGCATGTCAAGCTATCGTGTCACGGTGATCGGTGAGGTAGGAGAGTCCAGAGTGATTCCCGTAACGACAGAGAAGATGAGTATCATCGAGGCGTTGGCTTCAGCCGGCGACTTGGGCATTCAGGGACGGCGTGACAATGTGCTCCTCGTGCGTGAGGATGCCACGGGCGAGAAACATGCTGTTCGTCTAAACATGAATGATGCCAACCTGTTTAATTCTCCATACTATTATTTGCAGCAGAATGACATTATATATGTCGAACCCAACAAGGTGAAGGCGAGAAATTCATCGGTGGGTGCAAGCACACAGTTATACTTCACTTTCTTGAGTCTCCTTAGCTCGATAGCCGGTTTAGTCATAACAGTTGTGAAATAAGTTATTATTGAAGCGAAATAAAACTTAAATATGAAGAGATTGAAATATTAATCATTACCTTTGTGTAATCATTGATATTTCAATCTTTTTTTGAACATATTCGGATCAGTATAGCAAACAGGTAATGGAAACAAGCATACATGAAGATTGTGGAGTGGCATTGGTGCGGTTGTTAAAACCATTGAGCTATTATCAGCAGAAATACGGCACTTGGATGTACGGTTTGAACAAGCTCTACCTCATGATGGAAAAGGAGCATAACCGTGGTCAGGAAGGAGCGGGCATTGCATCGGTGAAACTGAACACTCGGCCGGGTAATGAATATATGTTTCGAGAGCGTGCAGAAGGAGCAAATGCCATTACCAAGATTTTTCAGGCTGCACATCAGCAGATACAGCAATCATTGAAAGATGACGGACAGATAGATATATCCAACATTTCTGAACTACCCTTTGCCGGTGAACTGTATATGGGGCATCTGCGCTATTCCACGACAGGAAAGAGCGGACTGAAGTATATTCACCCTTTCTTGCGCAGAAACAACTGGCGTGCCAAGAATCTATGCCTGTGTGGAAACTATAACATGACCAATGTAGACGAAGTGTTCGACACTTTGACGCGGCAGGGGCAATGCCCCCGCATATATAGTGACAGCTATATCATGCTGGAACTTATGGGGCACAGACTTGACAGGGAGGTAGAACGCAACTTTATTGAGGCACAAAGGCTGGGGCTCGAAAGAGAGGATATCACAGCATATATTGACAGCCATGTGCTGACGGAGAATGTTCTGAAGGCCACGATGGCCGGCTTTGATGGCGGATATCTGGTATCAGGTATTACGGGCAGCGGCGAGATGTTTGCCATGCGTGATCCTCACGGCATACGGCCGGGATTCTATTATAAGAATGATGAGATCGTCGTACTGGCATCAGAGCGCCCTGTATTGCAGACAACCTTCGACCTTGAAAATGATGACGTGAAGGAGTTGGAGCCGGGTAGTGCACTGATTGTGCGTAGCAATGGCAATGCAGTGGTCAAGCCTATTCTTCCTAAAGAAAACAATTATGCCTGCTCGTTTGAACGGATTTACTTCTCTCGCGGGTCAGACCTTGATATCTATCGGGAGCGAAAGAAGCTTGGTGAGCAGTTAGCTCCCCAAGTGCTGAAAATAGTAGATTATGATATTCAGCACACGGTACTCTCATTCATTCCCAACACAGCAGAGGTCGCTTTCTATGGTTTGCTGGATGGATTCAAACGTTATGTGAATGAACAGAAGATCAGACAGATAGAGAATTTGGGGAGGAAACCTACCCACGATGAGCTGGTAGATATTTTGAATGATCATGTGCGATCGGAAAAGGTGGCGTGGAAGGATGTTAAGCTTCGCACGTTTATCACAGAGGGCAGTGCCCGCAATGATCTTGCTGCCCATGTCTATGACATTACCTACGGTAGTATTACGCCCGGTATCGACAATCTGGTGATTATTGACGATAGCATCGTGCGCGGCACGACATTGAAGGAGAGCATTCTCCGTATCCTTGATCGGCTTCATCCCAAGAAGATAGTGATAGTCAGCTCAGCTCCTCAGATTCGTTATTCCGACTACTACGGCATCGACATGTCGCGTCTTGAGGAGTTCTGTGTGTTTCGTGCAACGATAGAACTGCTGAAGAGTAGGGGAATGTTTGATGTTATCCAGCGAGTGTATAACAATTGCAGGGCTGAACTGAATAGGCCGAAGACAGAGATGCGCAATCGTGTACGCGACATATACGAGCCGTTCACAGTAGACGAAATCAACCATAAGATTGCAGAGATGTTGCGTCCGGAGGGTATGACTACCCCGATAGAAATAGTCTTCCAATCGTTGGATGGATTACACAGCGCTATACCAGACCATCATGGCGACTGGTATTTCAGCGGGCATTATCCCACACCCGGAGGCACAAAGCTATGTAATCAGGCATTCGTCAATTATGTGGAGAATGTGTATCAACATGAAAGTAAGATATAGCTGTTATCTTAAAATAGGATTCTAACAAATCAAACAGACGAAAACATACTATATAATATGAAGAATGTAACCTTGGTATTATCCGACGGGACTAAGTTTGCTGGAAAGTCTTTCGGATATGATGCACCTGTAGCCGGCGAGGTGGTGTTCAATACGGCAATGATGGGATACCCTGAGTCGCTTACCGATCCGAGTTACGCAGGTCAGTTGATGACGCTTACCTATCCTCTCGTGGGCAACTATGGTGTACCTCCATTTGCCATAGAAGCGAACGGTATCCCTATCTTTATGGAGAGTGACAAGATATACGCTTCCGCCATCATTGTGTCTGATTATAGCGAACAATACAGTCACTGGAATGCTGTGGAAAGCTTATCAGATTGGCTCAAGCGCGAGCACGTTCCCGGAATTACGGGTGTTGATACTCGTGAACTCACTAAGGTGCTACGCGAACATGGTGTGATGATGGGCAAGATTATCTTTGATGATGACCCTGACAATATTCCGGAGTCAGACTATGAGGGAGTGAACTTTGTGGATAGAGTTTCATGCAAAGAGATTATTCGCTATAACGAAGGGGCTGCAAAGAAAGTGGTGCTGGTGGATTGTGGCGTAAAGGCCAATATCATACGTTGTCTGATCAATCGCGGGGTGGAAGTGATTCGCGTACCATGGAACTATGATTACACGGATATGAAGTTCGACGGACTGTTCTTGGCTAACGGCCCCGGAGACCCTGATACCTGTCAGGCAGCAGTGGATATTATCCGCAAGCAGATGAGCCTGAACAATAAACCCATCTGTGGAATCTGTATGGGTAACCAGTTGTTGGCTAAGGCCGCCGGTGCTACTATCTATAAATTGAAGTATGGTCATCGTTCGCATAACCAGCCCGTACGGCTCGTTGGCACCGACAAGTGCTACATCACGTCACAGAATCATGGTTATGCGGTGGATGCAAAGACACTTGGTGAAGATTGGGAAGAGTTGTTTGTGAACATGAATGACGGGTCAAACGAGGGTATCCGCCACAAGAGTAAGCCATGGTTCTCTTCACAATTCCACCCCGAAGCCTGTTCCGGCCCTACGGACACAGAGTTTATGTTCGATAAGTTTGTAGAAACTTTATAAACTAAGACATTCATGAAAGATCCAAATATAAAGAAAGTTTTGCTTCTTGGTTCAGGTGCCTTGAAGATTGGCGAAGCCGGTGAATTCGACTATTCAGGCTCGCAAGCCCTTAAGGCCTTGAGGGAAGAAGGTATCGAAACCGTATTGATCAACCCGAATATTGCTACGGTTCAGACTTCTGAGGGTGTGGCAGACCACATCTATTATCATCCCGTCCAGCCCTACTTTGTAGAGCGTATCATTGAGAAGGAACGCCCGGACGGTATTCTTCTCAGTTTCGGTGGGCAGACTGCACTTAACTGTGGCGTAGAACTTTATAAGAGCGGGGTATTCGAGAAATATAACGTGAAAGTGTTGGGTACGCCCGTCCGGGCTATCATGGATACCGAAGACCGTGAGCTTTTTGTGGAGAAGCTCGATGAGATTGATGTGAAAACTATCAAGAGCGAGGCTTGCGAAAATACGGAATCTGCACGCAAGGCAGCCAAAGAGTTGGGTTATCCTGTCATCATTCGGGCTGCATACGCATTGGGCGGATTGGGGTCCGGCTTTGCCAACAATGAGGAGGAACTCGATAAACTCTGCGAAAAGGCATTCTCATTCTCTCCGCAGGTCTTGGTGGAAAAGAGTTTGAAAGGCTGGAAAGAGATTGAGTATGAGGTAGTGCGTGATCGTTTCGACAACTGTATCACTGTCTGTAACATGGAGAATTTCGATCCTCTCGGCATTCATACCGGCGAGAGTATCGTCATTGCACCTTCACAAACGCTTACCAATTCAGAGTATCATAAGTTGCGTGCACTGTCAATTAAGATTGTGCGCCACATTGGCATTGTGGGTGAGTGCAATGTGCAGTATGCCTTTGACCCGATTAGTGAGGATTATCGCGTGATTGAGGTGAATGCTCGTTTGAGCCGAAGTTCAGCCTTGGCATCTAAGGCCACAGGCTATCCTTTGGCTTTCGTAGCTGCCAAACTGGGTATGGGTTACGGGTTGTTCGACTTGAAAAACTCTGTAACCAAGACCACGAGTGCATTCTTCGAGCCAGCCCTCGACTATGTTGTCTGCAAAATTCCACGTTGGGATTTGTCCAAGTTCCGTGGTGTAGATAAGGAGCTGGGCTCCAGTATGAAGAGTGTGGGAGAGGTGATGGCCATCGGTCGTAACTTTGAGGAGGCCATTCAGAAAGGACTTCGTATGATCGGGCAAGGCATGCACGGCTTCGTGGAGAATAAGGAACTCGAAATAGACGACCTCGATGCCGCACTTTGTGAGCCAACCGATAAGCGCGTCTTTGTGATTTCTAAGGCTATGCACAAAGGTTATACCATTGATCAGATTCACGATTTAACGAAGATCGATAAATGGTTCCTGTACAAATTGAAGCACATTATTGATATTGACGAGCAACTTAAACAGTCCAATGTAAACACTTTAGACCGTAGTCTTTTGCGCGAGGCTAAAGTTTACGGCTTCACTGATTTCCAGATTGCGCGTGCCGTTGGCTTGGAACAGGAGCTGGGCAATATGCATAAGGCCATGTTGCTCATCCGCAAGTTGCGCAAGGGTTACGGCATTCTGCCGGTGGTGAAACAGATAGATACGTTGGCTGCAGAATATCCTGCCCAGACCAATTATCTATACGTTACATACGCAGGTGTAAGCAACGACGTACAGTTCTTCAACGACAAGCGTTCCGTTATCGTTCTCGGATCGGGTGCCTATCGAATCGGTAGCTCCGTTGAGTTCGACTGGTGCGGCGTGCAGGCGCTCAACACCATACGCAAGCAGGGGTATCGCAGCATCATGATCAACTATAATCCCGAGACGGTATCGACCGACTATGATATGTGCGACCGCCTGTATTTCGATGAACTGACGTTCGAGCGCGTGATGGATATCATCGAGGCAGAGAATCCGCACGGCGTGATTGTCTCTACAGGCGGGCAGATTCCAAACAACTTGGCCATGCACCTCGATGCGCAAGATGTACCTATTCTTGGAACGTCGGCAAAAGACATTGACAGTGCCGAAGACCGTGCCAAGTTCTCAAGCATGCTGACCCGCAATGGCATCAACCAGCCGGAGTGGAGTGCCCTGACTTCAATGGACGACATCAGTAAGTTTGTCGACCGTGTAGGCTTCCCCGTGCTCGTGCGTCCAAGTTACGTGCTCTCCGGCGCTGCCATGAACATCTGCTCCAATAAGGAAGAGTTGGAACGATTCCTCAAATTGGCTGCCAATGTGAGCGAAGATCATCCTGTGGTGGTGTCGAAGTTTATCGAGAATGCAAAAGAAATAGAGATGGATGCCGTGGCAAAGAATGGCGAGATCATGGCATACGCCATCTCGGAGCATATCGAGTTTGCCGGTGTGCATTCCGGAGATGCCACCATACAGTTTCCCCCGCAAAAGCTATACGTCGAGACAGTACGCCGTATTAAGCGCGTGAGTCGTCAGATTGCAGCTGCCCTCCATATCAATGGACCTTTCAATATCCAGTATATGGCGCGCGAAAATGACATCCTCGTTATCGAGTGCAACCTTCGTGCCAGTCGCTCATTCCCGTTTGTGAGCAAGGTGTTGAAGCTCAACCTCATCGATCTGGCGACAAAGGTTATGCTGGGCGTGCCTGTAGAAAAGCCAAGCAAGAACCTCTTCGATCTCGACTATGTGGGTATCAAAGCCAGTCAGTTCTCATTCAATCGTTTACAGAAGGCCGACCCCGTGTTGGGAGTTGACATGAGTTCGACCGGTGAAGTGGGCTGTCTGGGTGACGACACCAATCAGGCATTGCTCAAGAGCATGCTCTCCGTCGGGCATCGTATCCCTAAGCACACGGTGCTTCTCTCAACGGGCTCGGCCAAACAGAAGGCAGAGATGCTCGATGCAGCACGCATGCTTCTGAACAATGGCTATGAACTGTATGCCACCGATGGTACGTCAAAATATCTCACGGAGAACGGCGTACAGAATACGATGGTCTATTGGCCATCAGACGAAGGCAAGGAGCCGCAGGCGCTCACCTTGCTCCACAACAAAACGATTGATATGGTGGTGAATATTCCTAAGAACCTCACCACACATGAGTTGACCAATGGCTATAAGATTCGTCGTGCGGCCATTGACCTCAACATCCCATTGATTACCAACAGCCGACTGGCCAGTGCCTTCATCAATGCTTTCTGCACACTGCATCCGCAAGACATCGACATTAAGGCTTGGGACGAATATTAAGACCATTCGGCACTGACAATATAGAAAGGGCTCCACTCTTCAACTGAAGGGTGGAGCCCTTTCTATATTAAGCAGGTAAGTTCATTGCCTTGTTCCTTTGCATTGCCATAGCCTTTGCGTCACTCCCTCCATTCCCGTTTCATCATAGCTTCCCATCCTTATGGCGACGTACACCGAACGTCGTACGCACGTACACCGAACGCCATACGCACGTACACCGAACGCCATACGCACGTACACCGAACGCCATACGCGCGTACACCGAACGCCGTACGTCGCTGTCTCCACCTGATGGCGACATCAAGGCGATGGTCTGCAGGCATCTGAAAAGGCCTGTTTAAGTTTCGATGGGCACAGTCACTAAACCTACCTCCGATTGAGAATGTTTCTACAAATAATACATTATCCGTAATTTAGAAAATTTTTTCAGTAATATGTATAAGGACTACCGATAATTTTATTACTATCTTTGCTAAAAGTTAGGTAGCCGGCTAAAGACCGGGTACCTAAACTTATACAACAATCATTGAGTTAATACAGCAAGAGATGAAACAATTATTAGTAATTTTATTATCTGTCGTAGCCGCATTGGGTGTTTCGGCGCAGTCGAAGGTCTACTTCATTAAAGAAATCTCCCCACAGTCGTTGGTCAAAATATATGAGGCTTTGGGTGTAAAGGCCCATGGGCGTGTAGCCGTAAAGATCAGTACGGGAGAGGCCGGCGGCAACAACTATCTGAAACCGGTGCTTATCCATGACCTCGTAAATGAAGTGAAGGGTACCATTGTTGAGTGTAACACTGCATACCCGGGTAGCAGATACACGACCGAAGACCATCGCAAGACCATTCACGATCATGGTTTTGATGCTATTGCCAATGTCGACATTATGGACGAGAATGGAAGTATGCGCATACCCGTGGAAGATACTACGCATATCAAATATGACCTTGTGGGGAGCAATCTGAAAAACTATGACTTCATGGTCAATCTTGCCCACTTCAAAGGTCATGCGATGGGCGGTTTCGGCGGAGTATTGAAAAACGGCAGTATCGGCGTGGCCTCTTCAGACGGAAAGGCCTATATTCATACGGCCGGTAAGAGTCAGAGCCCCAATGAGCTATGGCAAAACTTGCCGGCGCAGGATTACTTTCTTGAATCGATGGCAGCAGCCGCACAGGCTGTGCATAATTACTTCGGGGAAGGTAACATTATCTATATTGATGTGATGAATAATATGAGCGTAGATTGCGACTGTGATTCTCATCCGGCTGATCCCAAATTGAAAGATATGGGTATCTTGGCAAGTACTGATCCCGTTGCGCTGGATCAGGCCTGTCTCGACTTGGTGTTCAACCACAAGTCGGCTCCCGGCGATGACGAAAAGCCACTCATCGAACACATCAACCGTCAGCATGGCACCTACATTGTAGATTATGCTCAGCAAATAGGGCTCGGCAACAAGGAATATGAGTTGATACAGCTGAAATAATTTTCCGTAATAGCCCTTTGCAAATTACCGTAGTAAAATAAACAACAGATGGAAAAAACTTGGTTGAAATGATATTACGGAACTTGATAAACTTGAGAAGTTCGTTGATGTTCCGCTATGGTAGTGTGCATGTGGCCCTTTTATCGATGCCTATAAAGACAATCCTGCCCACGACTTTGTCAAGATGCTTGATTCCAAAAACGGATTAGCTCCGGGCGATCCTACCAAAATGGCGCAGCAAATCATCGAGAGCGTGGACAAGAATCCTGCACCGTTACGTATCGGGCTCGGCTCTTTAGCCCTTAAGGCCACAATCGATCGCCTTCAGGAACATCTTGACGATTTCAAATCGTAGACAGAACTTGCTGCATCGACAGATTATGCGCCGGGAGAATAGACGGAAAAGAATGCACACCGATGGAATTGAATAATAATAATAATAATAAATGGAGAAGTATTTTATATTGATGGCATTGTGTGGATTGACTTTTTCCTGTATGGCACAAGTAAGTAGCAATGCCGTTTCTTCTGCGGAATATCCCGGGGGCAAAGGGTGGCAGCCGGGGCCGGCGCGATATGGTGCGGAAATCATCAAAGGCATAAGTATCGCCATGGATGATGGCATTATGTTAGAAGCCAAAGTGGCTTATCCCACCAACTTACAGAGCCAAAAGCATGCAGGGGAGAAGTTTCCTGTGCTTGTAGAATTTACGCCTTATGAGGGGGAAGGAGCAGAGGAACGACTGCCTTATACATTCCTTGTCCAGCATGGATATATCGTTGCATTAGTTCATCCGCGTGGTTCTGGTAAGTCGACGGGCGAACTCCAACAGTTTTCAAGTCGTGACGGAATGGACGGCAAGACCGTTGTCGAGTGGGCTTCAACGCTTGATGGCAGCAACGGAAAAGTCGGCTTCTACGGTGCTTCGTATCCGGGGGCATTGGCATTGGCAACAGCTGCAAAGGTAGGAAAAGGCTCTCCCCTGAAAGCCATATTAGCCGGGGCTATCGGTTTGGGTGCTCAATATCGGCAGGCATGGACCAACAACGGACTTCCCACTGTGCTGATGATGGGTTATGCACCGCATGCAAAGGGAGCGATGGGAGGAAATGAAGGTGCCGAAAGGCATTTCGTAAACTTCGACAAAGAGTTTTGGGCGGGTAATGATCCTGCTTATGACGGAGCATTCTGGCAAGATCGTATCCCATTAAGGTGGAGTCGCGACATTGTGGGGAATAGTATTCCTGTGTTGCAGTGGGGAGGTTGGCAAGACCTCAACGAGACTGGTGCCATTCGCGGATATGTGGCTTTTCAGAATGCGATGAGCGGTCGCCCCATCGATCTGCCTATGGAGAATGGGCAGAAGATATCTCCACGTTACCAGCTTATCATCGGCGACTGGGGACATGGCTTGGGAATGGACATCGGTGTTTATCTGGAATGGTTCGACACATGGCTCAAAGGAGAGGATACGGGGCTGACCGACACCGCCACACCTCTACATTTCTATGAGGCTGGTAGCGAACGTTGGGTTAATCTCAATATCTATCCCACTGTAGACAACTATACCACATGGTATCTTGGTAGTAACGAAAGTCTTGATAAGCAAGTACCGACAGATGGCAAAAAATATCTACGATGGGGCAACCCAGAGGAGAAAGATGGCAAGATTTCTTTCGAAAGTGTAGCTATAAAGGATGGTATGACCATCGCCGGCCCTCTTTCCCTACAACTCTATGCTAAGTCGAGCAATACCAATATGGAGATTTTAGCACGTCTTTATGATGTGGCACCCGATGGCACCACGACCGTCATTACTAAGGGTGCGATGCTCGGAAGCCTGAGCGAACTTGATAGGCAGGCATCTTGGACAGACAAGAATGGCAAGCCCGTATGGCCTTGGCCTAAACTCGATAAGGATGTGTATCTCACACCTGAGGAAACAAAACTTTTCGAGATGGCATTGGAACCTATCCAATATGGTTTGCAACCGGAACACAAATTGCGTCTCATATTGAGTACGCAGAGCTTGGGTGACAAGAATGTCAACGGTTTCCTTACAGCCGACCCCGGTGATCTTACCACCCCGCAGAAACAGACCTTACCGGGCGGTGTGTACACTATCCTCTTGGGCAAGAGCACCCCGACAGCACTCGACATCCCACAACTTCCATACAACGCTTTCCCCACAGCAGCGTCAGGGCGTACCCCCACAGCATGGAATGAGCTGACCCGTGATTTTGATAGTAGCGGAAAGTTCACATTGCCGTTGAAGTGGTGAGTACACCTAATTATATTATAATATAACAAGATGAAAGGGAATAAGAACCATTATGCTTATGCCATCGTAGCCTGCTGCTGTCTCATCATGGGCGTCAACGTAGGATTGGTGATGAGCTGTGCAGGAATCTTTTACCAACCAGTGAGTCAAAGTCTCGGCATTTCGGTCGGGGCGTTTGGGCTTTATATGTCGTTTAACTATTTGTTTTCCACTTTGGCACTTCCATTAGCAGGTCGGTTGATAGAGAAATACAGTGCACGTGTCTTGCTCACAGTAGCATCAATGATACTCGGTCTCACAGTGGCATCAATGTCACTCGCCAACGCTACGTGGCAATTCTATATGGCAGGGAGTGTCATTGGCATTACGATGGCTTTTCTGCTCTATCTAAGTTTTCCCACAATGATCAACCGCTGGTTCAAGTCACGCGTGGGTTTCTTCATCGGTGTATGTAGTGCGGCATCGGGTATCGGGGGGATTCTGTTCAACCCATTAGGCGCATGGCTCATTTCCGATTATGGTTGGCGCACAGCCTATGTGGTGTTCGGAGCGATGATCTTATTTATCGTTACACCAGTGTTAGGGCTGCTTTTGCGCAATTATCCTGTGGATAAAGGACTTGAACCCTATGGCGAGGAAACGCAGAACCATACTTCGATAATGGCCGATGAAGGTGTGGAATACGCCGAGGCTGTACGAATGCCCGTTTTTTACTGTCTTTTGCTCTTTGCTTTCCTGATGATTTCGGTTTCTACACTGAATTTGTTTATCCCCAAATATATCACTGATTTGGCGTTTTCCTTAGAGCAGGCATCGCTTGTGGCTTCGGCTGTTATGGTGGGAGTGACTGTGGGTAAGATAATATTAGGCATCATCAACGACCATAATGCCGTGCTGGGTGTTACGGTGACAGTAGTGCTGGGTGTGCTTGGACTTATCTTTCTTGTCGTTGGGAAAATGGGAATCGGGATTGTACTTGCAGGCGGTTTCTTCTTCGGATGGGCGTATGCCGGCGTCACCGTGCAGACACCTATGCTGGTGCGCGAGGTGTTCGGTAACCGAAACTATGCCCGTATCTATTCCAATATATCCATGGCATTTGCTATTGGCGGCGCATTGATGGCAGGAGCTTGGGGGCTGTTGGCAGACACCATCTCCTTTAAATCCATCTTCGTTATTGGGATTGTGTTTCTTGCAATAAGTGGATTGTTAGGGCTATATGTCTTGAATACAAACAAACGAAACAGACATTC
>CAUTTP010000089.1:0-12624 GCA_963541305.1 uncultured Prevotella sp.
GAATAAAAGCCATTACCTTGTCATACGACACAAGCGACCGTTTATCCGGTATTCGGCTTTTATTCTATTATTCTTTTATTCTCTTATTCCACAAACCAAACAACGATATGCAGATCGACATACTGTGGCTGCGCACATGGTTCGCACGTTTCAACGCACAATATTTCGACGGCGTGCTCCCCACTCCACACTTCCGCATCGGTCATTCGCGCACGCGTTTAGGCTCCTTGTCCTACAAGCGTAAGTCGCGCTTCGGGCGAACCCATTATTTTGACTTCACGCTCGGACTGAGTAATTACTACAATCAGACCGAGCACCAGTTTCAAAACGTACTGCTTCACGAGATGATTCACCTAAGCATCGCCTGCAGCGGGGTGGAAGACACCTCGCCTCACGGCCTTATGTTTCGTGGCATGATGCAGCGCCTCAACCGCGATGGGTGGAACATTCAGGTCACAACCACTACACGCGGCATGGAGAAGTCCTATACCGGTTCGTCCAATGTTATCCGCCAGTACCTTGTGTTAGCCATCAAAATGAAAGACGGACGGACATTCCTGTCGTCTGTCAACCCCAAGTTTGCCCGTCAACTTCACCGTCAGCTGCCAGCTATCCACGACATATCCCACTTTACATGGTACACCACCGATGACCGATGGTTCGAAAATATGCCTAAAGTGAGAAGTCTACGCGGTCGTCGTGTGGCACAAGACGTATTTGCAGAAAAGACCGGAAGCATGACACCTTTCACGATGTAAGGGAGAGGTGCGCACATTACAAGCTTGTCAATCATCTTCTTCACGGGCAAAGAACAACAATGATTATCTCTATCAAACCCAGAGTAACCAACACTTTCAAGACAGGAGTTATATATATGGAATAAATAATATGACTGCTATGAATAACTCCTTCCATTGGCTTTCGACAGGTTGCAGTACTTTTTAAGTATAGAGGGAAGATAAGCCTTTAAAGAGATTTCTTTTCCTTTGCACAGAAAGCTTGTCAAACACTTGGAGAGTGTATCATTTCAAGATAAGAAGCCCTTTATTTTCTTGCCCTCTTCTCCAGCTGTTGCCTATATTCCGAGGGAGCCATGCCGAGGTTAGTCTTGACATACTTCGTGAAGTTGGGATAGTTGGGAAAGCGCATGCGGTCGGAAATATCCGTCAATGTGAGGCTTGGGTCTTTGAGCATGCGCTGTATCTCTTGTATGGCATAGCCCGTAATCCATTCTGATGCCGGGCGGCCGCTGCACGATCGGCAGACCTCCGACAGGTATTTGGACGTTACGCACAGACGGTCGGCATAAAACGTGATACGCCGTTCGCAGGAGGCGTTTTCGCTCACCATCTCCAAGAAGTGACGGAAGATTTCCGATGCCGAGTTGGATGCCAGTTGTCTCTCCCGCAGCATAGGCGCATAAATCTGCCATAAGTCATAGAGAAAGATCTGCAGCTGCCCGCCCACCATTTCATCGAAGAAAATATGGCTGTCGTTTGACAAGCGCAGCCGGAATTCTTCAAAATCGTGTGCGCAAAGTCTCCAACCTTCGTTGTCGAGGTTGACGACGGGATGGCTCTTGATATAGACAAAAGCGCGGGTAGCCCAGACGCGCTCCGGATTATACTTGATGAGGAACGGGCGCGACACGCAAAGGAAGTCGGCGTCGAAGTCATCACTGTAGTGCGCTTCATTGACATCCGAACCAAGCTGCCATATCATAAACTCGTGCGCGCGTATCTCATACTGCATACCGTTCATCGTGAAGCGAGCCTCACCTTTATGGCAAAGCAGATGGATGTGATAATGCCGGAAATACTCATCGGGGCGTGCTCCGTCTTTCTGCGTGTTCAGCAGAAGGACATCTTCCTTCTCCATCATCATATAAATTCCATTCTCTTTCATATCAATGGCAAATATAAACCTTTTTTCTCGAATGCAGCACCTTCTATGTCACTTTCCGCCAAAATGATAACTTGCAGGGCAATGATGATAACAGTGCCACTACTTTTTCGCTATAACTTTGCAAACGTAAAAAGTAAACAAAGCAAATAAAACAATGGAAACAGAAAAGAAAAATGTATTTGAGCGCCTCCGTGCCGGAGAGCCTGTCAATATGTTCGAACCGGCATACGGTGCCGCCGTGGAAGAGATGAACCGCACACGCATGGCCATCTTCGACATCAACCGGATGAGACCCGATTATATCAAAGTGCACGATGCCTTCGACCACCTCTTCAACGAGCCGATGGACGAGACCACCAACATCACCACCCCATGCCAGATAGACTTCGCTAATCAGGTAAAGCTGGGCAAGCACGTATTCATCAACCACTCGCTGACACTGATGTCGGCAGGCGGCGTGACCATCGACGACGGGGTGCAGATAGGCCCTCAGGCAACCATCGTGACCACCAACCACGATTTTCATGACCACAACACGCTGCACTGCAAGCCGGTACATATAAAGAAGAATGCATGGCTCGGATGCCGGGTAACGGTGATGCCCGGTGTAACCATCGGAGAAAATGCCGTCGTGGCAGGCGGCGCTTTGGTGACGAAAGATGTGCCCGACAATGTGGTTGTAGCCGGCGTGCCGGCCAAAGTCATCAAGACAATCGAATAAATAGCATTAGTTGAACCAAAAACAGGAGGAACAGACATGAAAGAAAACAAGAAAGAGTTTACCGTAGACCTTCGCAACTTTTCGGAGGAAGACCGCAAGGTATGGATGCACGACGCGAAGCTGGTATTCCAAATCAACCACACAATGCCCTATACCGAGGAATACGACAAGCTCGTGCACGAATTGTTCGACGGGCGTATCGGTGCAAACAGTCAGGTGATGCCGCCGCTCAATTGCGTCAGTGCTGCCGGAGTGACCATCGGGAAAGACGTCATCATCATGGGCAACAGCCTGATGATGGCACGCGGTGGAATCAATATCGGCGACGGAACAATAATCGGTGCAAATGTGCAACTGCTGTCGAACGGTCACGACCTGCACCAACGCAATCTGCTGTTGTGCAAGCCTGTCAATATCGGCAAGAACGTGTGGATAGGCGCCGGAGTATCTATTATGCCGGGTGTGACCATCGGAGACAATGCGGTTGTGGCGGCTGGAGCCGTCGTGACGCGCGATTTGCCCGATAATGTGGTGGTGGCCGGCGTACCGGCAACATTGGTTGATAACATTAGATAATTGAACAGAAATTATTACTGCCCACTAAAATCTGATTGCCGCGAGAATCCTTTATACATCATACCCATAAGCGCTTTTGCCGTAAAGGGGATTGCCTAAACGGCGTATATGCCAAACGGCATACCGATCTCATTATGCTGCCGACGTACACCGAACGTCGTACGCGCATACACCGAACGACGTACGCACGTACATCGAACGCCATACGCACGTACATCGAACGACGCACGTGTCCATCAGAGTGAGAAGCGGCGATGAAACGGGCATAGAGAGAGGATGTTAAGCACTCGGAGAACTATACACCCGGGCATGACGACACAACTTCGCATCTCGTTTAGTTTCAGCTTTTAGCGGACATTAACAAAAAGAAATGAAAAAGATAATATCAAAGTCCCTCACTCTTCTCCTACTGTGCCTTACGGCTCAACAGCGGTTATGATATGCCCATTATCGGCATCGACACGACTATTGAGGTGAGAGCGTATCAACTAAATATCAGATAAATCATGAAGAAAATTATATTAAGTATCATCACACTAATGACATCCATCGTTATGAACGGACAAGTAAACCAAACGTGGCTCACGCTGAACAACGGTGTGCGGATGCCACAATTCGGCCTCGGTGTGTACAACATACCTGACGGCGAAGAAACATACAACTCGGTATTGACGGCCTTGAAGTGCGGCTACCGCCACATCGACACCGCCCATGCCTACCAAAACGAACGCAGCGTGGGGCGAGCAGTGAAGGACAGCGGCATCAGTCGTGACTCTATCTGGATCACGAGCAAGCTATGGCCTAATGAGTACGGAGAGGGCAAGACACTCAAGGCTATCGACCGCATGCTGGGACGTCTTGGTGTGGATTACATCGACCTCGTGTATTTCCATCAGCCCGTCGGCGATTACATGGGTGGCTGGAAAGAGATGGAGCAGGCACTGGAGAGCGGCAAGGTACGCGCCATAGGAATCTCTAACTTCGATGTGAGTGACAGCATCTTCAATTCCTTTATAGAGCACTGCCGCATCAAGCCGCAGATTATGCAGATAGAGTGCCACCCTTACGCTCAGCGCGAACATTGGCAACAGATGACAGCCAAGTATGACATTCAGATTGAGTGCTGGTTCCCCCTTGGCGGACGCGAATCGAAAGGTGAACTACTACGCGACCCGGTCATCAATGAGATTGCCAAGGCACATGGCAAGTCTGCTGCACAGGTCATCATCCGTTGGCACATGCAGATGGGCTTCTCTGTCATCCCCGGCGCTTCTAATCCCGACTACATCCGCGAAAATATCAATACCTTCGATTTCGCCTTGAGCAACTTTGAGATGGAACGCATGCACCAACTGAACAAAGAGCGGCGCTACTTCAACATGTCCTACGAAGATCAAGTGAAATGGTTCTCGCAGTACAATCCTACAGACTGAGATAAAGAGAAACCGACAATACTCCCGCATGAGTAATACTTCCTGCCTAAGGGAATGTTCCACCGGTTGTTTTTGATAATTACGCCATAGAACCTTTCCGTAACTTTGCAGCGTAGAAAATAAAAAGGAAATAACAACAGAACATTAAAATCAAGAAGAAAAAATGAAGAAGATTATTCTTTCAATCATGATGATTGGTATGGCATTCGTTGCCACCAACGGTCAGACAGCAAAAGTATCCCTCGAACAGAGAGTGGCGGCACTCGAAGACAGGGCAGCATTGAAAAATCTCGTAGATACTTTCTCCGTCCTTTCCGACACCAAAGAGGCCGGCATGCAGGGATTGCTGTTTACAGAAGACGCCACGGTGAAGACTGTGTTCGACGGGAAAGTTCTCGCCGACCTGAAAGGGCGCAGCCAGATAGTCGAGGCATTCGCTGCCTTTCTGGGCTCTGTAGACCAGCTGTTCCACCAGAACGGACAGCAGACTGTCACCTTAAATGGCAATACGGCCAAAGGTGTCAGCTATTGCCAAGTGACACTCATAACCCATCAGGGAGAGAAAAAGTTCATCACCATGCAGGGAGTCAGGTATAGGGATGAATACGTGAAGCAGAACGGGCGCTGGTATATCAAAAACCGTTATTCCGAATTCATGTGGCGGGATACAAAAGAGCATTCGGGCAATTAAGGTAATTACTCCTCCCGCTGCTTTTCAGGCCAATTGACCAAGAAGAGTTTGTCAGTGGCGCGGGTGAAAGCAGTGTAGAGCCAGTGGATGTAATCGGGCGTGAGCATGTCGTCGGTCATATAACCTTGATCGATATAGACATGCTCCCACTGTCCGCCCTGTGCTTTATGGCAGGTCACGGCGTATGCAAACTTCACTTGCAGGGCATTGAAAAAGCGATCTTGGCGGAGCGCTTTCAGCCTGTCGACCTTAGTTGGAATGTCCGCATAATCCTCCATCACCTTATTATATAGCTGCTCGTTCTGCTCACGGGTCAGCGCCGGGGCATCGGTCGTGAGCGAGTCCATGATGACGGTGGCCTGCAATTCGTAGTTGTCGTAGTCGGGAAACAGAAGCCACACATCGGCAAAATGGAAGCCATAGAAGTCGCGGAAGTTGTGCACACGCTGCACCCGCGCACGATCTCCGTTGGCGAGGAAGGTCGGTGTGGGCTCGTCGTCGGCACCAACGGAGGATGTGGCAGCAAGGCTTGGAGGTGCAGACTTGTCGGATGAGGCGGTGCGGTCGGTCCAGAAATAGTTGTTGCGCACCACCATCAGCATGTCGCCCAAGCACAAGGCTTCCTCACGGTCGAGCACCTGATTGCGGATGCCCTGATTATAAATATTGGCACGCTTGTTGGAGCGTGTCACGACGATGGTCTCATCCTGCCCCACTCGGCTGTAGCTCGTGCCAAGACTGTCGATAAGCTCGTCGCCCGGCATCACCACGATGTCGGCAAATCCCTTGAACCTAATCTTCGGCAGTTCGGTCGCCTCATCGTGGGTAATCATCTGCCGGATAGCGGTGGCGTTGTACAGAATGCCGGAGTTCCGACTCTGCCGCAGCACCTCATTCAGATCGCACTGATACACCTTCAACCCATATCCACGGAGCACATCGCCACTCAGGGCGGGCGCTTCGTCCTCGCCCACGGGTGGCAACTGCGCCTTGTCGCCAATGAGGAGCAGGCGGCAGTTTTGCCCGCCATATACATACCGGATAAGGTCATCAAGCAGACTGCCCGTGCCGAAGGAGCTGTCGTCCGTGGGGATGCTGCTGACCATCGATGCCTCATCGACCACAAAGAGCATGTCGTGATAGCGATTATCGTTGAGGTTGAACTGTCCGTCAAGCCCCTGATAAGCCTTCTCGCGATAGATCCGACGGTGAATGGTGTATGCAGGCATACCGCTATTGAGCGACAACACCTTAGCGGCACGCCCCGTGGGTGCCACCAAAGTGAGTTTCTGCCCCAACCGTTTGAGCGTGCGCATCATCGCACCGGCCAGCGAGGTCTTGCCCGTACCTGCCGAACCGCGCATAATCATCACCGCCTGCGGGTCGCGGTCGGCAAGAAATCGGGCAAACGTGTCGAGCGCCATCTGCTGGTCTGCGGTAGGAGGGAAGCTAAAATCGAGCTTGATGCGATTGATAAATTCAGAGATCGTCAAATGATTTATGAATGTGGATTCGTAAATTATGGATTAAAATTGCTATCTTTGCAACGTATGTTTGCAACGACAGGCAAAGTTAAGCATAAAAACCGATAAATGAAGGGGCAACTCAAAAATAATTATCTCCTCGCCGCTTGTGTGCTGATGCTGGCGGCGATTTGTTTTTTGAGCGTCTATTCGCCCGTGAGTTTCGACCGGAAACGTGCCGAAAGGGAGCTTGCCGTCAAACAGCAGCTCATCAAGATTCGTACGGCAGAGGAAAGATACAAGGCGGCAAACGAGATCTACGCGGGCAGTTTTGCACAGCTCATCGATAGCGGATATCTTGCCGACTCGTTGCAATATATCCCCCACTCCGGCCAGAAACGGTTCTCATTGGCTGTCACGACTATCATCAGCAAGAGCGGCAGGCAGATTCCGCTGATGGAGTGCGGCGCCACATACGAGGATTATCTCGACGGGTTGGATGCCAACTCGGTGGCGCAACTCATGCGGCAGGCCGTGGAAAACGGCACCTATCCGGGATTGAAGATAGGCAGTTTGGATGAGCCAAACGGCAATGCGGGCAACTGGGAAAAATAAAAACATTTGGCAACAGAACAATACAGATGACGAATTACAGCAAAACTCCAAGAATGACGATACGCGTAAGCAAGGGCGCGTTGGCCTTTGCTATTGCAGACAAGACGAGGGAAGAGCAGCTCGTCTTCCAGCCTTATACGGCAAAAAGCGGTGTGTCGATGGCGGCTAACCTACGTGAGGCTTTCAAGACAATAGACCTCCTGCACCACGACACCCGTCGTGCACAGGTGCTGATCGATGCGCCTGCCATCATCGTTCCCATTGAGGAATATGAGGAAAAGGATAACGAGACCATCTATATGCACAGCTTCCCCGACACGGAGGGATGCGTCATCATGCACAACGTGCTGCCCGACCTGAATGCGGTGGTGCTGTTTGCCGTAAACAAAGACCTGAAATTGGTGGTGGAAGACCACTATGAGGACGTAAGATTCACCATTCTGATGCGACCCGTATGGTCGTACCTGCACCATCGCAGCTTCATCGGCAATCGCCGCAAGCTATATGCCCACTTTCACGATCATACGTTGGAGATATTCAGTTTTGAGCGTAACCGATTCATTTTCAGCAACCAATTTGTGGCGAAACACACGAAAGATGCCGTGTATTTCATTCTTTATATATGGAAACAGCTGGCGCTCGACCAGCAGAAAGACGAGCTTTACCTCTCCGGCGACATCCCCGACAGACAGGAACTGATGGGGCAACTCAAGCTGTATGTGGAGAAAACAGCTGCCATCAACCCCGCTGCCGACTTCAACCGCGCGCCTGCCACAGGCATCAAGGGCATCACACTGGACATCCTCACCTCCTATCTGGCCTCATAATCTGCCGCAAAAATCGCACCGAAATGAGAATCATCACCGGGACATACAAGGGTCGTCACTTCGACATTCCCAAGAATTTCAAGGCTCGACCCACCACCGACTTTGCCAAAGAGAATATCTTCAACGTGCTCAACGGCTACATAGACTTTGAGGATGCCGATGCGCTCGACCTCTTTGCAGGCACGGGCAGCATCTCGCTGGAGCTCATCTCGCGCGGCTGCAAGAGCGTGGTGAGCGTAGAGGCCGACAGGAATCATGCCCGATTCATCAGCCAATGTATGGAGAAAATCGGTACAGACAAAAATATTCTGATCAAGGGAGACGTGTTCAGATTCTTGACTACGGCACGCCAAAAATACGATCTGATCTTTGCCGACCCACCCTACGCTTTGGAAAAACTGCCCGAGATTCCAACGCTTATCTTCGGGAAAGAACTGCTCAAAGCAGGCGGCGTGTTCGTGTTTGAACACGGCAAAGACCACGACTTCTCACAACATGAGCACTTCGTAGAGCACCGACACTACGGCAGTGTGAACTTCTCTATATTCAAATAATCAGGTTCGGAACGATTACAGAAATGCTGTAACGTGATTACAAACATCTTGTAATGCGATTACAAGCATCTTGTAACGCATCGAAAGCATTGCTTTCGTCTATCAAGGTCTGTCGGACAGTGGAAAAACACGGCGGGTTACCCGTAATCGTTCGATTACAACAGCGGGCTGAGCAGACGCAAGATGCTCTCCCACAGCCTGTGGAAGAACGACCGCGAATGCACTTTGCGCACCTCTCCGATCGGCAAACAATGGGTCTGATCGTCAAGAAACATCGCCTTCATGCGCAAGGCCATCGCTTTATCAAAGAAGAATATGTTGGATTCGAAATTGTGCTCGAAGCTGCGGAAGTCTACGTTGGTGCTCCCGCAAGACGAGATGCGGTCATCGCACACCAAGAACTTGGAATGATTGAAGCCTGCTTCGTAGAGATAAACTTTCACGCCCGCCGCCAATGTCTCCATGACGTAGGAGATGCTCGCCCACTCCACAATCTTCGAATTGCCCCTCATCGGTATCATCAGCCTCACGTCGACACCCGTCAACGCAGCCGTGCGCATGGCGAAAAGGATGGTCTCGGTCGGCATGAAATAGGGGCTTTCCATATAGACATACCGCTTTGCCTCCAGCAAAATGCGTACATACCCCTGCATGATGTCCTGCCACGGAGCAATCGGACTGCTCGTCACCACCTGCGCCAGACAATTGTTTTCTATCGCCGGCATGAGGTCGGGATAGTATTTGTGGTCGGACAAGAGCGTGCGATCCACGAAATACCAATCTTCCAAGAAAGCACGCTGAATGCCATACACTGCGCCGCCGCGCACCCGAAGATGGGTGTCGCGCCATGCCTGTCTGCCCGTTCCCTTCACGTATCGCGTGGCGAAGTTCATGCCGCCGATGAATCCCACCTCGCCGTCTATCACTACCAGCTTGCGATGGTTGCGGTAGTTCACCTTCGAGGTGAAGGCCGGAAACTTTACGGGCATATAGGCATGCACGTCGATTTCGGCATCGCGCATGCGCTCAAAGAAGGAGCTGCTCACACGCCAACAGCCCACATCATCGTAAATCAGGCGCACCTCCACGCCCTGCCGGGCACGGTCGATGAGCGCATCGGCTATCAGACGCCCCAGCTCATCATCGTTGAAGATATAAATATCGATATGAATATGGTCGCGTGCCTGCCCGATAGCCTGCAGCAAAGACAAGAAGAAGTCGTACCCGTTGGTATAGATGTCCACCTCATTGTCCTTGAACGGGAAGGCCGTGTTGTCGTGATTGAGCAACTGCATCAGTGGCCTGTGCTCATCGGGAAGCTGCAAACCCTTCTGCCCTGCAAACTCCAGCATGGCGCGTTTGGACAGCTGGCCGAGCGACCGCCGGCTGATAAGCCGTTCCTTACGTGTGTTTTGTCCGAAAAAGAAATAGAAAATGATGCCCAGCAAAGGCAGGAACCATAGCACGAGAATCCATGCCATCGTACGGGAAGGCTGACGGTTATCCATCAGCACCTTCAGCATCACGACCAACGTAACGAGGCCATAAACGGTGACCCAGAGCCAGTGTAGATATATCATTCGGACGTTCCTTTCTCGATGCTACATATCTTTTCTTTCCTATTCCGTACCGTCGTGCAGCGTCACACGATGATGTTGTTGCCTAATTGTTTGGCCAGACTGTTGCGAATGTTCTGCATGTCACGATATTCCTCCATGAGTTTGGTCAGACGTTCCATGTCTCCCGCCACTTTCGACATCTCCGTCTGGAGTTCTTTCAGATGCCGCTCCACATACTCCATACGAAAGTCCAGCAGCATGTGGTTGGTCTGATTGCACAGTTCCGAACGCCGGTTCTCGGCCTCCGCCTCCATGTCCTGCCTGTTGGGCGGCACCTCTTTCTTCTCTTTCGTCAGATGATATCGGTCGGCCGTCAACTCCGCAGCCACCCTGCTGATGTCGATATCCTCATGATGCAGAAAGTGATTCTCCGCCTTAAACGCGGGGTCGGTGCTCTGCGCCACGGCCTCGGCCAATATCCGATTGAACACCTCACTGTGAAACTTCAGCCCGTCGGCACTCAAGCTATAATCGACAAACTGCGCCACGGTGAGGTTGTGCAGCTGCCCCTCCTCATCTTCCACATTCCGGTATATGACGTGTTCGCCGTGCCGAATCACCTGCTGAATCAGCATGCGCTCCACCTTACTCACAGGCTGCAACGACATCGGCACCGCCTCGGCAGGTGTCGTCGCCGCATCGGTCTCGTGCGTAACTGCCCGTGCACCGGCATTCGCCGCCGGTGCAGGACTGTTCCGACGGTCGCGGATAAAGGCGTTCATCTGATTGATGAGCGTACTCTCGCTGATGCCGATGCGCTGCGAACAGTCCTTGATATAGGTGTCGCGCAGAATCTGATTGCCGATGAGCGAGATAGATTCCACAATGGAGTTGATGGCGTCGGCACGCTTGCGGGGGTCGGTCTCACCTTTCAGCATCACGTCGGTCTTAAACTGAATGAAATCCACCTGATGCTCATCGATATACTGCCGGAAGTCGGCCGCCGTGTGCTTACGGGCAAACTCATCGGGGTCTTGCCCGTCGGGCAAGAACAATACCTTTAGGCTCATACCCTCCGACAGCAGCATGTCGGTACCCCGCAACGCCGCGTGGATGCCCGCAGCATCACCGTCATAGATCAGCGTGATGTTGGACGTGAAGCGGTGCAACGTGTGAATATGGTATGTGCTGAGCGAGGTTCCCGAGTTGGCCACCACGTTCTCGATGCCGCACTGGTGCATGGCTATCACATCGGCCTGCCCTTCCACCATATAGACCCTGTCTTCTTTGGCTATGGCTTTCTTCGCCTGCCAGATGCCATACAGTTCATGATCCTTGTGATACAGGTCGCTGTCGGGCGAGTTTACATACTTCTGGCTCACACCTTTCGTGCGGCTGTCGAGCACGCGGGCGGTGAATCCCACCACCTTGCCATTCAGTCCGACCCACGGAAAGACCACGCGCCCGGCATAGCGGTCTATCAGTTCGCCGCGGTCGGTCTTATAGCAGATGCCCGTCTTGAGCAGAAACTCCTCCTTGTAGCCTTTTCTCAATGCCTCCGCAGCCAAAGTATATCGGTTGTTCAGGTCGTACCCCAGCCTGAATTTCTTGATGATATCATCGCGAAAACCACGACTATGAAAATACTGCATACCGATAGCTTTGCCATCATCATGGTTGCGCAGCACATCTTCAAAGTATTGCGCCGCCCATTCGTTCACGATGAACATCGATTCCCGCAGGCTCTGCTCTTCGCGTTCTTGGTCGGTCAACTCGCGCTCTCTAATCTCGATATGGTATTTGTTGGCCAGCCATCTCAGCGCCTCGGGATAGGTCATCTGCTCGTGCTCCATGATGAAACTCACGGCATTGCCGCCCTTGCCGCAGCCGAAACAATGGCATGTGCCGCGCGAAGGTGTCACTACGAACGACGGCGTCTTCTCGTTATGAAACGGGCACAAGCCCTTATAGTTGGCTCCTGCTCTGCGCAGAGCCACAAATTCCGACACCACATCCACAATGTTTGCGGCATCTTTTATCTTGTCAACGGTTTGTCTGTCTATCATTAAAATCCTTTCACCATCCTCACATTATCCTTGCAAAGATACCTCATTTTATCCATAGCAGCGAAGATATGGCGCAAAATAATTATCCCCCGGCGTATTTCCGGCATGTGCATAGACCATATTCGGCCGATCGAGACCATTGAGCCCAGCCTCCCATTGAGGTCAAACGATGACGTACAGCGTACGACGCACGCACGTACACCGAACGACGTAC
>CAUTTP010000090.1:0-12545 GCA_963541305.1 uncultured Prevotella sp.
GGGTCGCGGAACATGCGCATTTTTTTCTCACCTTTACCGAAAAAAACAAAATAATTGATTACATTTCGCTGAAACTTCGTATATTTGCAACACATATTTTATATAGAAATATCAGCATGCGCAATATTTTTAGGGTTGGTCTGGATGTGGGGTCGACCACTGCCAAGATAGCAGTTCTCGACAGTTCCGACAACCTCGTTTTCGCTCGATACGAACGACATAACGCCAAAGTAAGAGAACTTATTACCGCCTATTTACAAGAACTCGAACAACAATTTGGCAACATCGACCTTCACATCTCCGTGACGGGCTCTGTCGGCATGTCGACTGCCGAACAGCTAAAAGCCGAGTTTGTGCAAGAGGTGGTGGCGGCAACGGTCTTCGCCCGTAAGCGTTACCCTGAGGCAAAAGCCCTGATAGACATAGGGGGTGAGGATGCGAAGGTGGTGTTTTTCAACGGACAGAGCATGGAGTTGCGCATGAACGGCAACTGCGCCGGTGGTACGGGAGCCTTCATCGACCAGATGTCGGTACTCATGGGATGCACAAATGACGATATGAGCCGGAAGGCCATGACCTCCACTCACCTCTACCCCATGGCGGCGAGATGCGGCGTGTTTGCTAAGACCGACGTGCAAAACCTCATGTCGCGCAATCTTCCCGAGAGTGACATTGCAGCAAGCATCTTTCACAGCATTGCCGTGCAGACGGTGACAACGCTCAGCCATGGCTGCGATTTCGCCGGCCCCATCCTGCTCTGTGGCGGTCCGCTCACATTTCTACCTGCCTTGCGCAAGGCGTTTGCAGAGTTTCTCAGCTTGCCGAGCAATGATTTCATCGTGCTCGAAGAGGGTAATCTGATTCCCGCACTTGGCTGTGCGCTCCATTCGGAGAAGACACAGCGGTTCTCGCTTGACGAACTCAAGACAGCTTTCGATAGGTCGGGCAAGATCGTGACAGAGCCGTCCGATGACGGGCAAACATCCTGTTCGCTTTCTGACAACAGCAAGAAGAAAACCGAAGCGGAAGAAGAACTCACTGCCCTCTTTGCCAACAATGAGGAGCATGAGGCATGGCGCCGCAGCAAAGATCGGTATGCTACACCCGTCCACCCTATGCGCAAAGGTCATGAATGGGTGGTGGTCGGCATCGACTCTGGGTCGACCACTACCAAGATTGTGGCTGTTCGGGCTAACAAAGAGGATGAGGGGCAAATCATTTTCAAGGATTATTCCATGAATCTCGGCAACCCCATCAAGGCGGTGAGCAAAGGTATCGGCAGGCTGCAAGCTGCTGCAGATGAGGCAGGGGCACAGTTGCACATCGTGGGTTCGTGTTCCACGGGCTACGGAGAAGACCTCATCAAGACGGCATTCAGCCTCGACAGCGGCATCATCGAAACGATGGCGCACTATCGCGCTGCCGCCACGCTGATGCCCGATGTATCATTTATCCTCGACATTGGCGGTCAGGATATGAAAGCTATCTTTGTGGAGAATGGCACAGTGGTGCGCATGGAGCTCAACGAGGCATGTTCGTCGGGTTGCGGTACGTTTATACAGACATTTGCACAGAACTTGGGCTACGACGTGGCAGAGTTTGCCAATATCGCCTGTCAGGGTGAAAAGCCCTGCGATCTGGGTACGCGTTGCACCGTGTTCATGAACTCGAAGGTGAAGCAGGTGATGCGCGAGGGAGCCACGGTGGGCGACATTGCCTCCGGCCTCTCCTACGCCGTGGTGCGCAACTGTCTTTATAAGGTGCTCAAACTGCATGGTAATGACAAGTTGGGAAACAAGATCGTGGTGCAGGGCGGCACGATGAAGAACGACTCGGTGGTGCGTGCCTTCGAGCTCTTGGTCGGTACGGAGGTGGCACGTAGCAGCATGCCCGAAATGATGGGAGCATACGGTTGTGCACTCCATGCCATCAGCCAGTGTAAGCAGCAGGGTGACATCAGTGACCGATCAGCCGCCGACATGCTCGACATGTCAACATACGACACCAAACTACTGACATGCAAGGGTTGTGAGAACAACTGTTTCGTGACGATGTATAAGTTTGACGGCAATCGTAAATTCTACTCAGGCAACAAATGCGAGCGGGTGTTCAATAACAAAGGAGGGCGCGATGACAAGGGCGAGAACATCTACACCTATAAATATCACCTGCTCTTCGATCGTACTCAAGAAAGAGGAGAGAGAAGAGAGGAGCGGGAAGGGAGAGATGTCAGGCAGACGATGAGACCTGTTGTAGGTATTCCCCGCATACTGAACATGTATGAGGAATTCCCGTTCTGGCATACGCTGTTCGTTGAAGCAGGCTTTCAGGTGATGCTCAGCAGCGAATCGACCTTCCGGAAATATGAGGGTGCACTGGCGTCGGTAATGAGCGATAACATCTGTTTCCCGGCCAAACTCGTACATTCGCACATCAAGGAACTGGACGAAAACCTATCGGCTCTGCCTGCCGGAAAACAGGCATTCATCTTCATGCCCTATGTGGTATACGAGCATCAAGACGATGACCGTAATATCAACAGCTATAACTGCCCCATTGTTTCGGCTTATTCGGATGTGATTCGCAGCGCCATGACACTGCAATCACGTGTTGATTCGCCGGTGATCAACTTCCGTGACCCGAAACTTCTGGAAAAGCAGATTACGCAATATCTCAAAGGTCTCGGTGTAGGCAGGCCAATCATCAAGAAGGCTTTGCTCCTTGCACAGACCCGCCAACAGGAATATATACGGCAGATCAAGCAGAAAGCGGAGGAGATTCTCACCCAGAGCAGGGCAGAAGGAAAGCTCACTATTCTGCTCGCAGGGCGTCCCTACCACACAGATCCGCTTATCCAGCACAAACTGTCGGAGATGATTGCCACCTTAGGAGTGAACGTTATTTCGGAAGATATCGTGCGAGGCGATCAGAAAACGAGTACGGGTGAGACTTTTCTGGTGAAGCAATGGGCATATATGAACCGCATCATGAAAGCAGGTCAATGGGCTGCCGAACAACCCAACGATGTGCATTTCGTACAGATGACCTCGTTTGGCTGTGGCCCTGACTCGTTCATCCAAGACGAGATACGTACCATCATGAAGAATCATGGCAAGCCTTTCACTCTGCTTAAAATTGACGACGTGAGCAACATTGGCAGCCTGAAGCTGCGCGTGCGCTCGCTCATCGAGTCGTTGAGAGGTGAGAAGAAAGAAATAACAAATGCCGATACAATGACAGGAAAGGAGGAAATGACCGTTTCGCAACAAGAGAGCGGAAGCACCACCACAGCCTTACCGCCCATCTCGCGTCATATTCTTGCACCCTATTTCACAGAATATCTTACGCCCTTGCTGCCGCCCGTATGCCGACTTTTCGGATGGGACGTAGAGGTGTTGCCGCCAAGTGACGCCGAGAGTGCGGAGTACGGGCTGAAGTTTGCCAATAATGAGGTATGTTATCCCGCAACGCTCATCGTAGGCGATTTTGTAAAGGCGTTGCGCTCCGGACGTTACGACACGGATAAAATATCGGTGGTGATGAGCCAAACCGGCGGTCAATGCCGAGCTACTAACTATGCTGCGCTCATCAGACGAGCGATGAATGCCAACGGTTTTGAGAATGTGCCGCTCATCACATTGGGCGTTGCATCCAGTGCGGATGAGAAGGACGATAATCAGGATGGAGCATTGGACGTGCCGTGGGTAAAGTATGCACCAATCATCGTAACGATGTTTCTCTATTGCGACACGATCTCAAAGATGTATCATGCTGCCGTTATCCGACTAAAGAAAGATGCTTACCGTATAGGCCCGAAGACAACTAATGCCGCCGAAGAATTGCGTGACAAATACCTCACACTGGCTGTCGACCCCATTCTTCACAACAGCGCCCAAGGCCTGATAGACCTCATTGATCAGGCTGCACGTGAGTTTGACGCCATCACCGTGGACAAAGATGTGCCCGCAGTGGGCATTGTGGGCGAGATATTTCTCAAGTTCAACCCCTTCGCCCACCAGTTTCTTGCGCAAAAAATCATCGACAAAGGATATGAGGTGGTACCGGCTCTGCTGTCGCCTTTCTTCTTGCAGAACTTCGTGAACATCATTGCAGAGAAACACATGGGGCTTCGTTGCACCAACGTACCCGACTTCGTGGTGAAGAGTATCTACAGTCTGATATGGCGACGACAGAAAAAAATCAATAAGATAGCATCTCAGTTCCGCTATTTCCGCCCCTTCACCAATATCTTTGAAGAGGCTAAGGAAGTGGACGGCGTAGTGTCATTGGCCGCCCAGTTTGGTGAGGGGTGGCTCCTGCCCAGTGATATTATCAGTATGGTAAATCAGGGCGTGAACAATGTGGCGAGCCTGCAGCCCTTTGGGTGTATCGCCAATCACATTGTGTCGAAAGGCATCGAGAAGAAGCTCAAGAGACTTTATCCGCAACTGAACCTCGTGTCTCTCGACTTCGACTCGGGCGTGTCAGCTGTCAATGTGACCAACCGGCTGCTACTGTTCCTTGATAGTATTGCAGTGTAGCGCTTGAGCCGCATCACTACTTCACACAATGTCGTTCTAAATGTTTCCCGTATGCTTTTGCCAAGCACCGAACAGTTGGCTGACCGTTCCAAGCCACCCGTTCGGCTGTCTTCATGCTTCTTCAGTCGGGAAGCATCTTTACGCCGCCCCCCTTACATCCGTTTCGTCATTGCTTTCCATCCTGACGGTGACGTACGTCGAACGCCGTACGCATGCACACCGAACGACGTACACACGTACACCGAACGCCGTACACACGTACGCCGAACGCTGTATGCACGTACGCCGAGCGACGTACGTCACCGCTTTCGCCTGATGGCAGAGCCGAAATGATGTTCCGGAACCATGACAAGGTGCTTTTCGTATTCTTGAAACGTTTAGGACAATATTGCACTTCACGCAAAAAAACTCTATAATCTATATTTCATTTGCACGATTTTTAGTAACTTTGCGTGCATAAAAGATTGATACACACCAATGAGCGCTACTAAAATGACTCATGTGCTGACCAAAACCGTTGAGCTGCTCTCAGAGCCAAAGTCGCTCAAAGGTTTGTTTCACCAGCATCGCGATGGATATCCTCTACCTTCAGGCGTTGTGCTTGAGGAGATTATCCAGTTATCGCGCGCTATTCTCTTTCCCGGTTATTTTGGAAAGTCGCAGGTCAATATCAAAACCATCAAATATCAGATAGGTGTCAATGTGGAGCGACTGCATAAGTTGTTGAGTGAACAAATCTTGGCAGGTCTATGCTTTTCGGATGATAAAGACACCGAAGACAATCTCCTTTCGCTTAGAGATCAGGCACAAGACTTGGCCGCGCAACTGGTGGCTAAGCTACCCGAGGTGCGCCATACACTGGCTACTGATGTGACAGCAGCATACAACGGCGATCCAGCAGCGACAAGTTTGGCTGAAATACTATCATGTTATCCCGTGATCAAGACACTCACCAACTATCGCGTGGCGCACGAATTGTTCCTGCTTAACGTGCCCCTCATCCCACGCATGATGACCGAAATGGCACACTCGGAGACGGGCATCGACATTCATCCCGGTGCTACGATCGGTGAATATTTCACCATAGACCACGGAACCGGCGTCGTTATCGGTGAAACATGCATTATCGGCAACAATGTGAAACTATATCAGGGTGTGACCCTCGGTGCCAAAAGTTTCCCCTTGGACGAGCATGGCAACCCGATCAAGGGTATGCCCCGCCATCCGATTATCAGCGACGACGTGGTGATATATGCCAACGCAACTGTGCTGGGGCGCATCACCATCGGACAGGGTTGCGTGGTCGGTGCCAACACATGGGTAATGAATGACATGGCTCCACAGACCACAAAATACAATAAAGCTAAATAAAATCGCAATCATAATATTATCAATTCAAATAAAATGGAATTTGAACTCATCGCCAAAACTTTTATGGGCTTAGAGCCGGTTTTGGCACAAGAGCTCACCCGATTGGGTGCTAACAATGTAGAAATCGGCCGTCGCATGGTATCATTTACAGGTGATAATGAGATGATGTACCGCGCTAACTTCCAACTGCATACAGCAATCCGTATTCTTAAACCCATCAAACACTTCAAAGCCGGCTCTGCAGAAGATGTGTATAACGAGGTCAAAAAGATTGATTGGGGGCAATATATTCTGAAAGGCAAGACTTTTTCAGTTGATTCTGTGGTTTATTCCGAGGAGTTCCGCAACTCTCGCTTTGTAACCTACAAAGTGAAAGATGCCATCGTAGACCAGTTTCGTGAAGCAATGGGCGACCGTCCTAACATTTCGGTAAGCAATCCGGATATTCGTCTGCACATCCATATCGCAGACGATAAGGCTACACTTTGTTTGGATTCGAGCGGCGAGAGCTTGCACCGCCGCGGCTATCGGCAGGAGAGTGTGGAAGCTCCTCTCAACGAAGTGCTGGCTGCAGGTATGATTCTGATGAGTGGATGGACAGGCGATACCGATTTCATCGACCCCATGTGTGGATCTGGCACACTGCTCGTAGAGGCCGCATTGATTGCCCGTAACATCTCTCCGGGCGTATTCCGCAAAGAGTTCGCCTTCGAGAAATGGCCAGATTTCAATCAAGAACTCTTCGATAATATCTATAATGATGATTCTCAGGAGCGCGAGTTTAAGCATCACATCTATGGTTACGACATTGATGTAAAATCGGTAAACACAGCCCGTCTTAACGTAAAAGCAGCCGGTTTGACCAAAGATGTGACCGTGGAGCAGCAGGATTTTAAGGACTTTAAGAAGCCCGAAAATAAAAGTATCATCATCATGAATCCTCCTTACGGCGAGCGAATCTCTACACCGAACCTCTTGGGAACCTATAAGATGATCGGTGAAAGACTGAAACACGAGTTTGGTGGCAATGAGGCTTGGGTGCTGAGCTACCGCGAGGAATGCTTCGAACAGATTGGCCTGAAGCCGTCCATCAAGATTCCTGTGTTCAACGGAAGTCTGGAATGCGAGTTCCGCAAATATACGCTTTTCGATGGACGGATGAAGGAATTTCGTGCCGAGGGCGGCATCGTGAAGACCGAAGAAGAGAAGAAAGAGATGGCGCAGAAGCACCGTTTTAAGAAGAATCGTGAGTTTAAAGAGCGCCTTGAGGCAGAAGAGGCTAATGAGGAGGGCGATATCCGATCATTCAAGTTCTACTCTTTTGAGTCGAAAAAGGCCGTTTTCAACAATCGTGACCGTAAGGATCGTCGCGATGAAGACGGCGAAAACCATGTCAAGCGACGTGATTTTAAAGGCGGACGACGTGACGGCGATAACGACCGCAACAGTTCGCGTGGGGATAGAGGCGACTTCAAGTCACGTCGCAGAAATGACGATTTCAAAGGCCGTAGCAGCAAGAGCTTCAAAGGAAGTGACAAGCGCAGTGGAGGAAAGTTTGATAGAAGCAGACTTTTTGAGGATGAAGATTAAACATAAATTGATGGTTTGCTGCATGATCATGGCAAACATAGTTGGGGTTAGAGGACAGGCTGATGCACAGCGGCTCAAGCAATTCACGCTCGAAGACCTGAACTTCGGCGGTAAAAACTATCACAACATGATAGCCAAAAACCGCTGGACTGCATGGTGGGGCGATGAATTGGTACGAACAGATGTGGAGAAGTGTATGCTGATTGACAAGAAAACAGGCAAGGAGACTCTCCTTTTCACTTTGGAAGACATCAAGAACAAGAGCCGGCTCGACCTGCACAGTCTGCATTATGTGCAGTTTCCCGAGGCAGGCAAAACATTGGTTTTAATTGCTGACCGCAAGAAGCAAGTGTTGCTAAACTGGAAGACCGGCAAGACGGAATGGTCGCTCGATTATTCCGATATTGCCCGGTCGCAGGCATCAGACTTCTGCTATGTCTCACGGGCGACGGCCTATGTCAAGGATAACCAGCTCTTTGTCACCACATCGAATGGCAAAACCAAGCAACTCACTACCGATGGCAGTCGCAATATTGTCTATGGTCAGAGTGTGCATCGCGATGAATTTGGCATCTCAGGAGGATTGTTCTGGAGTAACGACGGGAAGAAATTAGCATTCTATCGTATGGATCAGAGTATGGTGACAGATTACCCTTTGGTCGATATTCCTGCTGCCGACTGGATACCCGACACCGGCTCTCGCATCGCCACGGCGACTCCCGAGAAATATCCGATGGCCGGCGAGACAAGTCATCAGGTGACTGTTGGAGTCTATGACCTTGCTTCCGGGAAAACCGTTTATCTTCAAACAGGCGATCCGACCGACCGATACTTTACCAATATTGCATGGGGCCCGGACAATAAAACTGTCTATATGTTTGAACTCAACCGTGACCAGAATGATTGCAGATTGGTGAGTTATGATGCCGAAACAGGTACCAAACTCGCCGAACTCTATCGCGAAACGGATACGAAATATGTGGAGCCGCAACACCCCATCGCCTTTTTGCCATGGGATAACACTAAGTTTATTCTCGACAGTCAGAAAGACGGGCATAGGCATCTTTATCTTTTCGATACCGGAGGCAGGCAAATCAAGCAAATCACCAGCGGCAAATGGGTAGTGACAGAAGTGCTCGGTTTCAATGCAAAGAAGCATAGCATTATCATCGCGTCCAACGAGAAAAGTCCACTACAGCGTAATCTTTACGCAGTGAATATCGACAATGGCAAGCGTCAGCTCATCGACGAAAATGGCGAAGGCTGGCATCAGGGCTCGCTTAGTACGTCGGGCACCTATCTGGTGGACAAATATACCGCACCAACAACTCCCCGTAATATCGCCATTGTCGATACAGAAGGCAAGAGTCATGTGCGTTATTTTACAGCCGAAGATCCATGGAAAGGCTACAGCGTTCCCGAATATAAATCAGGTTCGATCAAGGCTGCCGACGGCACCACCGACCTTTATTATCGTATGGTGCTACCCGTCAACTTTGACGCATCCAAGAAATATCCCACCATCATTTACGTTTACGGCGGTCCCCATGCACACAATGTGGAGGCCAGTTGGCACTATGGTAGTCGTGGTTGGGAGACCTACATGGCACAGAAAGGTTATGTTCTCTTTATCCTTGACAATCGAGGAAGTGAGAACAGAGGCAAGGAATTTGAACAGGCTACCTTCCGTCATCTCGGTGAAATAGAAATGGCTGACCAGATGGAGGGCGTGAAATATCTCAAAAGTCTGCCCTATGTGGATGCGGAACGAATGGGTGTTCATGGCTGGAGTTTCGGTGGATTCATGACTATCAACCTCATGACGACCTACCCAGACGTATTCAAAGTGGGTGTGGCAGGCGGTCCGGTGATAGACTGGAAATGGTATGAGGTGATGTATGGCGAGCGGTATATGGATACCCCAGAGACTAATCCGGAGGGATATGCGCAGTCGAGCCTGATTCCAAAAGCTAAGAATCTTAAGGGAAAACTGCAAATTATCATAGGCCTCAACGACCCCGTGGTGTTGCCTCAGCACGCGTTCTCGTTCCTTAAGCAGTGTATCATGGATGGTACGCAACCTGACTTCTTCGTCTATCCGGGTGAACCTCACAACATGCGAGGGCACCAATCCACCCATCTTCACGAACGTATCAGTCGGTATTTTGACGATTACCTTTAACTCCCATCAATATGAAGATACTCCTTTTAGGAAGCGGCGGTCGCGAGCATGCACTGGCATGGAAGATTGCGCAGAGTGAAAAATGCGACAGGTTGTTTATTGCTCCGGGTAATGCCGGTACATCTACCGTAGGCGAAAACGTAGCCATCGGTGTCAATGAGTTTGGCAAACTCAAGGATTTCACCATTGCCAATCGAATCGATATGGTAATTGTCGGCCCCGAAGACCCATTGGTAAACGGTATCTATGACGACTTCAAGAGCGATCCGCGCACTGCCAACATCCCCGTGATAGGACCTTCAAGGCAGGGCGCGATGCTCGAAGGCAGCAAAGATTTTGCCAAGACATTCATGAAGCGCCACAATATTCCCACTGCTGCTTACGAGACTTTCGATGCCACAACCATAGATAAGGGACTTGCTTTCCTCGAAACACTCCAGGCCCCTTACGTGCTGAAAGCCGACGGACTGGCTGCCGGCAAGGGCGTGCTCATCATCGATGACCTCGATAAAGCTAAGAAAGAGTTTAAGGAAATGCTGGGAGGCATGTTTGGCAAAGCATCGGCAAAAGTGGTGATAGAGGAGTTTCTCTCGGGCGTAGAATGCTCCGTTTTCGTACTGACCGATGGCAAGAACTATAAGATTCTGCCCGAGGCGAAAGATTATAAGCGTATCGGCGAACACAATACTGGTCTCAACACTGGTGGTATGGGTAGCGTCAGTCCGGTGCCATTTGCCACTCCAGAGTGGATGAAGAAGGTGGAAGATCGCATCATTCGCCCCACCGTTAATGGTCTTGCAGCAGAGAACATCGACTACAAGGGCTTCATCTTCTTTGGTCTTATCAACGTGGACGGTGAGCCAATGGTCATCGAATATAACTGTCGCATGGGCGATCCGGAGACCGAGAGCGTGATGCTCCGGCTGAAGAGTGACATCGTGGATCTCTTTGAGGGTGTGGCACAGGGAAATCTCAATATGCGCACCATTGCTTTCGACGAGCGTTCCGCTGTGTGTGTGATGCTCGTCAGCGGCGGTTATCCAGAGACCTACAGGAAGGGTTATCCCATCAGCGGCATCGAACAGGTAGAGGGTAGCATCGTGTTCCACGCAGGCACCGCAATGCAAGATAACCGAGTGGTCACCGCAGGCGGACGTGTCATTGCCGTGTCGTCATACGGCAACAATAAAGAAGAAGCCTTGCAAAAGAGTTTTGAAGAGGCGCAGAAGATACAGTTTACCGATAAATATTTCAGAAGAGACATCGGACAGGATCTATAATCGATATGCTCAAGCGTACGCAAAACAGGATAGCGGAATCGCGGTGGTCGTTACCCATAACGTCCATCTATGCTGCGTTGGTGTGTCTCACTGCGGGGTTCGTCACCCAGCAGCTATGGATTCAGACCATCCTCATTGCCATATCAGCCCTATTGATGGTCGAGCTGAATAATGCCAACTCCCTTATCCGCATATACAGCCGCATGGTGTCGTGTTCATTCCTCGTGCTCACTACCATGTGCGTATTCATGTTGCCGTCCATCCAGACAGCCATTGTGCAGCTGGCGTTTATCTCCTTCTTTCTGAATATCTTTAGGGCTTATCAGAATCCAAAGGCGATGGGATGGGTGTTTTATGCCTTTATGGCTATAGGCATAGGCAGTGTGGTCTTCGTCCAGATACTCTTTTTTCTACCTCTGTTTTGGATTCTCATGGCCACCAACATCCTCGTTTTCAATGGCCGCACTTTCTTTGCATCATTGCTTGGCGTGCTTGCGCCCTACTGGTTTGTCGGTGCTTATTATGTCTATATGGGTCAGCCGCTTGTCTTGGTCGAGCATTTTATCGAGTTAGCCCAGTTCTCCCCTATCACCACCATTACCCAACTCGATAGTCATCGTATCATCACCCTGTTTTTTGTCCTAATCCTTGCTGTTGTCGGTAGCACCCACTTTCTCATGTATAGCTTTCAGGACAAGATCCGTACCCGCATGCTCTACGAGATGCTGATCACTATAGACACGGCCTGCTTCATTTTCATCATCCTGCAACCCCAACATATCGACCCACTGTTGGGTATGTCGATCGTGACCACTTCACCCCTCATCGGTCACTGTCTGGCACTCACTTACTCCAAGCTGTCCAACATCTGCTTTTTCGCCATCATTGCAGCAATCCTCACCATTACCGCATATAACCTATGGATGCCATAACCGATCTGTTTCTCAATTATGGCTATTGGGGCATGCTTGTGTCTGCCTTTCTGGCCGGCAGCTTCTTCCCTTTCAGTAGTGAAGCCATCATTCTTGCCATGCTCGCCATGGGATTAGATCCCGTGCAATTGGTCATCTATGCTACTATCGGCAATGTGGCGGGCTCAATGTTCAACTATGCCATCGGCAGTTTGGGGCGACTCGACTGGATCGAACGCTATCTGCACGTCAAGAAAGAAAGTCTCGATAGAGCCCAACGCTTCATGGGTAACCATGGTGCATGGATGGGTTTCTTCTCTTTTCTGCCCATCATTGGCACCGCCATCTGTATCACTCTCGGGCTTATGCGTGCCAATCTCCCCATCACTCTCATCAGCGTCATCCTCGGTAAAATCTTCCGTTATGTCGTGCTGGTTTATGGTGGTAGTTTGATGTTTTAGAGAACATCTTATTTATGCCTTTCCCGCACTTGCAAATAAAATCCTTTTCACTCCAACACTGCAGGAGGATGGCTTGGCAATATATTTGTCATTTCTGAAAAAGAAACTGAATAATATGTTCTTTTCATCTTTATATCACTAATCATTATATCTCCTATCTGTCAAGATTTCATTACAGTTTTTTCGTTCAGATTTTCGTTCATTCTAGA
>CAUTTP010000091.1:0-12512 GCA_963541305.1 uncultured Prevotella sp.
CCCCGATTTTCCGCTCTAGAATGAACGAAAATCTGAACGAAAAAACTGTAATGAAATCTTGACAGATAGTGGCCTAAAGATGGCGATAAGCCAAAGAATAAAAACAAAGGAAAATATATGGGTGTTTAATTTTGAACATCTACTTACTTATTTATCTTAATAGAATCCGGCTATGTGGAAAAGATAGGAGATGACGTATCCGGCAATTGTTGCCGATACTACATGGATCAGTCCGGGAATCATGAAAGAGTGGTTCAACAGATATTTTCCGATGACGGTGGTTCCCGAACGGTCGAAGTTCACCGTGGCAATGTCGGAAGGATAGTTAGGAATGAAGAAGTAACCATAGACGGCCGGCATCACACCGAGGAGCACCCATCCCTCGATGCCGAGCGAGTAGGCGAGTGGCAGCATGGATACCACCACAGCACCCTGACTGTTGATTAGCACCGATACGAAAAAGAAGGCAATGGCAATAGTCCACGGATGGGCAGTGACGAGCGCGGTCAGCATGGCCTGCATCTCCGGCTTGTAGTTGTCGAAGTATGTGTTGGCCATCCATGCGATACCGTAAATGGCCACCACGGCCACCATGCCGCTCTGCCATACGGCTCCGTTGATGGCAGCCTTCGGCTTGGCCTTGCAGAATATAATCATCAATGCGGCAGCAGTGATCATCGTAATCTGGATGACGATATTCATCGTGATAGGCTTCGACACCCTTTCGGTCACTCCGGCTACCACTACGCCGGCCTTTGCCAGTTCTCTTGCCGATTCTGTTATGCCGCCGGGCAGAGTGACGGAGCCTGCTCCTTTTACGGCCTGTACGGTGTCGAAACTGGGCAGGAGGTTATATCCGAACATGGATGCGACAGAGAAAACAACGATGACCAGCAGGGCGCATAGAAAGATATACACGGCGCGCTTGCTGTCCTTAGAGATTTCCTTATCGAGCACCGTAGCACTGTTGCCATAAATATAGGCATACTGCACGGGATCTTTCAGGCGGGCTTGAAACTTGGGATCCTTGTCGAGGTCTAATCCGCGTCTCCAGCTATAGGCCACTGCCATCAAAATTCCAATGATACATGCGGGAATGGTAACCATGATAATCTGGATATTGCTCACGTTCATACCATTGTCGGCCGAGATGGTGGAGAATGCCACTACGGCTGCGGCGATGGGCGAACAGGTGATGCCAATCTGTGAAGCGATGCTGGCAATGCTGCAAGGACGTTCGGGACGGATGCCTTTCTTCAAAGCTATGTCGCAGATAATAGGCATCAACGTGTAGACCACATGCCCGGTACCCACCAGCACGGTGAGGAAGAATGTGGTGAAAGGGGCAAGGAGAGTGATGCGTTCGGGATGTTTTCGCAGCATTCTCTCGGCAATCTGTATCATCCAGTCCATTCCTCCCGAGGCCTGCAGCATGCCGGCGCAGGTTACGGCAGCGATGATGATGTAGATGACATCGGTCGGTGGCGTACTTGGTTTCAGCTGGAAACCGAAAACGAGGATGGCGAGCCCAATACCGGAGATGGCACCAAGTGCAAGACTTCCGTATCGGGCTCCTACCCAAAGAGCTCCTAAAACGACAAGGAGCTCGACTACCATTAAAAGAGTCATAGGCGTTACAATAATGTTTTGTTAGAAAATATCTATGTGGCTTAAAGTGCCTTTGATGTTCGCTTTGTTGCTTGCAAAAATAAGAAAAGATATCAAATAAATAATGTTTTACGATTCAATTTATTCGATTTTATTTTTGTTCGCGTGCACAAATTATAGAAGATAAAAGGGATTATCTGTTACGGTGAACAAATAATCCCCTTCTGTGGTTTAGTTCTTTATGTTTTTTACTCTTTCATGAGGAAGGTCTTGAATGCCTCAAAATCGTTGGGCATCTCAACGCTTTGCTTAGTGCCTTGCATGAAAGTCTGTAGGCGGGCAGGTATAGCGATGTCCGACTGAATGATGTCATCGACCTTCTCCTTGAACTTGGCAGGATGGGCTGTTTCGAGGAATACACCCACCTCATCTGCTTTAAGTTGCTCTTTCAGCGCCTGATAGCCGCATGCACCATGAGGATCGAGCACGTAGCCCGTGGCGGCATAGCATGCCTGCATGGTCTCACGGATACGCTCATCAGTATATGTGGCACCGCTGATAGCGGTTTTGATGGCCTCCCAGCTATTGTCGTAGAGTGCCAAAATACGGGCAAAGTTGCTGGGGTCTCCTACGTCCATGGCGTTGGCAAGCGTCTGCTTGCTGGGCTGCGGGTTGTATTTCCCTGTTTGTAGATAATTGTAGAAGATGTCGTTGGCATTATTGGCAGCCACGAAGTGCTTTACCGGCAATCCCATTCGCTTGGCGAAAAGACCGGCGGTGATGTTGCCGAAGTTGCCGCTCGGCACACAAATCATAAGGTTAGGATTGCCCTTGTCGAGCTTACCAGCCTTCTTGAGCTGTGCGTATGCGTTGAAATAATAGAATGCCTGCGGTAGGAATCGCGCCACATTGATCGAGTTTGCCGATGTGAGGGTCAGGCGCTCGTTTAGTTCCTTGTCCATAAACGCATTCTTCACCAATGCCTGACAGTCGTCGAACACGCCGTCAATCTCCAAAGCCGTAATGTTGTGACCGAGGGTGGTGAACTGGCTTTCCTGTATGTTGCTCACCTTACCTTTGGGATATAACACATAGACATGGATGCCGTCCACACCCAGAAACCCGTTGGCCACGGCTGAACCCGTATCGCCGGAAGTGGCAACAAGCACGTTTACGCCCCTGCTTGCTTTGTTCCCACTCATTTGTTCATCCGCCTTATCCTCATTGATGAAGTATTGCAGCAGTCGTGCCATGAATCGTGCACCCACGTCTTTAAAGGCAAGCGTGGGGCCATGAAACAGCTCAAGGCTGTAAATGTTACCGTCAACGGGCACCACGGGAGTGTCGAAAGAGAGTGTGTCGAAAACGATCCGATGCAGAGATTCCTCATCCACGTCATCGCCGAAGAAAGCTTTAGCCACCTCGAAAGACATTTCTTGGAATGTCATTTTATCAATGTGCTCGAAGAAATCCTCGGGCAAAGTTCTTATCTGCTCCGGCATATACAGTCCGCGGTCGGGAGCAAGACCATGCTCCACGGCTTCCCGCAGTGTAGCCTTCGGAGCATTATGGTTGGTTGAATAATATCTCATATCAATCGATTTTCATAAAGTTTTCCATAAACTCGTTAAGGTTCAGCAGCCCATACGAACCGCTCACACACGACACTTCATCGTATTGTTGCACGTTGTCGGGCTCAATTCCCGGATACCATATAATAAATGGTATAGGTTCGGTGACGTGGGTACGCATCTCCACAGGTGTGGGGTGATCGGGCAGGATGGCAATGCAAACAGGTTCATCCCATTTCTTCACCTTATTATATATAGGCTCTACGATACGTTGATCGAGATATTCGATGGTGCGGAGTTTGAGTTCCAAGTCACCGTCGTGCCCCGCCTCATCACTTGCTTCGAGGTGTAGATACACGAAGTCTTGCCGCTTTAATGCCTCTAAGGCTGCCTCAGCCTTGCCCTCGTAGTTGGTGTCGGCAAGTCCGGTAGCACCGGGAACCTTAATAATATCAAGGCCGGCGTAGTAGCCGATACCGCGAATAAGGTCGACAGCAGAGATGACAGAGCCGGTCTTCACTTGCGGATAGAGCTGCATGAGCGTTTCCATACTTGGGCGATAGCCGCCGCTCCATGGCCAGATGCTGTTGGCAGGGCGCTCGCCTTTTGCCATCTTATCTTGGTTGAAGGGATGCTCTGCCAACAGTTTTTGCGACTTGAGAATCAGGTCATTGATGAGATCGGCCGTTTCCTGCCCACTCATTCTCACCTCACCCGTAGGCTTTCCGTCAAGTCCGAGGATGGGCTCATGCACGTCTTCCCATCCCTCTTCGCTCTTCACGAGCAGGGGAGCCCACTCTTCGTTGGGGTGGTCGTGGGGTGGGGCACATACAATATGCTTACTGGCATATTTGATCACGAGCAGATGGCGATACTGGATACCTGTGATGAAGTGTACTTTATCATTACCCAACGCCTTATCAAGATATTTGATAAGGACGTCACTATTCTCGGTAGAAAGGTTTCCGCCGTTGTGAGTGATTATCTTTCCGTCTTGCAGTGTAATGAGATTGCAGCGGATTGCCATATCCTCAGGTGCCATATCATAGCCTATGCTGGCAGCCTCAAGGGGGCCACGACCTTCATATACCTTGTTCAAGTCATAACCCATGATGGCAGTATTGGCAACTTCCGAACCCGGATGGAAGCCTTCGGGGATGGTCATCAGTCTGCCTGTCTTGCCTTTTCGAGCCAACAGATCAATGTAAGGTTTGTCGACATACTGTAAGAGAGTCTTTCCTCCCAGTCTCTCTACGGCGTGGTCTGCCATACCGTCTCCTAAAATAATAATATGTTTCATATTCCTACTTTATTTCCCTTGTATGAGGAAATTTTAGATAATTCGTTAAATATTGGCGATACTCATGATATTGGCAAACACACCTGCGGCGGTGACACTTGCTCCCGCCCCATAACCTTGTATGAGCATGGGGTATTCCTTATAGCGCTCGGTGGTGAGAAGAACGATGTTGTTGCTTCCTTCCAATCCATAGAACGGATGGTTACTGTCCACCTCTTTCAGTGCTACGTTGGTTTTTCCACCGTCCATCGTAGCCACAAAACGCCAACGCTTGCCCTCTGCTTCGAGTCGCTTGCGGCGTACTTCAAAGTCGGCATCGAGTTTTGGAAGATTTATCCAGAAGTCTTCAACGGAGCCTTTGAAATATTCGTCGGGAACGAAAAGATGCTTCTCCACATCTTCCTGTTCCACACGATAGCCTGCCTCGCGGGTAAGAATGACCAATTTGCGGATAACATCTTTGCCACTCAAGTCAATACGTGGGTCGGGCTCTGAAAATCCTTGTTCTTTCGCGCGTCGCACTGCCTCGGAGAATGGTACGTCCTCTGCAATCTCATTAAAGATAAAGTTGAGCGTACCACTCAGCACGGCCTCAATCTTCAATATGCGGTCGCCCGAGTTGCGTAAGTCGTTGATAGTACCTATCAAGGGAAGTCCTGCGCCAACGTTTGTTTCAAAGAGGAACTTCACACCACGGTGCAGAGCAGTTTCCTTGAGGTGTGCGTAGTCTTCGTATTTAGAGCTGGCGGCAATCTTATTGGCTGCTACCACGCTGATATTTTTATTGAGGAATGTCTGATAAAGGGCTGCCACATCTTTCGATGCCGTACAATCGACAAATACAGAATTAAATATATTCATGCCCAGCACATTATCTCGAAGTTTCTCGGGCGTGCTTGGCATAGCAGATTTCAATGCTTCGCGATAGTTGTCAAGATCAATTCCGTCACGGTCAAAGATGGCGGTCTTTGATGTGGAGATGCCCACCACGTTGAGTTTAAGACGTGAATGCTCTTTCAACTCTTCGTATTGTGAGCGTATTTGCTCAATAAGCTTGCCACCTACGGTACCGATACCGCAAATAAAGAGATTAAGCACATTGTATTCCGACAGGAAGAACGAGTCGTGAAGCACATTAAGCGATTTGCGAAGATGTTGCGAATTGACCACAAATGAGATGTTCGTCTCAGAGGCACCTTGTGCGCAGGCAATGACAGAGATACCGCTTCGTCCTAACGTTCCGAAGAGTTTACCGGCAATACCCGGTGTATGCTTCATGTTTTCACCAACGATAGCGATAGTTGCCAAGTTGCTTTCCGCATGCATAGGGAACATAGCGCCGTCTTCTATCTCGGTTTCAAACTCACTGTTGAGCACTTGCACAGCCTCCGCTGCATCCTCATCGCGCACGCCGATAGAGGTTGAATTTTCTGAAGAAGCCTGTGAAACAAGGAACACACTGATACCATTGTCGGCCAATGCCGTAAAGATTCGACGGTTCACACCTATCACACCCACCATTGAAAGACCGCTCACCGTAATCAATGTAGTGCCTTTGATGCTTGAAATTCCTTTGATTGCCTTGCGGTCGTTCTCAATCTTATTCTTGATTACCGTACCGGGGCTTTCGGGATTAAAGGTATTTTTCACCCGAATTGGAATGTTTTTGATACAGACGGGATATATAGTAGGCGGATAGATCACCTTTGCCCCGAAGTTGCAAAGCTCCATTGCCTCCACGTAGCTTAATTCGTCGATGGTATAAGCAGACTTGATGACCTTTGGGTCAGCAGTCATGAAGCCGTCTACGTCGGTCCATATCTCAAGCACATCGGCATCAAGGGCGGCTGCAATGATGGAAGCCGTATAGTCGGAACCGCCACGGCCGAGATTGGTTGTTTCTCCGGATTCTCTGTCTGACGAGATGAATCCCGGAACAAGCGATATGCGTGGCAGGTCGCTGAACGCGTCTTTAACAAGTTTGTTAGTTAAGTCGCTATCGAGCGTATTCTTCCCATGGAGACTGATGGTTTTGATAAACTCGCGTGAATCAAACCATTGCGAACCCCTCACCAATGTAGAAACGATATTGGAACTCAACCGTTCGCCATAGCTCATAATTGCATCCAGAGTCTTTTTGCTCAAGTCATGAATGAGGAAGACACCGAAGTAAATGGAATGAAGCTGCTCAAATAAGGCATCCACCTTATTAAATAATTGCTCACGAGCCTTGTTGTCGGTGATAATGGTATCAATCATTTTATGATGGCGATCCATCATTTCCTCGTAAGAGTTTTTCCAACTTTCATCACCTTGAACTGCTAACTGGGAAGTGAAGAGAAGCTGATCGGTGATTCCACCTAATGCACTGACGACAACAACAATGGGCTGGCGACGTGCCTCATTCTCTACGATACGTTTTAAAGCAAGAATGCTTTTCACGGAACCTACAGATGTTCCGCCGAATTTTAAGACTTTCATTGATGTGATTTTTAAATCATATAATGCCATCCCTGAAACAAACAGGGCTATGGCAGAACTTAGTTGCAAAAATAATAAGATTTATCTTGATGTGCAATGATTTTACTGATAAATTGCCTACTTTTGTGAATAAATACCTACAAATTATTAAAATGACAGCAGAGTATCAGATACGCGTGTTGCCACAAGTGGCAAGTACCGAGCAAAATATTATTAGTTACTTGGCCAAGGAGAAGGGAATGGATATGCGAACGATTACCCATGTGAGGATACTTCGCAAGAGTATTGATGCACGGCAGCGCACTATCTTTGTCAATCTGACGGTGAGAGCATATATCAATGAGATGCCACAGGATGAAGCGTACGTGCATACGGAATATCCAGATGTATCAGGCAGGCCTGATGTGATTGTGGTGGGGGAGGGCCCCGGAGGTCTCTTTGCCGCCTTGCGGCTGGTTGAACTCGGGTTGCGCCCTATCATCTTGGAGAGGGGTAAAGATGTGCGTGAACGTAAAAAAGATATAGCCCTGATAACCAGAACTCAAAAGGTGGATCCGGAAAGCAACTATTGTTTTGGTGAAGGCGGTGCGGGAGCTTATAGTGACGGCAAACTTTACACCCGAAGCAAGAAGCGCGGGAACGTTGAAAAGATACTTAATGTTTTTTGTCAGCATGGTGCTTCTACCTCTATTCTTGCAGATGCCCATCCGCATATCGGTACGGACAAGCTGCCACGGGTCATCGAAAATATGCGCATACAGATTCAGAAGAGTGGAGGAGAAGTGTGTTTCCAGACCAAGATGAGCTCGCTCATACTTGATAACGGCAAGGTGATTGGGGTAGAAGCGATTGATTTGCTGACCGGAAGAGAAAGGACATTCAGAGGCCCGGTGATATTGGCTACCGGACATAGTGCGCGTGATGTGTACCGCTATCTCAATGAGGCCGGTGTGGAAATTGAGCCCAAAGGCATTGCGGTCGGTGTGCGTCTGGAGCATCCGTCGGTGCTGATAGACCAGATTCAATACCATAGCAAGCAGGGGCGCGGAAACTATTTGCCGGCCGCAGAATATTCTTTTGTAGCTCAGGTGAAAGGTCGCGGTGTGTATTCATTCTGTATGTGTCCCGGAGGTTTTGTCATCCCGGCGGCCACAGCTCCCGGGCAGATTGTGGTAAATGGCATGTCACCCGCCAATCGTGGTACGCAATGGTCGAATAGTGGTATGGTGGTTGAGATTCATCCCGAGGATTTATCGCAATTGTATGGCAATGAGATAAATGCAGAAGAAAATGCCGTACAATCACAAGATAAGCTCTGCATGATGTATTTTCAAGAGCAATTGGAGAAAAATTGCTGGCTGCAGGGCAACATGAAACAGACGGCTCCCGCTCAGCGTATGGCAGACTTTGTGAATAATCGATTGAGTTATGACCTGCCCAGAAGCAGTTATGCACCGGGATTGATTAGCAGTCCTCTTCACTTTTGGATGCCGAAGTTTATCACCCATCGTTTGCAGGAAGGATTCAAGGAGTTTGGCAAGCGCAGCCATGGCTTCCTGACCAATGAGGCTGTGCTCATTGCCACGGAAACCCGAACCTCAAGTCCCATCCGCATCTTGCGCGATAGGGAGACGCTCCAGCATGTGCGTATACAGGGACTTTTCCCGTGCGGAGAAGGTGCTGGCTATGCAGGAGGCATCGTTTCGGCGGGCGTAGATGGCGAGCGGTGCGCAGAGATGGTGAGAGAATATCTGGATAGTTAAAGGCGAGGGAAGATGTTGCTCCCGCAGTATAAATTAACAGGAATATCACGGTCTGCTGAAAATAAATTGTCGCCTCAGTAACCCTTTACACATCATGCCTATGGGCGTTTTTGCCCGAAAAGGGCTTGCCTAAGCGTCGTATGCACCAAATGATACGCCATTTTCATCCGGATGGCGGCGTACACCGAACGCCATACGCATGTACACCGAACGTCGTACGCATGTACACCGAACGTCGTACGCATGTACACCGAACGTCGTACGTTGCCATCAGAGCGGGAAGAGACGACAAAACCTGCGGGAAGAGACAGTTAATGCTATCAGACGGGTTTGTCTTTTTTCCCTTCGGGCTTTAGCAGACAGCAGTAATAATAAAAAGAGGATGCGGCTGTTTTTGTGGCGCATCCTCTTTTTAGATTGTCAAGCATCAGCTACACCTCTGCTTGTCTGGATATATTTTCTCTCTTATTCTTTCGGAGAAGGCCTACAGTATGGTCTTCACAGCCTCAAGCATACCCTTCTCCCGAATCAGGTCGAGATGCTTTTTGAGCAGGGCGGTCAGCCCGGGCAGTGTTTCATTGAGGTTTTCATGCCATACATAATCGAAAGCAAGCACACCCTCCGCCACTTTTTGCGTATCGCCTGTAGCCCAAAGTTCTGTCAGTCTGTCCATAATCTTTTGGTCATCGTTAGGCACGACAGGAGCACCGTCTGCACGTGTGCCCCCCTTGTAATAGGTGATGATGGCAGCCAGACCGAATACCAAGCCCTGTGGCAGTTCACCCTTACGCTGCAAGAAAATTTTCACGCCGGGGAGGTCGCGGGTTGCAAATTTGGGGAAGCTGTTGAGCATGATGCTCGTTACCTGATGGTCGACAAACGGATTCTCAAAACGCTCCAAAACATCGGATGCAAACTGCCGGAGTTCATCCATTGGCAGGTCGAGGGTCTGCATCAACTCGTCGAACTGCACCTTATGAATATATTTGCCCAGCACCGGATGCTCGCAAGCGTCACGCACGATGTCAATGCCGCTCAAATACGCCACGGGTGAAAGCACGGTGTGAGGACCGTTCAGCAGCGTAACCTTACGCTCATGGTACGGTTTCTCGTTGTCGGTGATCAGCACGTGAAGTCCTGCCTTGTCAGCGGGAAACTCCGCCTTGAGCTGCTCTACGGTCATGTTTTCCGCTTTCTCAATCACCCAGAGGTGGAAAGTCTCTGCCTTCACCACGAGGTTATCCTTATAACATATCTGTTTCTGAATCTCCTTGATGGTGTCGCGCGGGAAGCCCGGCACAATGCGATCCACCAATGTGGCGCAGACATAACAATGGTTGGTGAACCATGCCTTGAAGCCCTCGAAGTCGGAACCCATGTCACTCTTCCAAAGTTCGATATACTGAGAAATGCACTCCTTGAGATGATGACCATTGAGGAAAATCAGTTCGCAAGGCATGATAATCATGCCTTTGGATGGGTCGCCCTCAAAAAACTTGTAGCGGTGGAACAACAACTGTACCAGCTTGCCGGGATAAGAAGATGCCGGAGCATCGCTGAACTTGCAGCTGTCGTCGAAAGTGATGCCGGCTTCAGTAGTGTTTGAGATGATAAAACGCATCTCCGGTTGTTCGGCCAAAGCCATAAAAGCTTGATTCTGCGAATAGGGATTGAGTGCGCGGCTGATCACATCGATACGGGTCAGCGTATTTACAGACTGGCCGTTCTCCTTGCCCTGAAGGTTCACATGATAAAGGCCGTCCTGCCCGTTGAGCCATTCTGCCATACCATGTTCAATGGGTTGCACCACGACAACAGACGAGTTGAAATCGGTCTTCTGGTTCATGTTATAAATGATCCAATCCACAAATGCGCGCAGGAAGTTGCCTTCACCAAACTGAATGATTCTCTCAGGCATGTCACTCTTGGGTGCAGTACGCCTGTTAAGTGCTTTAAGTTCTTTCATGACTTGTTTATTTGATATGTTTAGAATCTTGTTTTTAGTTGTAGTTTTCTATTCTAATTGCAAAGGTAATAAATATCATGATAGCTTGAACGCAAAGTCGCGATTAAATTAAACGTAAACCTTTGCGTAGCAGATTTTATTTGCATTGCGGACAATATATATCAAAAAAATGCAGTAACTTTGCACAAAGGTTCAATCACTCCCAATTTATGAAGCAAACAAAGATTGTATGTTCGATCAGCGATCGCCGTTGCGACGTTGATTTTTTGCGTAAGCTGTTCCTTGCGGGAATGAATGTAGTCAGGATGAACACAGCACACGCAGATCCCGATGGCATTCGCAATATTATAAAGAATGTGCGTACCGTTTCGCCCCACATTGGTATCCTTATCGATACGAAAGGCCCCGAAGTGCGTACCACAGGCGTAGATCAACCCATTAACTACAAGACCGGAGACGTGGTGAAGATATTCGGCAGGCCGAATATGGACACCAGCCACGACATCGTGAACCTGTCTTATCCTGACATTGCGCAGGATGTGAAGGTGGGCGATGACATTCTTTTCGACGACGGAGCTTTGAATATGAAGGTGACCGACATCATCGGCCCCACTGTTTATGCCCGTGTAGAGAATGATGGCGTGCTGGGTTCGCACAAGAGCGTAAACGTTCCGGGGCAGCACATCGACTTGCCCGCACTTACCGAGAAAGACCGTCAGAACATTCTGCTTGCTATCGAGCAGGACATCGACTTCATTGCTCATAGCTTCGTTCGTTCTGCTGCCGACGTGAAAGCCGTGCAGGATATTCTGGACGAACACAACTCCGATATCAAGATTATCTCTAAGATAGAGAATCAGGAGGGCGTGGATAATATCGATGAAATCATTGACGCCAGTTACGGTATCATGGTGGCTCGTGGCGATCTTGGTATTGAGGTACCTATCGAAAAGATTCCCGGAATCCAGCGAATGATCATACGCAAGTGTGTGCAGCAGAAGAAACCCGTCATCGTGGCTACTCAGATGCTTCACACCATGATTGACAATCCACGTCCGACACGTGCCGAAGTGACCGACATTGCCAATGCCATCTACTCGAATACCGATGCTTTGATGCTTAGTGGTGAGACCGCTTCGGGCAAGTATCCGTTGGAGGCGGTCGAAACCATGTCTGCCATTGCCGAGCAGGCCGAAAAAGACCGCCTGAGCTTTGGGCATCAGGATGAGGTGCCATTGGGCGACAACTGCACGCAGAAAGAGTTTTTGGCTCACGCAGCCATACAGAGTACACGCCAGTTGGGAGTGGCAGGCATCATCACCGACTCGGAGACCGGAGAGACTGCCCGCAACCTCGCCGCCTTCCGTGGCCCTAAACCCATCTTGGCTGTCTGCTATAAGGAGAAGACCCAGCGCTGGCTGAACCTCTCTTACGGCATCACCCCCATCTGTCAGAAAGACCATGTAGAGTCAGAGTTTATGTTCACCGCAGCCCTGCGTATGCTGATTCAGAAAGGACATATCAACGAGGAAGACAAGATTGCCTACCTCTCCGGCTCTTTCGGTGAGGGTGGCGGTACAACTTTCTTGGAGATCAATAAGGTGAAGAAAGTGTTTAATAAACTTTATAAGTTTCATTTGCCGGATCAAAGATAATAATATTATCCGTCAATGATTAGGAAGGGTATTTGTCATGATGACAGATACCCTTTTTGTGTATTTCTATCCGAATGAAGCGAAAAGATAATTCAGAAATAACTTGACAAAGCCCCTCTGTAGATTCGCGTGTAGCAAAATTGAAAATCTTTTGTCCGAAATACGCGA
>CAUTTP010000092.1:0-12421 GCA_963541305.1 uncultured Prevotella sp.
TTTATTTTAAGTAGCGCAATTAAATGTACGCTGCGTAATAAAAAACCTCTTGGTACATGAAGTGCCAAGAGGTTCCGGTGTTCATTTAAAAGCGATTAGGTCTCAGAATCTTACAAGACTCAACCTATTTATAATATCATCAAACTTATGCTGAATTAAGTCCTTCTGCTTCGAACTTGCCTTAGCCAATCCGTTTTTGTACTTGCGCATCAATGAGGGATTAATACCAATACTTTTTGCAAGTTCTGAAACATTGATAAATGGAAAAGCAAGAAAGAAAGCCGACATATCGTAATGATACTCTATTTCAACTCCACTTGCGTTGTACCATACAGGATATTCTCCTGTTCTTTCCTTCATATATTCAGCCTGTTCCTGAATGAAATTGCTGAACTCGTCTTTTGCCTCCTGCTCAGTCATCCCATTTGCAAAGAGAGGAAGCTCATTGGCTGCATAGATGCTGTAACCGCCATCTTCGCCTTTTTCGATGATTGCAACAATTTTCTTCATATCCCTTTTATTTGTTTGTTATTAAAGGTGTTCACTTAAAACCCACTCCCGAAGGAGTGGGAAGCTTTCTTGGAAGCTCTTTAATCTTTCAATCCAGCGGCCTTCAGCATTGCGTTCAGAGTTCCTTTTGGGATTTCCTGTGTCTTGTGTCGGCCTACTGGAATTGAGTAAGGGAAGTCAGGATGTACATATTTGTAGTGCCTTTTACCTCCCTTGATTGTCCAGCCATGCTGCTCAATCAACTTGTAGAATTCAGAATACTTCATAGATCGCTTGTTTTAAATGAACAATGCAAAGGTAACGATTTTGTTCCAATCTACCAAACGTTTTTGGAACAAATTTGTTACACATGCTGTTTTTTAACATTAAAAAAACCGTAACAGTTCGGAAATTGTTACGGCTGTAAAGAACGAGCATCGTGTTTTTATTCTACGGAAACAAAACCGTGGCTAATAAGGTCGGCAAGGAAAGCCTCAGGGCTTTCGGTGCTGACGAGGTAGCCTTCAAGTTCCTGCAAGCGGCGGGCAAAACGGTGCATATACTCAATGTCTGTGCCCTCACTGTCAAATCGGCTGTCTGTGTGGAGTCGGTGAAGGAAATCTGCTGGAGAGGTGGCAACTATTATATGATTCTCCCCTTTAACCCGGTAGAATGTGAATCGAGGGACATCTATTTTCATTTTATCGGGGATCAAGTCGCCGGGCAATCTTCTGTCTTGATTCTTTACTTCGGTCATAAGCTCATCAAAGAAGGACTTCGGAGAGATGGCCTTCTTTTGATGGCCATCTCTTGTTGTTCTTACAATTTTCATGCGGATAATTTTTTCGTTCTTAACTTGAAGTAAAGTTTTTCGGTTTCGGTGAGGAAGGGGATGCTTTGCAAGAGCGTACCTGCCTGCACCGTACCTTGCTTTGCAAAGGTAATCATTTTTGCGAGAAAATGGATCCATGCTGATATTTTTGTGAAGTTGGTGGAGCCACCGTGCTGTCGGAACTCCACCGTGCGGTGGCGCGCATAGGCTTCGAGGTTGATTTTGTGGTAGCGGTTGTTGTGGAAGGCGGCTCGCAGGTCGCCGATACAGGTGGAGCGGTTGATACCCGTTTCGCTGATGGCCGCGAGTCGCTTACAATAGCGGTTGTCGCGTCGGCTTCTCGGCATGAAGCGGTCAATGACTCCTTCGAGGCGTTTGTAGGTGAGTATAAGGTTTTTCCAAGTTGAGAGATCGAATTCGGCAGCGTCCATGTGTACGTGAAGGCCGCAGGAATCATTTACCTTGACATCACAGAGGTCGAGTACCCAGCATACTTTTTCGAGTTCTTCGATGCCCTGCTCGCCGTGGAGGATGGGGCTTACCAGTTCAAACGTGTTATGCCCGTTGAGACTGGAGTCGGTAACGAGCTTCCAGTGGTCGGTGTGGTCAGTGTGGTTGTAGCCCTCTACCTGTACCTTGATGTCTGCCGCGGTGAGTTCGCGGGCAAGGCGTTCGCGGGTGCAATTATAGGCTTCGATTTCTACACCGAAGTTACGATTGAAGGTGTAGTCGAGGGTTGGGGCGATGGTGGTTGCAGCTTGTGCAGCTTCATTGGTGAGTTGCTGCATCATTCGCTTGTAAACGTTTTGCACGAAGCCGTAGTTGCCGTTGGCCACAAGGTCGGCAACCTGTCGGCGTGTCAGCCCGAGGGCAAGAAGTTTCTGAATCTTGAAGGTCTTCGTTCCGTTCTCGTTGAGAATGCTCTGAATTTGCTCGTTCATAATCTTTGTTTTTTTGAATGTTCTTTATTTCTAATTGTACTGCTAAGATAACACTATTAGTGTGGACGTGCAAGTAGTATATCCTTTATAATCAGTCGTTTAGAACTGTTTATCTTCTGCTAAAATATGATAAAAAAAGAGCCGTCGCAATCGCTGCGACGGCTCCTCGATACCTGAATAAATCTAACTAACCTAAAACTAAAAACCTATGAAAAACATTATTTTACTAACTGATAATATCTTGCGTATGTGAGTCGGGTGTGGGGATTACGGCTGATGATGTCCATGCGTACCTCGCGGCAGCCGAAGCGAAAGAAAAGGAACCGCTTTGGAACGCGATGGACGATGATGTCAAGGGTGTCGGTGGCTGATACCGTTCCGCGGAAGAGGGAGTCGGACATGCAGCCCGAAAGAGATACCCACGGGTCGTTCCATGAGAAGCATACGAGGCTGTCTCGCTGCTGTGGTATACTGTCATCGGGCGGATGGTAGACAGCGGATGGCAGGCGGTAGACAGGGGTCACGATGTCGGCACGGGTGGTGGTGGCGGTCGTGGCAGCATCCGAGATACGGGATGCCTTGATACCTATCTGCTTGGCTACCTTTGTCAGGGTGTCGCCGCTCCGCTTGAACTCTGACGAACGGAGCGTGATCGCAGGGGTGGAAGCATGACTGTTGCCACCGGACGTCTCGGAAATCTCCACGCGGCCGTTGTGAAGCAGAATGCTTTGGTTCTGCAGGACACGGTCGCGGTCGGCGCGGACTTTGACCAAAGTCTTGACCGTAAAGCCAAGAGCAACGACAAGAGCTGCAAAGGCAGAGGCAATAAAGAGTTTCAGACGCATAGTTTACGGACGGACTTGATGAGCAAAAGCATTTGACGGAGATAGTCGGGTGAGGTGGCATATCGGTTCCCTGTATTGTCGCAGATGCGACGGGCGAACTCCTCGGCATCGTGGCGATATGGCCACGCGTCGGCATAGCAGGGCTTCTGAAGGAGGCGGGTGTGTTCACGGAGGCAGTCTTCGAGAGAGTCAAAATCTTTGAAGAGACGGTAGACGGTGTAGTACCACTGCTGCTTACCCTTGACCTTGCAGACCGAAACGACACGTTCGGGAGCGGTGAAGGTACGATTGGGGGTGTTGAAATACTCGTGGGTAAGAATGAGGACGGTCTTACCCGTCCATCCGGTACCTTTGGTGATACCGAATATATTGTACTTGCCCACCTTCGATTTGCCCCAGCCCGTCTCAAGGATGGCTTGAGCCGTCACGAACTCGGGAGTTATGTCGGTGCCTTGCTTTGCTGCCGCATAGACCTCGCGTGCAAACTTCTTCTGTACTTCTGTTGCCATTTTGTTTATTTTTTACTCAACTCCTCGTCGATCATATTCTTCATGTCGTTCTTTACTTCCCCCCATTTCGTCTTGATATACATTGATACTCCGAAGATACTGCCGGCATAGACGAGTGCCTGAGCCATGTACCAGAGCACGGAGTCGTTGATTTGGTAATGATTCAAGAAGAAACAGAGGAATGTCAGGACCACACCGCTAACGATCATTCCACCGGCGGTGATGTATTGGAACCATTCTTTCGTATTCGCTTTCATATACTGTTCGTTTTATTGAACAAAATTACATTATGGCAGATGTTTACCAAAGGACTTCGTCAGACGATGTGTGCCAAGCGAGTCGGGAGCAATGCACGACATCATGAGCGTCCATCCGACAGAGTGAAGCTCGGTGGCCACGAAAGGCACAATCTCCGCCTTATCGAGTTCACCCCGGGAGAGCCAGTCGATGTTTCCTGCTTCGGCATCGGCAAGCAGCCACGCGTGAACTTGAGAGAGCAAGCGGAGTGTAGTATCGGAGGCGAGCATGTATTCTGCAGCATCGGCGCGATTGGGTATCTTGTAGGCGACGGTAACAGCCATGCGCTGCGTGCACTGGTACGAATTGCGTCCGTCGCCAAGCATATCGACCTCGCCGTAATCAACAAAAAGGAAGGAGCCTGCGAGTTTGTCGATGCGCTGCTGCAACTCCTCGAACGACTGCCCATAGACGTAGTTGGCTATCTCGGGAATGCGCGACATATCAGGAAGATCGGCAAGTGAGGCAACGAGGTCATTGTAGCCGGGAAACTCGCTCGAACCATTGGTGAACATCGCAAGTACGCCGTCTTTGGACGGGTATTGAGCAAAATAGAAAAACTGGTCTTTGATCATAATATTTTATCTATGATGGAAATGGGCAACCCAACTTCGCCGCTGATTTTAGCTTTGTCCCAGCCGAAGCCTTTCATGTCGCGGACTGCATCAATGGTTTTCTTACGCAGTACCTTGAGATAAGTGAGGACATTCATCTGCTCTATCTGCCGGGAATCGCCAAGCCCCTCCTTGGAGAGGTCATAGAGCGCATCAGACGCATCTGTGGTGACAGGGCGGTTGGGTTTAATCTTGAATTTGGAAAGCAGTGAGAAAGAGGTGTTGCTGAACAGATAATTATTGAAAGCCTGAAAGTTGAAAGAAATTGCCGTGAGCAGTTCTGTAGGCAGGACAGCAAACTCTTTGGCCAAAGCATGTGCACGCTCGGAGTTGTATTGTTTCTCAGGATAGTAGAGGATGGCAGCCATGAGAGGTAGTGACTTTTCTCCCTGCTCGATGAGATCACGTGCTTCTATATATTGCAAGGCCGTGAGTGAGCAGGTAAGCATACCGTAGCCTGTATCTATGCGGTAACCTTGATAGCGATGTTCCTTGATGCGGAGAGAAGGGATGAGCTGGGCGCAGAAGCAGAGGTCTACGACATATCGGTACTCCAGTCGGCGTAGCACACGGGCAATAGGGTGATGCAGGCGGTACGGATCGACACGACGTGCGAGGCGGTAGGTGTCATCGTCCACACCGTCGAGGATTGCATTGTTGTCTGGGTAATTGATTTGAAAAAGGAAAGTAAGCTGCTCAGAGATAGCTATGAGGTTGGCTATCTGCTCCTCTGTACGGAATCGGTGACGATCCCATCTCATGATATCGCACAGGTAATTGATGCGCACCTCTCCGGCCGAGAGTTCCCCGGCAGCCATACGCAGCAGGTCGGCAACCAAGCGTATAAACTGTCGATCGGTCATTCCGTCCCAGCGGTTGGGTATGCGGTAGATTTCGCCTTTATAAACGAGTTCTATATCTTTCATGGCAGCATGATAATTTTGTCGTTTTGGCGGTTATAAGCCGAATTGGAACAGAAATCCACCGATGATTCGGAAGCGAGCAGAGTATCGGCATTGGAGATGAGTTCCTCTGCCTCACGGTCAAGCCGGTCGGCGAGAGAAAGAGCTGCATCGTGTTCATCTTTACCGGCACGTGAAGCGTGGCTTTCGTCGAAAAGATTTCGGATGGTAGGCGGAAACTCAAGGATATCGAAGCGACGCAGCGACTTGGCTATGATTTTCTTGGCAAGAGCAAGGTTCAAAGTAGGCTCAATGCGTTCGCGATTATCATCGGTCAGATTGTCATAGTAAGCGGAGAGGCGTTCGTCGAGTGTTTCCTTTTGCAGTGGTAGGATACGAAAGAAAAAGAAGTAAGACAAGTCGATAGGGTAGATGGCGTCGAAGACATCGGCTGTTCTGATCTTGCAGCTTTCTATAATTTTATTGTATCTGGCATCCCTCCACTTGGCAGCTGGAGAAGTGGTGTCGTTCTGTTTTACCTCTGTCGACATGAGCTGTTGAATGAGGGTATCCATGGCATTGTAGTAATTCTCCATGTACGACCGCTTCATGCCCTCAATCTCGTACTTATAGACATCTACCTTATTCTTTCTCCGGTTGATACTGTCGAAAATCAACTGCGAGGACATCGTCATGTTGGCCATAGCTGAGCGCAAGGCTTCCATAAGCGGATTGTCAGCATCCAGCGCAATGATAGCGGTATATACCGAGGCTGTGATAATAGTCTCTACACGTTTCCGGGCGGTAAGTCCTGAAGACTGCAAGTCATTCAGATCCATATTCGTCTCGACACCGGGTGCATACCTACTGAATGTGCCGAAATCCTTAAAAAGTTCAACTAATATGTTCATGATTGCTGTTGATTAAGTCTGTCTTTTGGGGAAACATCTTCCTGTCGCTGGGGAACCTCGCGGTAGAAGCCGATACGGTAACCTTGCTTGTAGAGGCTCGGGAAATTGAGCTTCAGGGCGAGATTGAAGGGCTCGGCACAGATCTCGTCCTCGGGCGTAAGCGACATGATATATATAAGATAATTATAGTAGGTATCTGCTCCGGACTTGCTGATCACGCCGTCTTTACTCACGGCGGTGATGGAAGCGTCCAGACCGACACTTGACAACAAAGCTTCTTCGGTTCGCTTGTCGTAAGCAATAAGAGCATCGATATATTCTTTATACTTGAGATCTATTGTCTCTATCTTCCACTGTTGCTCATTGCCGGAGGAGTCCATGAATGAGATTGAAGAATATGCTTTTCCCTGATTATCTGCCCCACTCAAGTAGTCACCGATCTTGCGCAGCTCCAAGCGCATATACTCTACAAGCAGCGATTCACGATATTCCGTTCCGATCTCGATTCCGTTATATTTAACCGAATCCTGCTTCTTAGACTTTCGCAGTTTGTTCTCCTCACAGAGCTTTATGAGTTGATTGCGCTTGCTGCTTACCCATGCATTGGGGATGATAATATGAATTTTGGCTGCGAGCGAATTGCGCAGGAAAGAATTGATATATGTAGCTGTCTTGTTACCACCTTGAATATACGGTCTTGATCCTTGATGCGTTTCATTCACTCCGTAGAACTCGTCAACCGACTTTTCCCGGTGGTGCGATACGGCAGCATATAAATAGTTATCCACCTCTGACAGAGCAAACTTCGGGTAAATCTTGTAATTGCCAAAACCGCATGTCCACCTTCCGACAGCGATATGATGGAAATCGCTGTAATTGATTTGTTCATAGGCCACATCCTGCCGTGTGGTAGCAAGTCTGCAGTGCTTGTTCTCCAAAGGTTCAAGGCCGGCTACGGGCATCAGACCTAACCGCTTGCCACGGGCAAACCGCCACTTGCAAAAGAAGTCGCCGAAGTAATAGAAATTCTTGATGTTGGTCTTGGCAAATTCTTGAGCTGTGGTTTCCATACCTCGCTCCTCCCATGTGTTCATCCAATCCTCCCATTCGGGCAAAGCGGTATATTCACGCTTGAGTTTTCCATTCATTACGGTCTGCATATATGCACATGGACCATGGCCATACAGCATCTTGATTTCCTTACTATACAGACGTGGAAGCAACCGGTTTTGCTTGATCTCCATCGTCACCTCGTCGCAAAGCGTATTGTTCACCCCACGCATACACACCTGATAACCATTAATGCCAAGCCACTGATGCTCTTGCAGGTACAGCTGGTTACCTTGCGGAACGAGCAAACCGGGAGAGTTGAAAACCTGCTGCCCCTCACCGATCTGAAAGGATAGCACGTTTCCGTCCACGATGTAGTTACCGACATTTCCGTAGAGTTCTATACTGTCGCTCATAACCAATTTATCTTATGAAGTTTATATCCGTCCTGTGGAAAGCCCATGTACCTAATGAGTATGCGGTAGCACATCTTCGGCTCGCCGTGTTCATCCTCAAAGAGGAAATAGTTCTCCGAGTCCACGGAGAACTTATCTTGCGGCAACTGTGTACGGTATCTGCAGTGTTCTTTCACTATCAATCCTTCACCAGCTATTCCCTGCGACCTTGAATAGGGGAAGAAGCCCAGCGTGAAGTCACCGTTAGGTAGCTTACTGATCTCCCTCGCCCATTGCATCGCGTCAATACCGTTCATGTTGATTGGCTTTTCCATCACTTGCGAAGTTACCCAATTCTCCCATAGGGGCAAAGGACGGAAATGCGTCCTCACCGTCATATTTCCGACCTTCTGGAGCATTGCACCGCATTATCCAAAATCAGCGGTGCGTGGTAGTTTCCGTCACTTGGACTTTTTTATTTTTGTTTTTCAGAACGCAAACCGCTGATTTCCAACAAAGTATATTTTTGACCTATGTAAATAGCCCCCATTATTGCCTGTTCTCGCCAACTTTTTATACAGATTTTCGTACTTTATAGAGTGCTAAATCGTGATGTTTTCGGGCAAATCATCCGGATAACTGCTCAATTCTTTCTTGATAATGTCAGAATATAGACCATATAAAAGGTAAATCATCGCACTTGGAAGTTGCGTTGTCAGTCCCGGACGACGCTTTAACTCATCTTTCTTTTCGCTTGACTTATCCAATTCTATTTTACCATTGGTTTTCTTCAGTGGGCTGACGAGGATTGCGCTGGAAAGGTTTGGGCACTCGTTCTCATCGATGCGGACTTTCGGGAGTAAAGGAAGTTTCTCAGCAAAGAGCAACTGACAGAGCCGAAACTGCTGCCAGTGGTATATGGTTCCTTGTCCTTCGTTGTAGAGGATGACCGAAAATCCATAGCTCTCTAAGGCAGTCTTCATCGTGAGCGAGTCGGTAGTAATTTGCTCAAGCTCTTCCTTTGTCTTATTACCGGCACGGTCGGGATAGAGGTGAATGGTTTTGTTTACCGCATCCGCGCCAAAGAAAGCATACACCTGTTGTGCAAGGTTCTGCTGGTCGTCGGGGATGTATGCCCAAAACTCCTTGATGATGTCGAAGCGACTGTCATAATCCTTTTTCTGCCCCACGATGAGCGATTGAAAGTTACCGGGGTCGTAGCCCATATAGAGTGGCTCACGCTTGTCATAGTGACGCAGGTATCGTGCCGTGAGCAGGAAGCGGTCTCTGAGGTCAAATCTCAATATCTGGTCGTAGATATAGCTATCCTTGAATTGATGACGCTCACGGTCGTAGGTGGTAAAGAACTTATTGGTCACCTCTTTGTGGCGGATGGCACAGATGGCTGTCAGGAACTCGTCCATATCGAGTGTGTCAAGCTGCGTCTTGAAGAACTTTGGACCGAGAATGTCCTTGTTGCAGAACGACGACGCACGGATATAGTAGATGGCGTTGCGCCGCATGTCGGCAAGGCGTGGCTTCCACCGGGCAACGAAAGCGTTGAGCCGTTCGTTCTCCAAGCGTATCTTCTCCATCGTGATGGGGTTCTTTGTGTTGCGCAGTTCCTGCTGAAGCATGAACTGGCGGTAAAGCGACTGGTTGATGGCAAGCGACACGGAGGCTATCTCGTCGAGGAGCCCGCGGTCCGTCTTGTTCTCATATTCTTCAAACCAGTCATCCTCGCCAAGGTCTACACGGGCGGTGTCACTCACGCCAGTCACGCCTTCGTAGTAAGCAGACCGACGTATCTCCGCCGAACCGCCACGGAGAGAAGGGAACAGGCGCGACTTGAGCTTCTCACCGCTGTTGTGCTTCATCTCCTCCACGAAGGCATGAACGGCGTTACGGCCGGCCACACTCTCTGGCTGGTCGGAAGAAACGAGCTGCAGGTGCGCCCCATTTCGGAAGATGACCGAGTGCTTGGCGTAGGCTATCGGGTAGCGTGGATGGCGGAAATGCGACGGCAGTTTCACCTCGCCCACCACATAGTCGATGCCGTACTCGAGCATTGCCCTTTGCTTGCCGCCGACCATGACAGGACGGGAGAATGAGGCCTGTATGTTTGGCCATACATTGGTCATCAAGGCTACGTAGGTCTTGTGTACGAGGAACGACAACTCACCCGGCATGTCGTTTGCTACGCGGATGAGTCGTGGTACGATGACGCCTTCGGTCTTGCCTGTGGCACGTGCCCATTCGGCATAGAGCATGTTAGGGTCTATGAGGTTGGCGAGAAGTTGCACATGATTCATATAGAAGTGCTCAAACTTCTGCGATTGTGTTTCTTGTTGAATATCAGTCATTTTGTATTTCCTGTATAATCTCTGCATCTTGGATGTCGGCATCGCGCATCAGCCTTTTCTTTTCCTTAGTTTCGATGGGCAATGAATCAATGAGCGTGATATAGAAGCCTTCGTTGTGCTTGGCGGCAATCTCCTTAAGGTTCTTTTTGGTGAAGCCGAGCAGCTCTGGTGTAAGTTCCGGCGTAAATAAGTACGTAATTCCTAAATTTTTATCTGCCTCGGCAATTTCAGAAGATCTGCGACGGCACTCCAGTGCCGCATCGTAGCAGGCTTTCATTCCTTTATAGTCGCGTTGCTGTGCACACAGCTTGGCAAGATCCTCATATTTATTTGCAAAATTACTTTCCCAAACTTTGATGGGGACATTACAATCGACCTGAAAATAGTTAATGGCTTGATAGATACGTGACATGCAAGTACGCTCCCCTATCTTCACTCTTTGTTCTGCATTGATACGAAGGCGAAGTCTTTTTGCAGCACGGGTGATATTCCGCTCAAACTCAAATATTTCTGCAGCCCATTGTAGTTGCTGCAGAAATAACTTAATGTCTTGCGGTATGCCCTCACAATCCCCATTCGTGAAGAATGTGGATATAAGGTCAGGGTGGATGGAGTCTAATTTTTCAATATCACTTTTCATATACCAAACAGTTCGAATCGCAGATCTTTCTCGGCACGCTCATTCTTACGCTCCTCCAACAGTGTAATGGCATCTGTATCACCTTTCTCAGCTTTTTTTGCAAGTTCCGCATCTATATTATATTCACCGAGCGCACGACCTTGCTGGTATGCTTCATAGTATGTGTCTCCGGGGATACTTATACGATACAACAAAACAATACGCTTGACCTTCTTCAGCCCGAGTAACTGACAGATACGTTCCGGAGTGTAGCCTAACGCCCCAAAAGTCCTGACTTGGTTAACATACTCGTCTGATAACTCGTTTCCAACTAACTCTGACATAGAATTATCTTTTTGGTTTCATCTGCTGTCAGCACAGCATCATTTCTTTCCAGCAGAACCGGTTGCTGTGGAAACATAGCCACGAATCTACGGACTGTTGCCGCGACGTATCTCGGATCTATCTCCATACCATAGCCAATACGGTCGGTCTGTTGACAAGCCATTATAGTCGAACCCGAGCCTGAGAACAGGTCTACAACGACATCGCCATTCTTTGTACTGTTGGCAATCGGATACGCCATCAGAGCAATAGGCTTCATGGTGGGGTGAATTCTATTGGCTTTGGGCTTGTCGAAATTCCAGATAGTGGTCTGTTTTCGGTTGGAATTCCAAAAATGGGCAGCCCCGGTTTTCCACCCATACAGACATGGCTCATGCTGCCATTGATAATCTTGTCTCCCCATAACCAGCGAGTCCTTGACCCAAATACAACACTGGGCAATTTTGAACCCAGCCTCACGGATGGCTCTGCGGAAGTTCTCGCCTTCGGAGTCGGCATGGAATACATAAAACGAGCCACCGGGCTTGACAATGTCGCACATTACATTGAACACAGACTGCAGGAACCGGAGGAATAGGTCATTCTCCATTGAGTCGTTCTGAATGGTAAGTTTTCCTTCTCCTCCGCCTTCATAATTGACATTGTATGGTGGATCCGTAAGTATCATATCGGCTACCCTGCCATTCATCAAGGCAACTACATCCTTTTTTGTACGGCAATCCCCACACATCAGCCTGTTGTTACCAAGTCGGAAAATATCTCCCGGATGGACAAACACCTCCGTATCATCATCTTGCGGAACAATATCTACGATATCCTCTTGTATTTCTGATAAATCTGTTTCCGCTGAGAATAGTTTATTTCCACCAACAGAGAAGTCTGTCTGCTTGACCTCATATCCAAGGTTGAACTTGGCGAGTTCGTCTCCATTGATGTTATACTTCGTGAAAAGCAGCGTGTCAGGATTCTTTTGGGCGAACTCCGAATTGTATGCTGCGATTTCCTCTACCGCTTCTCGCTTGTCGGAAGCCTGAATCTCTTCGTATGGAATTTCCGGTATATACCAGCCATAAGAACGAAGTTCGCGGAGAGCTTTGCGACGCTGATGCGCATCAATAATCCAAAGTTTACCGTCAGGGTCTTTCCACACCTTGAATGAATACTTGAAGCCTCGTGTGATGATTAACATCATCAACTTCGATAACTTGTCGGAATCAGGCTTTTTGAAGTCTTCCTGAAGTTCGGTAAAAGAGTCCAGCGGGGCAGTAGGAAGGTTCCCCAAATTAAAAACTTTTATGCTATTTTTCAT
>CAUTTP010000093.1:0-12113 GCA_963541305.1 uncultured Prevotella sp.
TTGTTGTAAATCGGTGCAAAGGTAATTAAACTTTACGAAACGCGCAAGGGAAAAGATTATTTTTTTAGGAGTTATAGTGTTTAGGAGTTAAGGAGTTATGGAGTTAAAGGAGTTATCGCTCCCTCCGGTCGCTAAGGAGTTAAGACAAATGTCTTGCGGACGTTTAGCAGCCGTTTGTCTAACGTTTGTCAGCCGTTTAGCTGAATGTTTATCAAAGTGTTGTCTTAACTCCTGAACTCCTTTAACTCCTGAACTTCCCCAAACTCTCTCCTAATGAAACACCTTTTGCACAAACTCTTTCAGGTAGATGCGCCAGTTCTTCCAGATGTGACCGCCGTCGGTCTCAACATAAGTGTAGGGATAACGGTTGGCGTCAAGATATCTGCGCAGTTCCACATTATTATTATAGAGGAAGTCCTGACGCCCGATCCCTATCCAATAAAGGGCGGGCTTCTGTGCAAAAAGCGTTTTGAGTTTTTCCTCCTGCCGCTCATAATAGGTGGAAGGTGTATTGGGCACACGGATGGCAGCAGAGAAAAGCCCCACATAATCGAACCATTCAGGATGATTGGCCGACAGCCAGAATGAGTGGAAGCCACCCATCGAGAGGCCTGCCACAGCACGGTGCGCCTTATCGGCATGTACACGATAGTGATTCTCCACATATTTAATAATATCTGGGAATGATGTCTCGAAACTGCTTTCCATTGTTTTCGGCAAGTTGAAGTTGGGCTGCTCGGGCAAGCCCGGCTTCTCTCCCGGTGCAGCTTCCTGCGAGATGTTGCCGTTGGGCATCACTACAATCATCGGCACAGCCTTGCCCTGTGCAATAAGATTGTCAAGGATTTGTGTGGCACGACCGAGTTGGCTCCATGCCTCCTCATCGCCCCCCATGCCATGAAGCAGATAGAGCACGGGGTATTTCTGTGTGCCGTCCTCATAGCCGGCGGGCGTATAGACGGTCATGCGGCGCTGTGTGCCATTGGAGGGATACCACACCTTACTCACCGTGCCATGCTTCACATTGCCGACAATATACGGATTAGTTGTGGTGTTCCCCGTGAGAAACACGTCCATCGTATTGCTCACATCACGAATCTTGAACACGTTTTGCGGATCGTTCACCTTCACGCCATCTACCATAAACCAGTAGAAATAGAGTTCGGGAGGCAGCGCTGTCGTCGTGTAACTCCACACACCAGCCTCATCCTTGCGCATCTTCACACTGCCTTGAACCTCCGTACCGTCACGCATGACAGGCGGCACACAATCGCCCGTAAGTTGCACGTCTTGTGCGTGTGGTGCCAAAAGGCGGAAAGTCACGGTGCCGTCGGCATTCTGTTCGGGCGACACCACCGGTTTCTGCACACCGAAAAGAGATTGTTGCGCCATCAGCGGCAGTGCTGCCAACAGTAGTACGAGAGTTATTGCTCTTGCTTTCATAGAGTGTATCATGATTAGTTGTTGTTGTCAGTTCGGGATACTTTATATCCGCAAATATAGCGATTCTTCGGCAGAACCATCGCCTTGATAACAAGAAAAGCGTCAGTTTTTATTTCTTTTTAAACCTAATGCCTGTTTCAATCCATTGTGAAGTATCTTTGATTAAATCATTGGTTTGTCACTATTTATATGTTCATAATTAACAAGAAATTCTCCAAAACGAATAATAAAAATAGCCGTAATGTGACAAAAGTTTCCAAAAATTTTTTATAATATATTGATATATAATGACTTGACATTTATTAACATGAGAAAAGTTGTCCAAAATGAAAAACTTATTGATATATTGCATACCTTTGCAAAGGATAATTTAGAATCTAAAATTCGTCACAAAAAATCAATTAAACCAAAGACATGATACAGACAGTAGTAAAGCGTGACGGTCGCATCGTAGGATTCAACGACCAGAAAATTCAGGCAGCCATTCGCAAAGCAATGCTCCACACTGAAAAGGGTGAGGATGAGCGTCTCATTGAGAAGATTACAGATCACATTGCATTGAAAGGCAAATCGCAGATGACCGTGGAGGATATTCAGGACAGTGTGGAGATTGAGCTGATGAAAAGTGCACGCAAGGACGTGGCACAGAAGTACATCGCCTATCGCAACCAGCGTTCCATTGCCCGTAAGGCAAAGACGCGCGACGTATTCATGGAGATTGTCAACATCCAGAAGAACGACGTGACGCGCGAAAACGCCAACATGAATGCCGACACGCCGGCAGGCATGATGATGAAGTTTGCAAGTGAGACCACCAAGCCTTTCGTCGATGATTACTTACTGTCTGAGGAGGTGCGCGATGCCGTGCAGCACAACTACATTCACATTCACGACAAGGATTACTATCCCACGAAGTCGCTCACCTGCTGCCAGCACCCGCTGAATCACATCCTCGACAACGGTTTTGTGGCAGGCCATGGCTCTTCGCGCCCGGCTAAGCGCATTGAGACGGCGGCCGTGCTGGCATGTATCTCTTTGGAAACGGCACAGAACGAGATGCACGGCGGGCAGGCCATTCCTGCCTTCGACTTCTATCTCGCTCCCTTCGTTCGCACCAGCTATCAGGAAGAACTGAAATATATAGAGCAGCTCACCGGTAAGAATCTCAGTCATTTGGCCAATGCACCGATCGACGATTATCTCAATATCGATCTCGAATTATCAAACCTCGAAGGAGACGAAAGACTGAAACAGCATGCCATTAACAAGACTGTGAACCGTGTGCATCAGGCGATGGAGGCGTTCATCCACAACATGAACACCATCCATTCGCGCGGTGGCAATCAGGTGGTATTCTCTTCCATCAACTACGGAACGGACACATCGGCAGAAGGCCGCTGTGTGATGCGCGAGCTGCTGAAATCGACTTATGAGGGTGTGGGCAATGGCGAGACCGCCATCTTCCCCATCCAGATATGGAAGAAGAAGCGCGGTGTGAACTATCTGCCCGAGGATCGCAACTACGATCTCTATAAATACGCCTGCAAGGTGACAGCCCGCCGGTTTTTCCCCAACTTCGTGAATCTTGATGCTACGTTTAATCAGAACGAGAGGTGGAAAGCCGAAGATCCACAGCGCTACAAGTGGGAGATAGCCACGATGGGATGCCGCACACGCGTGTTTGAGAATCGTTTCGGTGACAAGACCTGCGTGGGGCGCGGCAATCTGAGTTTTACCACTATAAATATAGTGAAGCTCGCCATCGAGTGTATGGTCATCGAGAATCAGCAAGAACGTATCAATGCATTCTTCGCCAAACTCGACAACATACTCGACCTTACCGCCAAACAGCTTGACGACCGCTTCCAATTCCAGAAGACGGCATTTGCGAAACAGTTTCCTCTGCTCATGACGAAGCTATGGAGCGGCTGCGAAAATCTTGGCGCAAACGACACCATTGAGGCTGTGATCAATCAGGGCACATTAGGTATCGGCTTCATCGGACTGGCCGAATGCTTGGTGGCGCTGACCGGCAAGCATCACGGTGAGAGTGCGGAGGCACAGGAGCTTGGTCTTAAAATTGTGACTTACATGCGCGATCGTGCCAACGAATATTCTGAAAAATACCAGCACAACTATTCCATCCTCGCCACGCCGGCAGAGGGATTGAGTGGCCGCTTCACCAAGTTCGACCGCAAGGAGTTCGGCTCGTTGGAGGGAATCACCGACCGCGATTACTACACCAACTCCAATCATGTGCCGGTTTATTACAAATGCTCGGCGCGCCATAAGGCCGAGACAGAAGCTCCTTACCACGACCTGACACGTGGAGGCCATATCTTCTACGTGGAAATCGATGGCGATGCCACCCACAACCCTGAAGCAATCATGGGTGTTGTGGATATGATGGACCGCCTGAACATCGGTTATGGCAGTGTGAACCACAACCGTAACCGCTGCTCGGACTGCGGCTATGAAAATGCTGACCCACACATGGAGACTTGTCCGAAGTGTGGCAGTCACCACATAGACAAGCTTCAGCGCATCACCGGTTATCTCGTGGGTACCACCGACCGATGGAACCACGGCAAGCTGGCCGAACTGAACGACAGGGTGCAGCACAGCCTTTAATTTCTTTTTCTCCCCATTCTCCTTTTCATCAAAATTCATTCTTGATGTCTCTTCAATCAGATATTTATCCGACGTATCACTCTCCTGCAGTAAAAGGAGAGAGACAGGAGAGGGTTCTCTCCATCCTTGACATCGTTGAAGACACGATGGTCGACGGTCCCGGTTTCCGCACCTCTATCTATTGTGCCGGCTGCCCCAACGCCTGTCCGGGTTGTCATAACCTCCGGTCGTGGGACATCAACAACGGACGGGAGATGACCACCGAGGAAATCATGCAGGTGATAGAGGCCGACCCTTATGCCAACGTGACGTTCTCGGGCGGTGACCCCATGTTTCAGCCGGAGGGATTCGCCGAACTTGCCGTGACCATACGCCGCCGAACCAATAAGACGATATGGTGTTTCTCCGGTTTTAAGTATGAAGCATTAGTGCGAAATCCGCGTCAGCGCCGACTCTTAGAGCTGCTCGACGTGCTCGTCGACGGTCCTTTCGTACAGGCGCTGCGCGATGAGCAGCTCGTTTTTCGCGGCTCAAGCAATCAGCGCATCATCGATGTGCAGGAGTCGTTAAGGCAAAACAAAGTGGTGTTGCACAATCTTGAGAACTGACCCTTCGGCAGATACGGCAAGCCGATAATAGAATAAGAGAATAATAGAATAAGAGAATAAAAGAATAAAAGCCATTACCTTGGGAGATGTAAATATAGATGTATATAGCATCCGCAAGACATTTGGCTTTTATTCTTTTATTCTATTATACTTTTATACCCATATTCTTTCATTCCGATATACCCTTGCGTCGTGCATACGTCGAACGGTGTACGTGCGTACATCGTTCGGTGTATGTGCGTACACCGTTCGGCGTATGTGCATACAGCGTTCGGCGTACGACAGCATTAGAGCAGAACGGTATGACCAAAATAATGCTATCAAACCTAAAAACATACTCCGAAACATTGCAAAATCCGCAGAAAAGGCTTAAATTTGTAACTGTAATATATTTCAGCAGACGATAATTAAAAACCTGACAAGATATGAAAAAGACCGTACTGATTACCGGAGCGACGAGCGGCATCGGTGAGGCCTGTGCCCGAAAATTTGCGGGAGGCGGCTATCGTCTCATCATCACAGGTCGCAGAACCGACAAGCTGGAGCAGCTGAAAGAGGAACTCGGCACCGAGGTGCTGACGCTCTGCTTCGACGTGCGCGACCGCGAGGCGGCACGACAGGCTGTGGAGAGCATACCTGACGACTGGAAAGGCATCGACGTATTGATCAACAATGCGGGGCTGGCGCAGGGATTGGAACCCGAATATGAGGGCGACGCAGAAGACTGGGACTGCATGATCGACACCAATATCAGAGGGCTGCTCACCATGACCCGTCTCATCGTGCCCGGCATGGTGGCGCGCAACCGCGGTCATGTGATCAATGTGGGCAGTGTGGCCGGTGATGCCGCATACGCCGGGGGCAATGTCTATTGCGCCACCAAGGCTGCCGTGAAGGCACTGAGCGACGGTTTGCGCATCGACGTCGCCCACTCTGCGGTGCGCGTGACCAACCTCAAGCCGGGGCTGGTAGAGACTAACTTCAGCAACGTGCGCTTTCACGGTGACAACGAGCGTGCCGACAACGTGTACAAAGGCATCACTCCGCTTACCGGCGACGACGTAGCCGACGTGGCGTTTTATGCCGCCTCGGCGCCAGAGCATGTGCAGATAGCCGAGGTGCTGATCCTTGCCACGCATCAGGCCAACGGCAGTTTCATTGTGAGAGAATAACAACAAACTGTGGCGGAGATGAGGGTATGTCAGAATAAAAGAATAAGAGTATAAGAGAATAAAAGCCATTACTTTATGCACGAATAAAGCCATATAGACAGCTGTTTATCCGGCATTTGGCTTTTATACGGAGCGAAGTGATCATTCTATTATTCTTTTATTCCATATCTGATACCCTCTTCCCACTATCAGCCAACTAAGACAAATCGATATGAAAAAGAACTTACTCCTGTTGCTCATAAGCTTTCTCATGACAACATTTGCCTGTGCCCGAGATACCCGTCTCTTCGATGCAGACTGGCGATTTATCCTTGCCGACTCGGCGCAGATGTCTCAACCCGATTATCAGGACGGCGCATGGCGTCGGCTCGACCTGCCCCACGACTGGGCTATTGAGGGCGACTTTCGTGCCGACAATCCCTCGGGTGCCAGCGGCGGGGCGCTTCCGGGTGGCATCGGATGGTATCGCAAGCATTTCGAGATACCGGCCGACGCGGCTGAAGATGCGCGTTTTTACATTGAGTTTGACGGTGTTTATATGAACTCCACCGTGTGGATCAACGGTCACCAACTGGGTACCCGTCCTTACGGCTACAGCTCGTTCCAATACGACCTCACCCCCTACGTCAAGCGCAAGGGCGAGAACGTGATTGCCGTGCGCGTGGACAACAGCGACCAGCCCAACAGCCGATGGTACAGTGGATGCGGCATTTATCGGCACGTATGGATGCACACCACCGCCCCGCTCCACATCGCCCACTGGGGAACATACGTGGTGCCCGATGCCAAAGGCAGGCTGACGGTCACTGTGGAGCTGGACGACGCAGCGCAGCAAGGTGCCCATCCTGCCATCCGTCACACTGTGATCGATGCCAACGGCAAGGTTGTGGCGACAGCCCAGAGTGGCACCGCTACCCAGCAGATGCGCGTGAGCAAGCCTCACTTGTGGTCGGTGGATGACCCTTATCTTTATAAACTCAAGACCGAAGTGATCATCGCTGGTCGTGTGGTGGACGAGGTAACCACGACATTCGGCTTCCGAGACATTCGTTTTGATGCCGCTACGGGCTTTTGGCTCAACGGCAAGGACATGAAAATCAATGGTGTCTGCATGCACCACGACCTCGGATGTCTGGGTGCTGCACTCAATGAGGATGCCCTGCATCGGCAGCTTAAGACGATGCAGGAGATGGGCGCCAACGCCATTCGGTGCAGTCATAACCCGCCTGCACCGGAGCTTTTGAACATGTGTGACAGTATGGGGTTGCTCGTGATGGACGAGAGTTTCGATATGTGGCGGCGCAAAAAGACCAAGAACGACTATGCCCGCTTCTTCGACGGATGGCATGAGCGCGACCTCAGCGACCTCGTTCGGCGCGACCGTAACCACCCGAGTGTCATCGTATGGAGCATCGGCAACGAGGTGTTGGAGCAGTGGTCATCGGCCGAAGCCGACGAGTTGACCCTCGAACAGGCTAACCTCATACTCAATGCCGGGCACGATAAGTCGATGCTTGCCCACTCTGCCGAGCTGTCGCCCAACTCGCTGCTCACCCGCCACCTCGCCGACATCGTGCGCCGATATGACACCACACGCCCCATCACAGCGGGCTGTAACGAGCCCGATCCCAACAACCACCTCTTCAAAAGCGGTGCAATCGACATCATCGGCTTTAACTATCATCATGAGTGGGTGAATGATGTGCCGGTGAATTTCCCTAACAAACCTTTTCTCATGACAGAGTCGGTGAGTGCCCTTCAGACGCGCGGCTTCTACATGATGCCGTCAGACAGCATCCGCAAAGCGCCGCAGGAGTGGTGGATGCCCTATACCGACCCCACGTTCATGTGCAGCGCTTACGACAACATGCACGCCTCATGGAGCTCTACGCACGAGCAAACGTGGGATGTGGTGAAGCACAAGCCTTATGTCTCGGGGCAGTTCATTTGGACCGGTTTCGATTATATCGGCGAGCCGACACCCTACGGTTTCCCCGCGCGCAGCAGCTATTTCGGCATCGTAGACCTCGCAGGGTTCCCCAAAGACGTATATTACATGTATCAGAGCGAGTGGACATCGAAAGATGTGCTCCATCTCTTCCCTGCATGGAACGGACTGCCGGGACAGGTCATAGATCTATGGTGCTACTATAATAATGCAGACGAGGTAGAGCTGTTTGTCAACGGGCGCAGTCAGGGTGTGCGCAGCAAGGACGACCATACCTATCATGTGATGTGGCGCGTGACCTATGAGCCGGGCAGTGTGCGTGTCGTGGCGCGCAAGAACGGCAAGCAGGTGGCGGAGCAAACGCTCCACACACCGGGTGCCGCAGACCGGATTGAGCTGAAACTAAACTATGATGGCCGAAAGGAAAACGGCGCGCTTGACAACGGCGCATCGCACCTTGTGTTTGTGGAAGCTAACGTGAACGATGCCGATGGTAACCTCTGCAACCAAGCCGACAACCAGATATTCTTCATCGCCGATGGCGCCGAGATTGTGGGAGTGGACAACGGTTGTCAGACCTCTATGGAGCGATTCAAAGACCATAAGCGCAAGGCCTTCATGGGAAAGTGCATTGTTGCATTGCGCCCCACTGCCCCAAACTTCACCCTTAAAGCGCGTGCCGTAGGACTGAAAGATGCCATACTGCATTTTTAGAATTATTTGGGATAAACGAATAAGAGTATAAAAGGATAAAAGCCATTACCTTGCGGGTGTTATGTACACATCCTCTAAGGTAATGGCTTTTATCCTTTTATACTCTTATACTCTTATTCTAATAACTCTTATTTCATCATTTTATCTTTTCTTTTTTCCATCTTTCTTTGCCCATATTTTCGCCCCCTCAGCTTTTCGCTTGGCAGTGAACTCGTCATTAGCCTTACTGACGGCGGCTTCTTCCTCGGGAGAAGCAAAAGCATGCTTGTAAGACCGGACATCGTTCCAGTGACCGCGGGTGAAGTCGGGGAATTCTACGGGCTTATTTCCGTTGTCCATCGAGAGACTGCCCAGCTCTGCGAGTGCACACCATTCGGCAAGATCGTAGACGTCCATGTCCAATGGCAGACCATGTTGCAGGCAGTAGACGAGACGCGAATCCATAATGAAATCCATGCCGCCGTGTCCGCCTACCTCCTTGGCTTTCTTCTCATAAGTGATTATCAGTGGGCTCTCATACTTCGCTTCGAGTGCTTTGCGATCGACTTCCGAGAGGAATTCGTGACCGGAGAGATTGTCGGAAGAAGGTCGTACACCCGATTTTTTCATCTCGTCTCCCGACAGGGCATAGCCCTCCACCGGATATTTGTTGGCAAATCCGCTCGTGCCCACAAGCTGGTACATGCGGTTGTAGGGTTGTGGTGTCATCGTGTTGTGCTGCACTTCGATTACCTTTCCGTTCTCGGTACGTATCAAAGTGGTGGTGTGGTCGCCGTTGGCAAAGTCGGTGCAGGAGTTGCCCGACAGTTTCTCTACCCATTTCTTGCCGTTGACCGACTTCGTATCCATAGCCACAAGCGTCTTCATACGATCGCCCCGGTGTATGTTGAGCACTTGCACGATGGGGCCAAGCCCGTGCGTGGCGTAAATGTCGCCGCGGAATTGGCGGTTATAATCTAAACGCCATCCCAGTTTGTCGTTGCCGTCTCGCTTCCAATACTCGTTCCAATAGGGTGACAGTTCATGGCGATAAGCACCCGTGACATACAGCACCTCGCCGAAAACACCATGCTGTGCCATGTTGAGGGAGTTGAGTTCAAAGAAGTCATAACAGCAATTTTCGAGTATCATACAATGGAGCCGTTTGCTCTCGGCAAGGTCGATAAGTTGCCATATCTCCGAGAGACTCATGGCCGACGGCACTTCGATGGCCACATGCTTGCCTTGTTCGAGGGCATATTTGGCCACGGTGAAGTGATGAAGCCAGTCGGTTGCGATATACACCAAATCAATATCCTTACGACGGCACAGTTCCTTATAGCCCTCCTCCCCGGCATAGATGGCAGCCGGCGGCAGCGACGCTTTCCGTAAGATGTCGTTACAAGCCTCGGCGCGTTCCTGCTCATAGTCGCAAAGGGCATTGATCTCCGTACCGTTGATGTACGTCCAGCGGTACACTGCGCTTGGACCGCGCATGCCCAGACCAACGAATCCCACCCTGACGGTTTGCAGTTTGGGTGTCGCAAGACCCAACACCGACTGCTGTCCGGTGGGTCTCTGGGGCGTTTCAGTGACAATGGTACCGTCGACAACCTTGTATGGCCAATTGAATGCTACTTCTTGTGCACTTGACGGACATACCAAAAGTGAGATTACAAAGAGAACAGAACATAGTTTCTTTTTCATGCTGATTATATTTTAGTTTAATAGAATAAACAAGGTGGTGCAATATTACTCATTTTTTTTGAGATTCTCTCACCTTATCGCCGGAAAGTTGCAAAAAAGTGCGTCTTATCCCGGCATTGCCCGACTCTCTGCTTGGAATTAAAGGTTATTTAACATCTTGCACAAAAAATATTACCTTAGCTGTAGTTCTGATAATTTTATAAATTGACCATCTTTTATCTTGTATATGGAACGATGTATGACGGTATCGGGAATGGCTTTGGTACCGATAATATCTCCATCTTCTGCATACAAGATACCATTTATTTCGTTGGTTAATATTGATATAATATATCTGTTCATAGCAAGAAAGTGTATTGGCATTATTGTAATATTCATAGCATAGAATTGAGTCGGAAGCCAAGTTGTTTATGATAGCAAGGCATAGGCTCTTATATGTTCTTCCATGCTACTTTTTTTCTTATGTATTTTGGGCGATAGCTGAAGCGTCTTATCTAATTTCAGCACCGAACTTGATTTTTTAGAAAGTGAACTGTAATAATTCGTTGCCAGTTTATCAAGTATACACCCTTCTTTTCCTGTTGCACAAGAGGTATTCACTCCATTAGAGAAGTTCAGAAAAGAAATTAAGCTATCTCCCAAGAGTTTAACTTCCCCATTACTTCTTTTGTCTAAGATGTTCATTAAATACTCCGCGGTTTCCTTCGGAGTATCCTGTACTTTGAAACTGTCCACTACCGTCCATTTCCCGTCTGTTAGTAGATATGTCTTATAGACAGCGTTACTGTCTGGTAGAAATTCATCCTCGGCCGTTTCCTTTATCATTTTTTTATTTATGGCAATAGCAAAAACGTGATATTTCTTTATTTCTGCATTGATATATTGCTCTATATCCTCAGTATACATATGTGCCTGTTCGCTGTCCTTTCCTTTCCAAAAGCCATTTTTATTATATACATCCCAATATTTCCGTTCTTCTTCCGTGCGACCAAGATAATAGACAGTATACAAGTTTGTTGTATTTTCCCCAGAGAAGTATGGAAGGATGGTAGCCTCGCCATCTGTAAATATCAAGGAGGATGTTCTGTTTTTGATATTCAGAAAATCGAAATTCTTTTGACTCTTACAGCAAAAAGATGTGGTACTTATCAATATTAGAGATAATATAAAAGTTATATGTTTCATTTTCATTGCTCTTGTAAGATTACATTACCTTCTTTACTTTCATCAAATTTAGTTTTCATAAATTGTTCCGGGTCTACTCTTTTTTTACCACCATAGAAGATTCCATCCCGTGATGCCTCAATATGTACATGCCGATATTGTGGTAAAATATTTCTTGCGTTTCCTGTATTTCCTGTTAAACCTATTATTTCTCCATGCATTACTTTTGTATTCTTCGAGACCGAAAAAGATTTAAGATGGCAGTACTTTATCCAAATGTCAATACCATCTTTATCTTTTGATTTTACCGTCACCACTATACCCAAATCTCCTTTGGTATCTCTTGCCTCTACAACAATTCCACAGAGCATTGATTTTAATGGAGTCCCTATTGAAGCTAAAATATCAACTCCCGTATGATAATATCCTTGCGGATATTTTTTGTTATAACGTGGTACACGATGAAACCTATTCTTATTGACATTGTTGCTTTGGTTATTTAGTCGTGGATTATCCACAGGATCTGCATACTCAAAACATTGCTCACATTCTTTTGTGCACTTTCTTTCCTTTGCTTCAATCTCTACGCTCCCTACAACTCCGGGAGTGGTGGAATAAATCTTTATTCGTGCCATAATTATCTTTTCCCTTTCTTTTTAAGTTCAAAATCCTCGATAATTACCATACCCTTATCGTCCGTTCGTCCGGAACAAGACGCATGGTAAATACCCTCATCGGTCTTTTCCT
>CAUTTP010000094.1:0-11722 GCA_963541305.1 uncultured Prevotella sp.
GCCATGCGAAAACATTGAGATCGCACTGCGATTAGGCCGTTATCGCAACGCGAAAGCTATGCTATCGCGAAGCCGACACAAAATTTTCGACCTCCCGCGACCTGAATCTTGCCAAACCGACCCGATTTTCCACTCTAGAATGAACGAAAATCTGAACGAAAAAACTGTAATGAATTCTTGACAGTTTTAAGGAGGAGAGAGGAGTGAGGAGAGGGGGAGAGAGAATGCTTTTGCGGGTACTTAAGCTGTACATCTGACGGATATTTGTCTTTGACTCCTTAGCAAGCGGAACGAGCGATAACTCCTTTGCCCCCCTTAGCTCCTAAATCTTCTAAGCGAAGTGATTATTCTCTTATTCTCTTATTCTCTTATCCCATTCCGGCACAGCCTCATTTGATATTGACAACGGCAATCGACTTGGCAGGAACCTTGATCATCACGGTGTTCTTCCTGACCTTTGCGTCCTTGAAAGCCTGTGGTTTCACCACTTCGGGATGCTCAAAGTCGTTATAGTCTGCAATATTCTTGCTGGTCAAGATAGTGCCTTGTACGTTCTTCGGCATCATGCCATCCAATGTGATCTCCACCTCCTGCGCTTTGTCCAGATACACATTTGCCAATGACACGACAATGCTTCCATCGGCTTTCTTGGCAGACGACATGGATACGGCAGGTATTTTTCCGTTGGTCATCTGAAACATGTGACCGCCCTCCACATCCATATAATCGCACTTAACATCGATGGGGAGATATGTCGCCTCCTGAAAATCCTTATACATATTGAAGACATGATAGGTCGGCGTGAGCACCATGTGACCGGAGCCCTTGGTGTCGGTAAGGATCATGCTCTGCAAGACGTTGACAATCTGTGCGATGTTAGCCATGCGGATACGGTCGGTATGACGCTGGAAAATATGAAGGGAGAGAGCGGCAACCATAGCGTCGCGCATAGTATTTTGCTGGTAGAGGTGCCCCCTGATAGTTCCCGGCTCCTCATCCCACCATGTGCCCCACTCGTCTACGAGCAGTGCAATGCGCTTGTCCGGATCCTTCTCATCCATGATGGCAGAATGCTTTTTGATGACATCTTCTATCTGAAGACACTTGCCAATAGTCCAATAATACTCCTGATTGTTGAAATCGGTGGCAGACCCCTTGCTGCCGCTCCAATCCTTTACAGTATAATAATGCAGGGAGAGGCCATCCATTCGGTTGCCGACGTTATCCATCAGCACCTTCGTCCAATTGTAATCGTAGTCGCTGGCACCGGATGCAATCTTGTAAAGTTGGTGCCCGTCGTAATTGCGACAATACACCGCATAACGACGATAGAGATCTGCGTAATATTCGGGACGCATGTTTCCACCACATCCCCAGCTCTCATTACCCACACCAAGATACTTCACATTCCATGACTTCTCACGCCCGTTGGCACGACGGAGTTTTGCCATAGGCGTGTCGCCGTCGCTCGTCATATACTCCACCCACTTGGCCAACTCCTCCACTGTGCCACTACCGACGTTGCCACTGATATAGGGTTCTGCCCCCAATAGCTCGCAGAGATTCAAAAACTCATGCGTCCCGAAAGAGTTATCCTCTATTGTTCCGCCCCAGTTGTTGTTCTGCATCTTAGGCCTTTGAGCCACAGGACCGATACCGTCCGTCCAATGATACTCATCGGCAAAGCATCCACCGGGCCAACGAAGCACGGGGATTTGCAAGTCTTTCAATGCCTGTAACACATCATTGCGATAGCCTTGCGTATTGGGAATCGCGGAGTTGGGGCCTACCCAAAGGCCTCCGTAGATGCAGGAACCGAGATGCTCGGCAAACTGCCCGTAGATTTCCTTGTATATTTTGTTTGTACCCTGACCGGTATGTATGGTCGCCGTGACGTCTTGCGCTTGCGATGGAAGCACGAAAGTTCCCAACAGTATGATTGAGATGATGAGATTCTTCATGTCGATAAGATGTTATGAGTTAGATAGTTTTATATTGTGTTGCGGCCTTCTCTATGGCAAGCCCCTGCTTGTAAGTCTCGATATAAGCATCAAATCCTGCCACATCTTCAGGCGTCGGCTTGATCTCTGTGCCTGTATTTCCGACAAACACTTGGTTGTCGAGATAGTCAGGGAGTTGCTGCCCCTCTGCCTTATTCACGAGATACGATGCCAGCAAAGCGATTCCCCATGCCCCGCCTTCACCTGCTGTCTCCATGACGGAAATGGGCGAGTTGAGTGCAGCGGCAAGAATACGCTGCCCCACGATGGGTGTCGTGAAATAACCGCCATGACCTGTAATACGATCCACATTGACTTTCTCATCTTTCAACAATATGTCATTGCCTATCTTCAATACGCCTATTGCTGCATACAACTGGGTGCGCATGAAGTTGGCAAGATTAAAGCGGTCATTGGCGGAACGCACGAATAGCGGTCGCCCATCTTCCATACCTGTAATGGGTTCGCCGGACACATAGTTATAGGAAAGCAGTCCGCCACAATCGGCATCGCCCTGCAAGGCCACTTGGAAGAGTTTGGTAAACAAAGTATTGTTATCTACTTCTATTCCAAGCAGTTCATTGTATTGCTTAAAGAGATTTACCCATGCATTGATCTCAGAGGTACAGTTATTGCAATGTACCATTGCCACAGGACTGCCATCGGGTGTAGTCACAATATCGATGCTTTCGTAAGGCTTTGACAATTTCTTCTCCAATACAATCATCGAAAAAGAAGAAGTGCCGGCCGACACATTACCCGTGCGTTGCTTCACAGCATTGGTGGCGGCCATACCTGTTCCGGCATCGCCCTCCGGTGGACAGAATGGAACACCAGCCTGCAAATGCCCCGACACATCAAACATCTTGGCTCCTTCCATGGTCAGTGCGCCGGCATTATCGCCGGCAACAAGTACCTTAGGGAAGATGCCGGGCAAACTCCAGTCATATCCTTTAGAAGCTATCAGGTTATTAAATCGGGCGACCATCGCTGCATCAAAGTCCTTTGTTTCGGGATCAATGGGCAGCATACCCGAGGCATCGCCCACTCCCAGCACTTTCTGTCCTGTTAGCCGCCAGTGTATATAACCGGCAAGTGTAGTCTGAAACTTAATCTTTGCCACATGCTCCTCTCCGTTCAGGATAGCTTGATACAAGTGCGAAATGCTCCAGCGCAACGGAATGTTATAATTGAAGAGTTGCGACAACTCTGCCGCGGCCTTGCCTGTATTGGTGTTTCGCCATGTGCGGAATGGCACAAGGATATTGTCATCATCGCCAAAAGCCATGTATCCGTGCATCATGGCACTGATTCCGATGGCAGCGAGTGTTTCAATCTCAATGCCATACTGTGCTTTCACATCGTTGCGAAGATTGGTATAGCAGTCTTGCAAGCCACTCCAAATCTCCTCTATACTATAAGTCCAGAGGCCATCCACAAGAGAATTTTCCCAAGTGTGACTGCCCTGCGCGATAGGTCGATTGTTCTGGTCGATCAAAACTCCTTTGATTCTGGTCGAACCAAACTCTATGCCGAGGATAGCCTTGCCTGCTTCTATGGTTGATTTAGCATCCATTATTATTATTTCTGTATGAATAAAGGCAGCCATTTCTCCCAAAGAGAGAGAAATAACTACCTGTTAAATATCGGTTTAACGCAGCGCTTTATTCAGCATGTAGTACATCTCATTCCAGCGGAGTTCCTTACGGAACTGCTGATAATCGGTGTCCTTGTTGATGATACATGCCTCAATATCTGCAATCTCAGCAAAGTCACGCCAGTATTCATCAGTCAGAGAGAAGCTGAAGCATGAGTGGTGCGTGCCACCTGCCTCCATCCAACAACCCACTCCCACCTCAAACGATGGCTCCGGAATCCAGAGTGCGGATGCCACGGGGAGTTTGGGCAGCGGCTCCGACTTAAGCAGATTAACGTTATTGGCAATGAGGCGGAAACGATTTCCCATGTCGACAATTGTGGCAGTAATGCCATGTCCCTGCTTGGTAGTGAATACTAAACGTGCCGTCTGACTCTTGCGAATACCGATACCGAGGAAATGAACCTCAAGCCTCGGCTTCTCTTCTTCAGAAATATCCGGATTGATCTCAAGCATGTGAGATTCGAGTATTGACGTATTCTCACCATCGAAGTTCAGCGTGTAGTCCTCAAGGAATGAGGTGCCGCCTTCTAATCCCTGACTCATAAACCATGTAGTGCGATAGAGAGCTGCATCCTTCCAATCGCCTTCTGCACCGAAACCATATCCATCATGCATTAGGCGCTGCGATGCCAAACCCGGAATCTGGTCGAACCCATGCCCCGTCTCTTCCACATTTACATCACCGAGGTCATCAAAGTTGGTGGTAAAGCCTTTGGCACCATACGCCTTGAGCACTGCACGGAGAGTAAGTTCGGCCTTTGCCGCGTTCCAAACTTTCTTGTATGCTTCACCGTTTTCATTTCTCAACTCTTCCGCGACGGTGTATTCCTTGAAGTAAACATCCTTCACGAGTGCAGTCACGTCTTCATCTTTTACCTTATCGAAGTAAGATATCACAGTTGACACCGGACAGTAATCTACATGATACCCCAGCACTTGCTCGAAGGCCACTTTATCTCCATCGGTCACGGCCACATTGTTCATCTGGTCGCCGAAACGCAAAATCAGACAGTCGTTGGCATCGGCCACGCCGGCGCATACACGCTCCCAGACGGCAATGTGCTCCTGTGTCTTCTCAGATTTCCAATGACCTACGACGGTCTTGCGCGGCTTACGCAGACGCGACAGGATGTGTGCATACTCGCGATCGCCATGGGCACTCTGATTGAGGTTCATGAAATCCATGTCGATTGAATCGTATGGAATCTTCTCATTATACTGCGTATGCAGGTGGAGAAGGGGCTTGCGAAGAATCTGCATACCTTTAATCCACATCTTGGCGGGCGAGAACGTGTGCATCCAGCATATCACACCGATACACTTCTTATCCTCATTGGCGCGCGACATCACATCTGCCACCTCCTTAGAACTGTTGGCAGTACCTGCATAAACCACCTTGATAGGCAGGCGACCGCAATTATTCAGTCCCTCCACCATCTCCTTAGAGTGGTTATCTACCTGTACCACTGCGTCACCTCCGTAAAGAAGTTGTGCTCCGGTTACGAACCACACTTCAAAATCTTTAAATGCTTCAACCATAGTTTTCTTATTGTTTTTAGTTATTGATTTGATGTTATCGGTTACAGGATAATATGTCTCTATTGAGTCTTCTTACCTTTTAATTCTTTCCCTTTTCACCTTTTCTTCTGTCCATAATAAGCATTCGGGCCATGCTTACGGGAGAAATGTTTTTCGATGAGAAGCGGATTCATTGTAGTTTGCGGATTTAGCGTGAGCGAGATAAATGCCATCTTAGCCACCTGCTCTGCCACAACGGCATGATATACGGCTTCGTCGGCACTCCTGCCCCAAGTGAAAGGGCCGTGATTCTTCACCAGCACGCCGGGCGTATGCACGGGATTGATATTGCCAGTCTTAAACTTATCGACGATGACCACACCCGTGTTATACTCATATTCCGCCATCTGCTCCAGTGTCATATCATCCGTACAGGGGATGGCATCATGAAAATAGTCGGCATGTGTCGTGCCGATGTTAGGCACGCTAAGTCCTGCCTGTGCCCACGCTGTGGCATAGGTAGAATGGGTGTGCACCACGCCACCCACTTCGGGAAATGCACGATATATCACCAAATGGGTGGGCGTATCCGATGAGGGATTAAGGCTACCCTCCACCACCCTACCGGTTTGGAGATCCACCACCACCATATCGCTCGCCCTCATGTTATCGTAGCTTACTCCCGAAGGTTTGATTACCACGAGACCTTTCTCACGATCCACGGCCGACACATTACCCCATGTGAACAATACCAGCCGGTGTTTCACCAAATCGAGATTGGCACGAAATACCTTTTCCTTTAATTCTTCGAGCATTGTATGATTTGTTTTTATGTTACACCTAATATTATAATATAGTCACCCCACTGCCTAAAGCCTGAAACTGGGGTCTTCGTCATAGGCCCGGCGGTTAAAGCGGTAGAGCGCCGCGCCGCGCTTAGACGTCAGTTTGTCTATCAGCTCCGTCTTCTCAATGAAGTCTATCTGCTTGATACGCTTGCGAAAGTTACGCTTGTCAATCTCACTTCCCAACACGGCTTCATACACGTGCTGCAACTGCGTTAGCGTGAACAGGGCGGGCAAGAGATTGAAGCTCAAAGGCTCCGTCTTGATACGGCGCCGTAACATCTTGATAGCATCCACCACCATCTGCCGGTGATCCGAGTAGAGCGGGGGCAGATGCTCTATCGACACCCACTCCAGATGGTGCTTCTCACGCAATTGATCATCATAGTCTTTCACATTGATAAGTGCGCAATAGGCCACGGAGATTACGCGGTCTCCCGGGTCACGATCCACCGCACCGTAGGCACCCACCTGCCTCATATATAGTTTCTTCAGCCCTGTCAGTTCCAGCAGCACACGATTGGCGGCCTCGTCCAGATTCTCTTCGGGCTTCACGAAGCCTCCATAGAGCGACCATTCGCCGCGTCCCGGATCCATCTGCCGTTTACCGACGAGCAGTTTCAGTCTGTCTTCTTCAAATCCAAAGACGATGGAATCTACCGACACCCAAGCCTTGGAATGTTCTCCATAATATCCAGCCATAATTATAAATTGAGCATAATTGATAAATTTTCATCAGCAGGCTAAAAGGAAGCTCATAGCTCCTTTAGCCTGTGATAACACGTTAATTGCTTACCAGAAATAGATATAGAATGCCACGGTGAGGGCAAGAATGATGCAGGTGTGCATCACATCCCACTTGTTCCAGCTGGCACGTGTAGCCGCGCGCTGCTCGGGCGTAGAGGTGCCAAACACCAGCCCTCGTATCTTCTCCTGATCGGGAGACTCTGTAAACAGGCTGACTACCACCACTATCAGGCAGCACACCAGCAGCATGGTGCCACAGAAGTAGAGCCAGTTGTAATCGAAGAACACGGCCTTAAACCAGCTGTCGGCAGCATCGGCATGATTACTGTAATACACCTTTGCACCCAGACGGGTCATTCCAATCACAATGCCCGAGATAAGCCCCCACATGCCACCCTTGGCAGAGGTACGCTTCCAGCATATACCCAAAAGGAAAGCGGCTGCAATGCCCGGAGCCAACACGCTCTGCACGTCCTGTAAATAGTTGTAGAGCACATTGCCTACACTGCGCATAATGGGAATCCAAAGGATGCCGAGCACCACGATCACCACTGTTGCGGCCTGCCCGATCTTTACGAGCGCCTGTTCTGAGGTCTGCGGACGCAGACGTTTATAGAAGTCGATGGTGAAGAGCATGGCAGACGAATTGAACAACGAGGCCAACGAACTCATCAGCGCGGCAAGGATGCCACACACCACCAAACCCTTCACGCCGGCCGGCAAGAGCTTAGCCACAAGCGTGGGAAAGGCAGCATCTGCCAACTCCAGCCGGAATACTTCGCCATTCACTATCACGCCATTCTTGCTCATGGCAAAGGCTATCATACCGGGAATCAAGAAGATAAACACGGGCAGAAGCTTCAGATAGGCACCGAAGATGGTGCCGCGACGAGCCTCTGTCTCATTCTTTCCAGAGAGCACGCGCTGCACGATGTACTGATCGGTACACCAATACCAGAAACCGATCACAGCCGAACCGACCAGTGCGCCGAGCCACGGATAGTCGGGATCGCGCAGGTCACGGATAAGGCTGGTCATGTGGTCGCCGTATTGGTTCACCTCCACCGCACCGGAGGTTGCCATCAGTGCATCCCAGCCACCAACGGCTCTCAACCCCAAAACGAGGATGATACCCGAGCCGAGCAGCAAGATGGGTGTCTGCAACACCGAGGTATAAAGCACCGACTTCATACCGCCGAAGATGGTATAGGCTGCGGTGATGAGCACCAATCCGATGGCAGCAATCCAGAAGAAATCGATGCCCCACAACTCCTTGATGCCGAACACCTGCTGAAACACAAGCCCACCGGCATACACCGTAACGGCAACTTTGGTCAACACATAACTGATCAGCGAGATCACCGACAGTATCGTGCGGCTCTCCTTATTGTATCTACGCTCCAAGAACTCGGGCATGGTATAGACCATGCTGCGCGTATAGAACGGTACAAACACCCATCCGAGAATCAATATCATCCAGCCCTGAATCTCCCAATGCGCCATCGCCATCCCCGACGATGCACCGGCACCGGCCAGACCGATGAGATGCTCGGAACCAATGTTCGAGGCAAAGATCGAGGCGCCGATCGCAATCCATGTCGCGTCACGCCCTCCGAGGAAATAGTCGGCGGAGTCTTTGTTCTTCTGACTCACCACCCAAATCACGATGCCCACCAGCGCACATACGAATACGCCTATCACTATCCAATCTAATAATTGCATGTCTTATTTCTTTATCAGGTTGAGTTTTTCCTTTTACCATAGTATCAAAGCCCATCACTTCACAGAGAAGCGATAGGCCAGATGGCTGTAATATTTCTCTCCGGGCTTGAGATAGGGGTTGGAATATTCCCATCCCTCTGTTTTGGCCGCATACTTGGTGGGGCTGTCCGGATATTTCTGGCTCTCGAAGCATACACTCACATGCTTGGGATATTTCACGCCATGCTTGCACGCGATGCCCGTACCCTGAAAATTGCCGGTATAAACTTGCATGCCCGGCTCATTGGTAAACACTTCCATCAGTATACCCGTTTTGGGCGAATAGAGGCTGGCAGCTACCTGCGTGTCATCTCCCTTGCCATCCTTATAGGTGTTCAGGCGCCAGTTGTGGTCATAGCCTGTGGCATTCCTAATCTGCTCAAAGGTGGTGTCGCTGATGGTCTCACCGATGACATGCGCCTGCCGGAAGTCCATCGGGGTGCCCTCCACACTGGCTATCTCACCCGTGGGAATATAGCGTGCATCGGAAGGAGTGTAGGTGTCGGCATTGATATACATCACCTCATCCACACCTTCCCGCGAAGGGTCACCATTGAGGTTGAAGTAAGAATGGTTGGTCATGTTGATCACGGTCTCCTTGTCGGTGGTGGCTTCAAACACAATGTCGAGCGTGTTGTCACTCTTCACCGTATACTTCGCCGTGGCACTGACCGTACCGGGGAATCCATTCTCGCCGTCGGGAGCCACGAGGGCGAAGGTCACACTGCTGTCTGTGCGCTCCCGAATGTCGTACACCTGATTCACCCATCCCGTGTTGCCGCCGCCGTGCAGGCTGTTGCCGTTGTCGTTGGCACGCAGCCGATAGTCGGTGCCGGCAACGGTGATCTTGGCATCCTTGATGCGGTTGGCATAACGCCCCACGGTCGAACCGTAATCGGACGGGAAGTTCAGGGTGTCGGCATACTGGCGAATGTTGTCATAACCCAGCACCACATCGGTGGCTTTGCCGTTCTTGTCGGGCACACTGATCGACACCACCCTGCCGCCATAATTGGTCAGGCACACTTCCATGCCTGCATTGTTGGTGAGGGTCACCAGTTCCACTTTCTTCCCGTTGATGGTTGTGTCAAAGTCGGCAGGATTGAGTCCGGAAGCCGTGAGAGAGGCGGTGCCGGCACTGTTGACGCACGATGTGAGGGCAAGCAGACCGAGGCCTAAGCCCAAAACTGATTTAGCTAAGTTTCTCATACTGGTAGTTTAAATTTTTAGTTTGATAATTATTTGGTGGTAAAGATACAATAAAAAATCGAGACCCGCATCTTTTTTTTATCTTTTTTAGCCATATCGACATAATAAACATAATTTTTTAAGGCAGGCTCTACAAATTACACCTATTTATAATATAGGGCTGCCGTTTCGGAAAACATTACCCCTATCCCACTCCGCTTCTTTGCATGGACTACCCATACGGTTATCAAAAACCGGACGAAAAATCGCTGTGGAAAAAGGCAATTAAACGATCGGGAAATTAACCGAAAGGCGGTAAACTGTCAATTTGGTTCTGAATGAATTTTTCTGCAGCCAGAACGGAAAAACCGAAAATTCTGTCTGAGCTTTGAAAATTATGCCAATCGGCAGACGAGAAAACTGAGACTGTTTTGCGATAGCATAGGTTTCGCATCGCGATAACGGCCTAATCGCAACGCGATCTCAATGGTATCGCTGTGCGATAACGGTGCTTTCGCGATGCGAAACCTATGCTATCGCAAAGCCTTAAAATTGATTTCCGAAACGGTTTTTCGCCTTACGCTTGCAAGTTGTTGATAATCAGCAGGTTTTAAAAACACCTTGATTTTTCGATTTTTTTGCCCGAAAGTCCATGAATTTATGAAAAATACGGCTAAAATTTGAGGGTGTTGGGATATTTCTAAAGAATTTATGACTGAACAATGCCCATCGTTTGATAGATGAAAATGTAAATAGCGGCGGCACATCCATGTCGATCTGATGCACCTAAAAACGGTTTAAAACTACAAAAAAGCAACAGAATGGGAAAAGAAACTGTTTTTACTCTATTCAGTTGTATATTCCACTAAAAAATATGTTACCTTTGCGTCGATTTCTAAAAAAGAAATCTCTACTCCATCTGTTGAGAGGGTAGAAAGCATAGGATTATGCTTTAAAGTGGAGTTATAAAAAGATATTCATGAAAGGAACACGTTCCATGCACAAAAGAAATAAAATAGGATGAAAGCAGAATTGGATGCTTCTTTATGCCGAAAACAGAAAAATGACATCTAATAATAATACACAAATATAACTTTAACAGAAAGATGAAATGTTTCGTTACGTTGCTGCTATCATTATTAGTAGTAGCTTCTGCGTATGCCACACCAAGTATCGGTACATCTGGCGATACGTTAGTGATCACGGTAAATGCTGAAGGAGATTTAGCTTCTTCTTATTTCACAACAGATCAGCTGGCAGCCACAAACATCAAGGTCATTACAGCCAATGGAGTAACGTTATCTACGACAGATGTGGAGAATCTGTTGGGGGCTGGCTGGAATGCTCCTACCGTTTTCACCAAGATAACAGACTTAGATCTCAGTCAGGCTGTGTTTGCAAACAGTTCGGATATCAGCCAACTGCACAATTCCAACAAACTGAACGGAGGAAATGCACTGGGTACACTCGTGCTGCCCGAATCTCTCACGGCTTTTCCATCAGGTGCACTCGACAACACCACCTGCACATGGACAAAGATTGTATTCCCCAATGCCATCGATTCCGGCAATGAGAGCACGGTGGAGATTGCAAGCGGCGCCTTTGCCAGCATCACCTCTATCAAAAGTGTGGCGATAGGTACGTGCGTGAAAAGTATCGGCGCAAACGCATTTACCTATTGCAGCAATATCACTTCATTAGATTTCCTCAATGGTATAACCAAGATCGACGCACAGGCTTTCAGCTATTGCACGGGATTGACAAAACTTGTTCTGCCCGAGTCCTTGGCTGAAATAGGAACCCAAGCGTTTATCGGATGTACCGGATTGACATCGGTACGCCTTCCCAATGCTTTGCAGTATATCCGTCAGGGTGCATTTTCTGACTGTACGGGCTTGACTAAAATTGTTATTCCTGCCAGTGTGGAGTCTATAGAAATCGGTGCATTCAGTCTCTGTACGTCATTGACGGATGTCTATGTATTGGGCACCGCTACCAAGTGT
>CAUTTP010000095.1:0-11657 GCA_963541305.1 uncultured Prevotella sp.
CGTTCGACGTACATGCGTACAACGTTCGACGTACATGCGTACAGCGTTCGGCGTACGCCGGCAGCCGACTGCTTTCAGGTCGGCATGGGGTATGAAAACAGGTGTGAGAACGCCGCCTTGCACATCTCACCATACCGATATGAAAGGCACAGACCACTCTGAAAAGGGCAAAAAAAATACGCTGAAACTCATTCGCGAGCTCCAGCGTCTTTTCTATGTTTAACTTTAAAAAGTTTTCTAAGCAAATGAAAGCCTCACGGTTTCCATTGTTATCCGTTAAACAATCTATCAAATCTACCTTAAACCTAATAACTAAAAACCTAAATCTATTACTACTAACCTAAACAATCTATTAACCTTTTGATGATGCAAAGTTACGAGGAATTTCAATAAGTCGCAACACTTTGAGGGTAGTTTTAGTGTAAAAGGGCACTTTTCTTGACCCAAATCAATGATTTGTGTACGGGCACAACGCCTTTTCTTCTTATATTCATCATTTTTTCAAGAAAAGAGGGTGCTGCGGTGATGCGATGATTTTATGAGCGACGATGGGCTTTTCTCAATACATTTTATTATCTTTGCGACAAATTGAAGACCATTTATGAGAGTACTCATTATCAATACCAGTGAGAAAACGGGAGGGGCTGCCGTGGCGGCAAGCCGACTGATGGAGGCGCTGAACAACAATGGGGTGAAAGCTAAGATGCTGGTGCGCGACAAGCAGACAGACAGCATCACGGTGGTGGCCTTGACGTGCCGGTGGCTGCAGCGGTTCAACTTTCTGTGGGAGCGATGGTGCATTTTTCTGCATCTGCGGTTCTCGCGGAAGCACCTTTTCGAAATCGACATAGCCAATGCGGGTACGGACATCACGACGCTACCGGAGTTTCGCGAGGCTGATGTGGTTCATCTGTCGTGGATCAATCAAGGCATGCTCTCATTGAAATCGATACGCAAGATATTGAAAAGCGGTAAGGCGGTGGTGTGGACGATGCACGACATTTGGCCTGCCACGGCAATCTGCCATTATGCACGGGGCTGCGAGGCATTCCATTTGGGCTGTCATCACTGTGTGTTGTTGCCGGGAGGCGGCGGTCGCAAGGACCTCTCGGCAAAGGTTTACGGCAAGAAGAAGCGGATTTATGAACGCAGCGGGCTGCACTTTGTGACGTGCAGCAGGTGGCTGGCGGGTCAGGCGAGACAGAGCGGGCTGCTCAAAGGGCTGCACGTGGAGGATATACCTAACCCGATCGACACACGAGTGTTTCGCCCGAAAAACCGGCAGGACGCCCGCGCCAACCTGCAACTGCCGTCCGATAAGCGCGTAATCCTGTTTGTGTCGCAACGCGTCACGATGGAGCGTAAGGGCATGAGCTATTTCATCGAGGCTCTGGAGACGATGGTGCAGCGGCATCCCGGAATGAGAGAAAATACGGCAGTGGCCATTCTCGGCGGTCATTCGGAGGAGTTGGCGGCACGGCTGGCACTGCCTTCCTATTCGTTGGGGTATGTGAGCGATGAGCGCACGATCGTGGATGTGTATAATGCTGCCGACGTATTTGTGCTGCCCTCGTTAGAAGATAACCTGCCCAACACCATCATGGAATCGCTGGCCTGCGGCGTGCCCTGCGTGGGATTCAAGGTGGGCGGCATACCCGAGATGATCGACCATGAGGCAAATGGCTATGTGGCGAGATTCAGAGATGCCGGTGATCTGGCAGCAGGCATCCGATGGGTGCTGGATGAGGCCGATTACGAGAAGTTGAGCAGAGGAGCGGTGCAGAAAGTGGCAACCACTTATTCGCAGCATGCTGTGGCCATGAAATATATAGAGGTGTATAATCAGGCGATGGCCTATAGAAATTATAACTTATGATATCATTTACTGTCGTGACCTGCACATTCAACGCGGAGCATGAGCTTCAGCGCACGCTCGACAGTGTGTCGGCACAAAACTATCGTGAGGTGGAGCATCTGATCGTGGATGGTCTGTCGCGCGATGGCACGGTATCGATGGCCAAGGCGTATCGGCAGAAGTCGGCAGAAGCCGACAACGGGCATACCGTGGTGGTGGTGTCGGAGAAAGACAAAGGCTTATACGATGCGATGAACAAGGGCATCTGCATGGCTACGGGCACGTACATGGTGTTTCTGAATGCAGGCGACGTGTTTCCGGGTGATGACACTCTGGAGCGTATTGCGGACAGCGTCGGCGATGGCGAAGACCAGCCGGGAGTGCTGTATGGCGATACCGACATCGTGGATGACAAGGGGCGGTTTCTGCGTCACCGCCGTTTGCAACCGCCTGAACGGCTCACTTGGCGCTCGTTTCGTGCAGGCATGTTGGTGTGCCATCAGGCTTTTTATGCACGAACCGATCTTGCCAAAGAGACTTTTTATGACCTCACGTACCGTTATTCGGCCGATGTGGATTGGTGCATCCGTGTGATGCGGCTGGCGGAAGAGCGCGGACTGCAATTAAAGAATGTGGATGCGGTGATCGTAAATTATTTAGAGGGCGGCATGAGCATCAAGAATCACAGAGCCTCCCTGCATGAGCGCTTCTGCGTGATGGCACGCCATTACGGCTGGTTCAGCACTGCCGGCATGCACCTATGGTTTGCCGTGCGGTCGGTAATCAGGAAGTAGGGCAGGCGCCTATACACAACAAAAGAAGAGAACAAAAGATTGAAAGCCGATTGCCGGACATCCGGCCTGTGTAATGATATCGACTCTTTTATCGTTTGTTCTCTTCTTCTTTTGTAAGATTCTATATTGTTAAGGTCGTTGTCTTTAATTCTTTTTGAAGTTCCAATTCTTCTCAAATTCTCATAACAATCTATACTGAAAGGGTGGGCGGTATGGTCTTTATCCTTTTCCACCTTTATCCTTTTGGGCTTGCAGGTTGTCTTTTACCTTTTTACTTCTTCACCCTTTTATCTCTTTCCTATGAGTATCTCAAGATCTGTCCGGGACGTATCTTTTGATTTTTGCGATAGCCATTCATACGGCAAAGCTCATCAACAGTGACACCAAACTTACGTGCTATCGACTCAAGGGTGTCGCCTTTCATCACCTTATAATATACGCGGTCTGAACTCTTCACCACTGTTTGTGCTACGGTTGGGGCAATATCTTCGCTCTGTCCCACCTCGCCGTAAACCTGATCCTTCGTGTAACTGCCGTTTCCTATCTTGCCACGCTCACGTGTTGCAATCTGCGAGTCTTTGCTATAGGTGTGCTTGCGGAATACATACCTATCGCCAGTCACATCCTGATTGTGGAAATCGAAGAACAGAGCAGGGTTCAGCGCTACGCCACAAAGGCGTGTTTCGAAGTGAAGATGCGAGCCGGTGCTTCGGCCTGTGTTACCTCCGAGACCTATTACTTCGCCTGCTTTCACAGTCTGGTTTTCCTTAACGAGTTGCTTTGAGAGGTGTCCGTAGATCGTTTCCAAGCCATTGGGATGACGAATCACAATATAATTGCCATAGCCGCCGCCCTCATATCTCACGATGCGAACCTTTCCGGAGAAAGCTGCGCGGATGGTATCGCCTATGTAAACCTTAATATCAAGACCCTTGTGCTGGCGTCCCCAACGGCTTCCAAAGTTGCTGGTCACCACGCGACTTGGCGTCGGCATGCAGAAATGACGCAGATCTACTATAAAAGAATCGGGGAGTTCGGTCTCTCGATGTGCATATTTATTGTTCCAATCATCACCATACAACTGTGCGGCGGGCGACTGCAGGTTCTCTCTTTCTACAAATCTTCTTACCTCAATGGAGTCGAGTTTCTTAGCGCGACGATCCACAGGCGCTTGTCTTGCCAGCAGGTCTTGACCCATAACAGGCTCTGCCGCTAAGGCAAATAATAATGTTGCGGCTAATGATTTTATTGTCGTTTTGAATGTCATGATTCCTTTTTTTACTTAGGTTTAGGTCTTCTGGATGGAGTAGTAGAATCCAAAAAAGAAATGCCGTTGAACATATAAATTGCTCATCGAAATTTCGAAGACTTCGCAAAGATATGAAAAAACAACCTAAAAGGAGAGATGTTTTTAGTAAAAAATGCCCATTTTAACACAATTCCTTGATTATTTCCCAAGACTTAACATTTGGAAACCTATTTTTAGAACGTTGTAATTATTACGCACATAGGTGCCTCTTGCCATGCCACACCTGTCGTCAACACCTATCTCCCGACATCCGTCGCCTATCCGCTCAGCTGATTGCCGACCAATTGATATTGGTTCTTTGCAGGTCTTTCAGGTGGTTCCACAGGATGGCATACTCCGTCTTTTCGCATTGCGGGTCGTCATCGATGACACGTTGTGCCTCATCTCGTGCCATCTGCACGATCTGACCGTCGCGCGCTATATCGGCTATCTTCAGATCGAACGCCACCCCACTCTGCTGCGTACCCTCCAGATCGCCGGGGCCGCGCAGTTTCAAGTCGGCCTCGGCAATACGGAATCCGTCGTTCGTGTCACACATGATGCCGATACGTTTGCGTGTTTCGGCCGACAGTTCATAGCCCGTCACAAGAATACAGTAGCTCTGTTTGGCGCCACGTCCGACGCGTCCGCGCAACTGATGAAGCTGCGAAAGTCCGAAACGCTGGGCATCGAGGATAACCATTACCGAGGCATTCGGCACATTCACGCCCACCTCGATCACGGTCGTGGCGACGAGAATCTGTGTCTCGCCACTCACAAATTTACGCATCTCCTCCTCCTTTTCTTTAGACTTCATCTTGCCATGCACCTTGCTCAAGCGAAATTCTGGAAATATCTCGCACAGGCTTTCGTAACCGTCTTCCAAGTTTTTTAGGTCGCTTTTCTCGCTTTCCTCAATCAGCGGAAACACGATATACACCTGCCTGCCCTCGCGAATCTGCTGGCGGATACCATTATACAGGCTCACCGTCTGGTTATCATACTTATGAATGGTCATGACAGGCTTACGGCCGGGAGGCAGCTCATCGATCACGCTCACGTCGAGGTCACCGTAGATTGTCATTGCCAATGTGCGCGGGATGGGCGTTGCCGTCATCACGAGGATATGCGGCGGATTGTCGTTCTTGCCCCATAGCTTGGCACGTTGAGCCACACCAAAGCGGTGCTGCTCATCGATCACTGCCATACCCAAGTTCCTGAATTGCACCGTATCTTCGAGTATTGCATGCGTGCCTACCACGATATTGATTTCTCCTGACGCCAACCCTGCCAGCACCTCACGCCGACGTTTGCCTTTCACGATGCCCGTCAGCAACTCCATGCGTATATCCATGCCCTGCAGAAATCTGCGTATGGTGTCGAGATGCTGCTCTGCAAGGATCTCCGTCGGCGCCATAATGCACGCCTGAAAACCATTGTCGAGCGCAATGAGCATTGCCATCAGCGCCACCAACGTCTTGCCTGAGCCCACGTCGCCCTGCAGCAGTCGGTTCATCTGCCGCCCCGACCGCATGTCGTTTCTGATTTCGTGCATCACGCGTTTCTGCGCTTGCGTAAGTTCGAACGGCAGGTTATCACGATAGAAAGTGTTGAATATCGTCCCTACTTGATTGAAGACATAGCCCTTGTACTTGCGCCGATGTTCGCTGGCATAGCGCAGGATGTTGAGCTGAACAAAGAATAATTCCTCAAACTTCAGCCGCACCTGCGCGCGCTGCACGTCGTCCAACGTCTTGGGATAATGAATCTTACGATAGGCCTCCTCGCGAGGGATGAGATGCAGACGACTCAACATCGAAGGCAGAAGCACCTCAGGAATTGAGCCTTCCTGCAATCTGCCGACCAGCGACTTGGTGAGTTTTTCGACCGCTCTCGACTGCATGCCGTGTGTCTTCATCTTCTCCGTGGTCATGTAGTAGGGCTGCATGCCCATCTCCGAGAGCTGCACATCGGCCGCTTTCTCGATGTCGGGGTGGGCAAACTGATACCGCCCTTGAAAGATGGTGGGACGCCCAAAGACGATGTAATCCACCCCCGTGCTATACGTCTTATATATATATTGTGTACCACGGAACCAAACCAAATCAACCACACCGTGCCCATCGCTGAAGTGTGCTACCACACGCTTCTTGCGGCCATCCATCGCAAACTCCTCAAAACTCAGTATCTTACCCTTGATCTGCACAAACGGCATGTCGCCAGTCAGCTCACTAATATGGTATATCTTCGACCTGTCGACATATTTGTAGGGGTAATACTCCAGCAGGTCACCCCACGTCGTGATGTTGAGCTGACTGCGCAGTATTTCCCGTTTGCGTGGACCCACGCCGGGCAAATACATAATATCTTGTTCTAAGATGCCGGACATTTATAAGCCCCCTAAGTTAGGGGGTTGGGGGTCTGAGCAATCAGTATTGGTTGTCCATGTCCAACCCGTATGGTTATGGTTTGTTGCTATTGTCATTTCACAGAAAGAGTGGAGTTGCTTATCGCTACGGTTCAGACCCCCAACCCCCTAACTTAGGGGGCTCCTCATCAACCAGCAGTGCTTCCGCCACTGCAAGGTCGAAAGGCGTCGTAATCTTAATGTTCTCCTTATTTCCCTCCACCATGTTCACCTGCACACCTAAACTCTCGATCACTGAGGCGTCATCGGTGAACGTCTCGCGGTCAGGCTGATTGAACGCCTGCTTGGCAAGCGAGATATCGAATACCTGCGGAGTCTGCACCGTACGGAAATGATCGCGCATCACATTGCTACTGTGCCCACGATCCACATAGCGCAGCGTATCGGTCACGGGCATCACGGGAATAGCTGAATACTCCTCGCGCGCCGTATCGATACACCGGGCGATGACCTCTTTCGACACGAATGGGCGAACACCGTCGTGTATCGCCACCACGCCCTCCTCACCGTCGGGTATCAGCGACAGACCGCTCTTGGACGACTCGAAACGCGTGGCACCGCCATCAGCAATGCGGTGAGGCGTGGCGAATCGGTGCTCCTCGCAGAGCCGATGCCAGAGATCCTGCTGCTCCACGGGCAGCACAACGATGATTTGCAACGCCTTGTCGTATTCGTAGAACCGGCTGATGGTGTGCATCAGCACAGGCCGACCGCCGATGGGCAGAAACTGTTTGGGCAGGTCGGCACCCATGCGCAGCCCCTTGCCACCGGCAACAATGATAACGTAGTCCATTCTTTTGTTTTTTGGGGGGAGAGAGGAGAGAGGAGAGGGGGGAGAGAATAGTTTGGTAAACCGATGAACAAGCTACCGCCAAACCGTTCTCTCTCCTGGCGCGTCTCTCCCCTCGCCTCTCTCCTCTCTCCTCCTATCAATCGAATTATCCGATAAGATGCCTGTATCTCATGCCCTCTTCTATCTCACCCGTCTGCTCCTCGCCCACGAAGTAGCTCAAGATGCGGTAAGCATAAGGCAGCACAGCTGCAGGACCTTCACCCGTGATGATTTTGCCGTCTTCTTGAAACAGTTTTCCCGTATAGGTAGCACCGGTGAGATATTTCTCAAAACCGGGATAGCAGGTAGCCTTCTTGCCCTGCAATATGCCGATGGAACCAAGCACCATCGGAGCCGCACAGATAGCCCCCACACGCCTGCCGCCCTCATACTGGCGCAGCACCGCCTCACGCACACCCTCGTGCTCGTTCAGGTTGGCTGCACCCGGCATGCCGCCCGGCAAGAGCAGCAGGTCGGCATCGGCATAGTCGGCAGCCGTGGTAAACAGCTCGTCGGCCTTAACGGTCACGCCATGTGCCGACTCCACAAATTCGGAACCCGTGATGCTCACAGTCTTGATTTCCACACCGCCGCGACGCAAAATATCGACGGGTGCCAATGCCTCGATTTCCTCAAATCCATTGGCGAGAAATTGATATACTTTTGCCATTTTCCTGTTGTTTTATTGTTGTAATATCAGGTATCAATCGGAATGATCCTTTCTGCAAATATACGAAAAGTTTACCGTTTTATGGCAGTTTACCGTTATAAAGATAGTGAAAACGATGAAAAAGTAACATCAGAAAGGCGAGAACGCCGGGAGATTAGGCCGAAATGTTATCGTTTTCTGCCGAAAAAACACATATATTCCGAACATCCGACAACTGTCGAAAAATGGCATAAAAACCACAAAAATAATTCAGAAATAATTTAACATACACCTCAAAATTTGGCCGGTTTTCCCCGTCTCGCCGTATTTTCGGCCGAAAATCGAGGAAAATCGGGGTGTTTTTGATTTCAGCTGATAATCAGAGAGTTACAAATATTAAATCCAAAATGCACAAAAATCCGGATTTTTTAACATTGCGATAGCATAGGTTTCGCATCGCGAAAGCATAGATATCGCGATGCAAGACCATTGAGATCGCACTGCGATTAGGCCGTTATCGCCATGCGAAAGCATAGCTATCGCAACCTCGTCTCAATTTCTCTGACCTCAAATTGAGGTTTTCTTGACAAAACAACTCGTTTTTCAGGCTCTGCGAAACGTTAAATTACCTTTAATTCCAAGCAGAGAATTGGACATTTACAGCCTCTCAAATGAGGGTGCATATTTTTGCGGTTAAACTCTACAATGCTTATTTATGGCCTACGCGCTCCCTCCGGCTCCCTGCCTTGGGCATATTCAGTCGGCATGCAACCAAACTTTTTCTTAAAGCTGGTAGCAAAGTAAGATGGCGAGTTGAACCCTACCCGATAACTTATCTCGGCAACGGTAAGCCATCCCTCACGCAGCATTTGGCAAGCCTTGCCAAAACGTATGTGCTTTATGAACTCATTGGTGCTCTCGCCGGTCAGAGCCTTCATTTTCAGATGCAGGTTGCTGCGGCTCATAAGCATTTCACGGGCAAACTTGTCGGTAGAGAAGTCGGCATCGTCAAGATGACTCTCTACAATGCTGACAGCCCGCTTGAGAAAATCCTCATCAAGCGGATTTGAGGTCAGCTTTTCCGGTTCTATCTTGGATGATTGGCCATAGTGCAGAATCGTGACATCACGCATGTGAAGAATGTTCTTGACTTTTGCCGTCAAAACATTGATGGAGAACGGTTTCGGTATATAATCATCAGCACCCACTTGCAATCCTTCAAGCTGCTCCTGTATGTCTACTTTTGCAGATAAGATGATGACAGGCAGGTGGCTGGTCAGTATATTTCGCTTGATGTTACGGCACAGTTGCAGTCCGTCCATCACGGGCATCATTACATCCGTGATGACAAGACTTACCTCTGCTCCGTCAAATTTATCAAGTGCTTCCCGGCCATTTGCCGCCTCAATGACACTGTACCTATCCGATAATGCCCCACTGATATAATGGCGAATATCATCATTGTCCTCCACTATCATGACAGTATCATTGCTACAGCCCTTTTGAGAGGCCTCCTCTTCGGGCATGGGTTCCTGTGCCTCGACAGTCTCAGTCAAGGGTCTCATCCTTGACATACTTTCTATGATTTCATTCTGATGCGACGCAAGTTCATCCTTTGAGTATGCATTCAATGTGGTGGGCAGTGTAATGGTGAATGTTGTTCCTACACCTTCTTCACTCTCCAACGACACTGCGCCATGGTGTAACTCAACCAATTTCTGGACGATTGACAGGCCAATACCACTTCCCATATGTCCGCCTTCTACCTGATAAAAGCGTTTAAATACATTCTGCTGCTTGTCTTTGGGTATTCCATGACCGGTGTCAGCCACCTTTAAGGTAAGTAACCCTTTATCGACTGCGGCACTGACAGTGATGCTCTTGCCATCATCAGTATACTTGAATGCGTTCGATAGAAGGTTGTTAAGTATCAGTTCCATGTAATTGGGGTCGCAGAGTACATTATCAGTACCGTCGCCGGCATCTGTTTTCAGCAAGATGTGTCTCCTCTTCGCTGCCTCGCTATACATTTGCGAGACATGCATGATAAGAGCTTGCAAATCAATATGACGAACCAATAGCTGGAACGCCCCCATCTCTGCCTTTCTGTAATCGAGCAATTGGTTGACCAGTTGCAGCAGGCGATTGACATTGCCTCGAATAAGACCAAGACGGCCTTTAGTCCACTTGTCAGCAGTATAGTCTTCCAATTCTTCAAGCGGAGAGGCTATCAGCGTAAGCGGAGTGCGCAGTTCGTGAGAGATATCAATGAAGAACCGCAGCTTCATTTCGTTAACTTCTTCTCGGTGCCTTTGCTCGCGTTTTTCCTGTTCTTCTCTCAACTTGTGTGCCTTTAGCCTAAAGACATATCTGAATACCATGACAATCATAGCAGCAGCAATAAGCACGAATACTATTCGTACCAGCCATGTCTGAAACCATGCCGGGCGTACGGTTATGGTCAGTTCCGCAATATCGGAACTCCAATTGCCGTCATTGTTGGCAGCCCTGAGCTGGAATGTATATTTGCCATGTGGCAGATGCACATAAGTGGCGGTGCGCATTGATGTCGTAAGGTGCCATTTATCCTCATAGCCATTCAGTCGGTAAGCGAAAATATTGTTACTTCCGGAAACATAGTTGGGCACCGCAAACCTTATTTCCAACGTCGATTCATTATGGGCTACAGAGATATTGCTTGCCGTCTCGATGCTGGTTCGCAGTATTCCGTCTTCCGAAGGCGCAATGTTGCGGTCAAGCACACGCAGCCCTGTGATGATGGGCTTAGGCGTATAAGGGTTTATTTTGAACTGTTCAGGATTAAAAACCGTTATGCCATTGGTGCCACCAAAGAACATGTCGCCATCTTTGGTGAGGCAGAAAGCATTGGGCATAAACTGAGAGTTCTTAATTCCGTCGGCTGTTTCATAATGACGCACCTCATGTGTTTTTGGGCGGCGGTATGAGCACAGACCGTAGTCAGTGCTTATCCAAAGGGTGCCATTACGGTCTTCCAAAGCTCCATAAACAAAGTTGCTCGGTAATCCTTCGTGTGTGGTCAGCAGCTTTGTGTTCATTGTTCGGGTATCCACGCACAGCAATCCCTCGGTGGTGGCAGCAAGCAAGATGCCGTCATGTGTGTGTGACAACGCGTATACAGTGGTGTGCAATAGTTTAGCCCCGACGCCTTTGATTGCTGTCGGGTGCAACAGGCCGCCGGCAAAGGTACAGGCCGCCATGCCATCCTCTCCTCCAATCCACAATCGCCCCTGTCGGTCGAAAGCGAGCGAGCGCACACGTTGCGGTATTCTGCCATGGGCAGATGGCACAATATCTATCTTGCCAGTCTCCTTATCAAAGATGCGGAGGCCGTTCAAGGTGCCGAGAAACAAATGCTTTCCGTCATGAAAAGGTAACATGGCATAGACATAGTTTGATTCATCGCCCATGCTTCCCAATGATATAACACTGACTTTGCCTGTCGCCGGATTAAGAATACTCAGTGCACCCAACTGGGAACCTATGTAGAGTTTTCCCGATGTGTTATCGACATAAACGGACTTTATGTCGTTTGACGGCAGACCATTGGCGGTTGTATATGCTTTAAACACGCCTTGACGACTATAATGATTGAGCCCGCCATTGGTTCCTATCCATAGGTTGCCATTGGCGGCTTCTGTAATGCAGGCTACCACATTGTTACTGATGGAGTTCCTGCCCGGCGTATTATTCAAGGATATGAAGCGTCCCTTTCTCTCATTGTAGTAGAATAAACCGTCGAAATAGGTGCCTGCCCACATTCCTCCTTGAT
>CAUTTP010000096.1:0-11466 GCA_963541305.1 uncultured Prevotella sp.
GAGCGATGTCTAACTCGTCTCAATGCGTTAGCCTTTGCAAACATAGTAACTTATAAGTATTGGCGAAGCCAAAATATGTTTTTATGACTTTCTGTCTAAAATCTTCCTGCCTGTCTATCTCACTTGAATTTTCTGTCCGTTGCTCACTTTCTGCTGTCCTTCAACAATCACTTTCGTGCCCTGCATCAGTCCGCCCTTGATGACAACACGCTCACCAATGTTCTCACCCAGCACTACAGGCCGTTTCCTTGCCTTGTCTCCCTCCACAATCCAAACGAAAGGTTGGTTGTCAATATCGATCTGAATGATGTTGGCCGGCAGCAAGATATCCTTTTCGGAAGAATCTCCCGCATCGGAGATATAAGCATCGCACACCATGCCGGGCAGCAACTTGTGATCGGCATTTGGCACATCGGCCTTCACCGTATAGGCACGAGAAATGGGGTCGGCCGACACACTCTTCTCGCTAATCGTACCGGAGAACGCTGTCTCGCCAAGCGAAGCCACTTGGAACATCACCCTCTGCCCTATCTTCAACCTGCTGATTTCATCTTCGGGCACACTCAGTTTCACCTTTACCTGATCTATCTTGACCAACTCAACAATGGGTTGTCCGGGCAACACATTCTGCCCCACCTCGCCATTCTTGCGTGCCACATAGCCGCCGAAAGGTGCTGTCAGACGTGTGTCGGCCAATCCTTTGCGGGCAATTTTCTCCGCTGCCTGTGCCTGTGTGAGCATCTGGCGCGCCTGCGCCACCTTGGTCTCCACCTCCACCCACTTCATCTCGGGCAGCGAACCGTTGTCGTGTAACATCTTCATACGGCGGTAAGCATCCTCGGCTTGCGTCAAGGCCTCCTGTGCCTGCTGTGTGGCAGCCTTCGCCATCGTCACGGCATTACCCGATGTCGATGCGTCGATTACACCTATCAACTGGCCTGCCGCCACATTCTGCCCTTCGTGTACACTGAGCGACTTGATGGTTCCGGCACCGGCAAAGCTCAATGACGAACCGCTCTGCGCTTCGATGGTACCAGCGTAACCCTGCCCGTCCGTCACAACCGACGGGCTCGCCGTAACGGTCTTCACCACCACCACATTCTCTACTTCCGCCTTGTTTTTTCCGCCACATCCCGTCATGGTCAAGGCCATCACGGCCAATGCGAATGTCCATTTTGTCGTTTTCATTTCTTGATATTGTAATTTTCTTATTTGCGTTTGCAAAATTACAGATACAAAAGCGATATTAAACGTCCTAAAACAGAACGCAAATGATAAAAACAGAACTATATTCCCACTTACGACAAACAATTTCCAAAATAAGACATTCGATAAGAATTTTAAAAGCTAACTTTGCAACAGAAATAAGAATAAAGACGAAAAATGGAACATAACAATATCACAGAAACGGAGAAAATGCTCTCCATGTCGACAGCAGAAAGGCCGCTAACACCCAGCTATCTGGACGACGAACTGATGATTATGGACAATGTGAAGCTGCTGGGCATACCCAATGTCGTACGCCCCAGCATGAACATCATCGCCATTTGCACCAAGGGCAAGATGCAACTTATGATGAATGGCGAAGCTATCAATGTGCATGCCAACAACATCTTTATATGTCCGCCGGAAACACCGTTGGCAGATGCTATGTTCAGCCCCGACTTCGAGTACACCGCACTCTGCGTCAGCAACCGTGTCCTGCAGCTCTACCTGCGCAATTTCATTAGCGTATGGAATGAATTTACCTACATCAAGAAGCTGAACGTCATAGACTTAGCCGATATTGACATGCTCTTCTTTGAAAAGATATATAGCCTTCTCGCTCTATGTATCCAGCCGCAGGAGGATGAAGACGAGCAAGACAAGATGTACAAAGCCGAACTGCTGAAAGGATATATCAGCGCCTCTCTCGTTGCACTCTGCAACCTCTTGCGCAAGCAGACCAAAAGTACGATGGAACAACCCAGACAGAACATCTCGCTGTTCAATCAATTCCTGCAAATGCTCCAGACCGCCGAGGTGAAGCACCGCACTGTGGATTACTATGCCTCGGAGCTGTGCATATCACCGAAATATCTCACCGTGATATGCAAAAAAAACTCCGGGCGAACCGCCAACGACTGGATTCGGGAATATACCCTTACTGACATTACCTACCATTTGCAAAACACCGATATGAGCATCAAGGAGATCAGCCACAAGCTCGGCTTCCCCAACACCAGTTTCTTTGGCAAATATGTGAAAGACCATTTGGGATGCACACCGTTGGAACACAGGGCTAAGAAATAAAAACATCTTCGTTACCCCATCATTTAGACAGCCGTCTGCCTCACACATTATCAAAGGCAGAATAAGCTGACATGCGCATTTTTTCCTTTTTCACCACTCTGCCCCTGTCAAGATTTCATTATAAAAAACAGAGCAGACAATATCTCTCATTTAGAAAAATATTCGCTGTCTTTTGTCAAGAAAGCGTCAATACAGGGATGAGAAAAATAAGATGGGGTTGCGATAACTATGCTTTCGCATGGCGATAACGGCCTAATCGCTATGCGATCTCAATGCTCTCGCACTGCGATAACTATGCTTTCGCGACGCGAAACCTATGCTATCGCAAAGCTCTTTGAATCCTACTTTATGCCCTTTCACGGTCTTGCATCCGCAACTCCTTGATAATCAGGCGAAATCTAAACAGACCTGAATTTTCACGAATTTGAGGCCAGCGACCCTCGATTTTGAAAAGCAAGGTTGTTTTTGAGGGTCTTTGTAGAGATGTTTCATTGAAAAATAACCGAAACGGAAGATTCCTACAATCTTCGAATAAGCAATCGGGGCATATCTGAATCTGTGCCGCTCGTACCTATAAACCATTCCGTAAAAGGGTAGAGAGGAATATGTCACACTCTTATATAAAAAAGGTATAAGACATGCCGAAGCCGCTGGCATACCTTATAATGAGTATGAATACATGACATTGGAATTGTTATTTCATATTTTTTAGGTATTGTGCAAAGAACCGCAAATATGTACCTTTGTTTTCGAAAATATGTCAAAACATTCTATATAAGTAAGAACTAATAAGTTAATCTATCGAGAGATGAACAAATTATCTATTGCACTCATTGCCGGCGCATTATCCTTAGGCGGCACGTCTACTGCATACGCACAATTCAGCTCTACCGACACCATCGCAGAGAGCAAGTCTCCCAAGAGGCTCACCGTGGGCGGCTACGGAGAGGCCGTGATGAGCCGCATGTTTTATAGCGATAACTATAAACGCTACACCAATGCCGATCTCTATAAGAACGACAAGGGGCACGGCCGGTTCGACCTGCCCCACGTGGTGATTTTTCTTGGTTATGACTTCGGCAAGGGCTGGACGATGGGTTCCGAAATCGAGTTTGAGCATGGCGGTACGGAGTCGGCCATCGAGATTGAAGAGGAAGAAACAGGCGAGTACGAGACCGAGGTGGAGCGCGGCGGAGAGGTGGCTCTGGAGCAATTCTGGATTCAGAAGAGTTGGAGTCCTGCCCTGAACCTGCGCATGGGACATATCATCGTGCCTATAGGCGCAACCAACCAGCACCACATGCCCAACGAGTTTTTCACCGTTTATCGCCCGGAAGGCGAGAACACCATCCTGCCCTGCACGTGGCATCAGACAGGCGTGAGTTTCTGGGGACGCTACAAGGCATGGCGCTATGAATTGCAGTTTCTCGCCGGATTGGAGGCCGACCTCTTCGGTGCAAAGGATTGGGTGCACAGAGGCAGTGCCAGCCCCTATGAGTTTGACATCGCTAACAGCTATGCCACAGCCGCGCGCATCGACAACTATTCGATTCCCGGACTACGCATTGGCATAAGCGGATATTACGGACGCACGGCAGCCAACTCGCTGAAAGCCTATAAATATGAAGATGTGGCAGGCGACCTGTTCATCGGTGCCGTCGATTTTCACTACGACGCACACAACTGGGTGGTGCGCGGTAACTTCGACTATGGGCATCTGTCGAACTCGGAACAGATCACCCGCATCAACAAGACGCTGGGCAACAACTCCGTGTCTTCCCAGACATCAGTGGCCAGTGATGCCATCGCTGTGGGTATAGAGGCCGGCTACGACATCTTCTCGCAAATCGGAACATTGCGCAGCCATGACCGCAAGCTGTATGTGTTTGGCCGTTACGACTATTACGACTCGATGTTCAGAACCGAAGGTTCGGTGGTGGATAACCCATGCTGGGGTCGCCAGAAGATTACTTTTGGCGTGAACTATAAGCCTATGAAAGAGATCGTAGTGAAGGGCGAATGGTCTGATCGTCTCTTCAAGAGCCAGTTCAACAATGAACCAACAGTGAGTATAGGCATTGCCTACAGCGGCTTCTTCAAGATTTGAAAACATCAATAAATTGTTATCTATAAAGTTATGAGAAAGTTTTTTAAGTATGCTATGATGCTCATTGCCGCGCTCAGCATGAGCATAGGGCTCGCAAGTTGTTCGGACGATGACAACAAAGGTGGCGCATCAAGCACTGTTGATGCCACACAGACTGCTATCTTGAGCAACTATGTCAACACCATTGTTATCCCCACCTACAAGAGTCTGGCCGACTATGCCATCGTTTTGGCCGAAGATTGCGATACCCTCGATTCGCAGGCCAAGGTTCAGAAAGCCTGTGAAGACTGGGTGAAAGCCCGCGAACAGTGGGAGCTGTCGGAGGCATTCCTCTTTGGTGCCGCCAAAGATTATAACATCGACCCGCACATCGACTCGTGGCCGCTCGACCTTACACAGCTGGCCGCCGTGCTGAAAGCCGGAGACATCGAAGCTCGTATCTCGGCCGGCACCGCCGGTTATGGACTGCTCGGCTTCCATGCCGTCGAGTATGTAATCTTCAAGGAAGGTTCTACCGGCGATGCTTCTAACCGCGTACGTGATTACTCTACAATCTCCGATGCAGAGAAGACCTTTGCCAAAGCCGTCGCCGCCGACATGCGCAACCAGTGTATTCGTCTGGAGGCAGCATGGGCAGGCATGGAGAATGTAACTGCCGCCAAGCAAAAGTTCCTTACAGATGCAGAACTGGAGCCCACGCTCAATTATGGCGAACAGATGATCAGCGCTGGTCTGGCTGGCAACACCAAGTATAAGACACAGGCTGCCGCATTCGAGGAGATCCTCGTGGGCGCGTCTGACATTGCCAACGAAGTGGGCAACACCAAAATCTCCGACCCGATGAAATCCCACCAGTGGAGTGACGTGGAGTCTCCCCATTCTTGGAACTCAGTGACCGACTTTGTTGACAACATTAAGTCTGTGCGTAATGGTTATTATGGCACACTTGACGGCACACGTGCCGGAAACTCCGTTTCTGTACACGTTGCTTCTATTGACGCAGCTAAAGATCAGGCTGTTCAGACGGCCATAGCCAACGCCATCACCGCACTTGAGGCCATGCCGCGCCCGTTCCGCAACTACATCTATGCGGATACTGACGCTAGCTCTAAGGCACTGATCAATGCCGCCATTGACGCTTGCAACAATCTCGTCAGCGCGCTCGATGCTGCTAAGGAAGCAGTAACAAAATAGGCCTTTAGGGGAAAGAAAACACTCCCTCTGTCTGTTGTCCTGTAGGCATCTCCTGCAGGATAGCAGTTTGGCGTAATAAAGAATATATACAAAACCTTATGAGAAAGAACTATTTATTATTCGGAACTATCCTCATGACAGGACTTTTAACTGTCAGTTGTAGCGACAAAGATCCCATTGCAGACCCCGGGGGGGAAGTGACCGACCCTACTATCGCAGAGCAATTCTACAGTGGTGGACTATTGGGAACCAGTTTTATCAGCACTTCCAAAGCCTACGAGCAGCCTACACCTGCAGTTGAGAATAGCGGAATGTTCTTGGCATTCAATCGTGGAGAAAAATTCTTCGAAGACCCGTTCACAGCCAACAATCATGGCGGAGAGCGCGAAGGTCTCGGCCCGCTCTACGTGCGCTCGTCATGTATCCACTGCCATCCGGGCTACGGTCACGGAAAGAGCCAGCCTAACGGCACGTTCAACACGCGAGATATCGGCAACGGTTACCTACTTGTGGTCTACAACCCGACTAACAACGCTTACGTGACATGGTTGGCCGGCATGCCCCAGAGCCATGCCATAGCACCTTTCAAGGCACCACTCGACAACTCCAAAATCACCATTCAATGGCAGGAGTTTACCGACGAGTGGGGCAACAAATTCCCCGACGGAGAGACTTACGCCTTGCGTTATCCCGAGGTAAAGATTCCACAGGATGCCGTATACGTAATCAATCAGGGCTATAGTGATGCCACAACAAGTAATTATGAGGTGCGTCTGGAGAATACCATCGGTATATACGGAAGCGGTCTGCTCGATGCTATCCCCGACGACTCTATTATTGCCCAATACGAGAAAGAGCACAAGGACGGATACTTCAAGACCAACGGTCTTAACCCGGCATACTTCGACAACGACAAAGGAGAGTACATCGGATGGTATGCCAATTCTCGGCAGGGTGATGGCACCAAGTACGTACGCCGCTACACCTACGCATGTTCGCGAGGCCCTCTGCTTGACGGTCCCGGTGCCAATGCCATCTGGAATATCTTTAACGTGACACGCTCTGACCGAAAATACCATTATCTTGACCTCAACGGCAAGATCTATGCCACGTATGCTTCCAAAGATCCGGACGTGCAGGCCGGTTTTAATGCCTACATCAGCAACATCACCAATGCCACCGAGCACCCTGAATTCTTCACATCTGACATGGAGGCGAACATCTACAATTACCTCACGTCGACCAATCTCCCCGTCGAAATGAGCGACGACGACTATGTGAATCTGATGGTATGGCACCGTGGCTTGGCCGTTCCTGCAGCCCGTAATATCGACGATGCAACGATTCAAAAAGGCAAGGCGCTGTTTGAGGAGATAGGATGTTCTTATTGCCATCGCCCTACATGGACAACCGGTTCGGACGTGCTACACGACCCTAACCTCTTCAAGGTGACCGATACATCCAGCACCAACTACGGCAAATACCTCACCGAACTCATGCCACGGTATCCCAACCAAAAGATTTGGCCATATACCGATATGGTTCAGCACAAGCTGTTTATGGTGAACAACATCCGTACGGGATGGTGCCGCACCACACCTTTGTGGGGACGCGGACTACACCAGCTCTGCACGGGCGCAACATACGCAGACCGTCTGCACGATGGCCGTGCACGTGATGTGATAGAAGCCATCATGTGGCATGGAACCAATCAGGGTGGAACCAGCGACGCTTATTATTGCGTAAAGAAGTTCCGCGAGCTTGACAAGGCGAGCCGTGACGCCATCGTGGCATTCATCAATGCTATATAATTTTACATAAAACTGTTTCGATAGGAGTCCGTTCCCATGAATATGGCGACGAGACTCCTATCATTTTATGACATTATCTCCATGCGGAAACTTAAGTTGGCAGCGTTTGCATGCTTCTGCATCGTCATCATCGTGCTGATCATCACCACGCTACTCGACAAGATAACTGACAATCCCGGTACGGCAGAGGCAGTCTATGACTCGGCGCCTTTCGTATTGATGTGGGTCGTGCTCACCGTCCTTGCCATGACCTACATGCTGCGACGCCGATTATGGAAGGTTCCTGCCACAATGCTTATCCATACGGCTTTTCTTGTAATCCTGTGTGGGGCATTGACCACTCACCTGTTGGGCGAGCATGGTGCCATGCGATTGCGCACAGGATACACGACCAACACGTTTACGCTATCCGACGGCAAGGAGCACCAGCTACCCTTCACTGTGAAGCTCGACACCTTTCATTTGAGTTATTACGATGGCACAATGTCGCCCCAAGACTATACCAGCTGCATCACCATTACGGATGGAAACCAGACAACGAAAGGCTGCATCTCGATGAATCGCATCTATAGCTACCGCCACTATCGGTTTTATCAGGCGGGCTACGATCCCGACAGACAAGGCTCTAAGCTGAGTATTGCCCACGACCCATACGGCATCGGTATCACCTACACGGGTTACGCTCTTCTGCTTCTCGGCATGATACTCTTCTTCTTTCAGCCGGAAACACTGTTCCGTCGCATCCTTCAGCAAAAGGTCACCATCCTTGCGCTCTTGGCAGCACTTGGCACTACGACTGCCAAAGCCAACAGCAGCAATATGCCCAAGATTGCACCGACTGATGTGGCAGAGACATTCTCTGACCTCTACATATTATATAATGGGCGCGTGTGCCCGGTGCAGACCTACGCATACGACTTCATTACCAAGCTCTATGGCAAGCAGAGCTATCGCGGAAGAAAACCCGAGGAAATCCTCGCAGGCTGGATTTTTTTCCCAAACACGTGGAAGCCGGAACCGATGATCAGGATTAAGGGGGCAGAGGTGAAGCGCCTGTTAGGCATCAACGATACCTACATCTCACTGATCGACTTTGCCACACCTGTAGGAGACTACAAATTAGAGCAAGCCATGAAGGGCATCTATCAAGGCAACGACGTACCCGGAAGCTCTTCCATCATGGCGGCCGATGAAAAGGTAAACATCATCAACAGTCTCTTTACGGGTGCCTCGCTCAAGATTTTCCCCGTAAAATCAGAAGACGGCAGCATACAATGGTATTCGCCTGCCGATGATCTGCCACACGATATGGATATCCGTAAATGGACTTTTATTAAGAAGTCATTAGACCTTGTGGCCGAAAAGATTGTCACCCGACGATACACGGAGGCCAAATATCTCATCGGCAAGATACGCGAATACCAGCAAGCCGAATGTGGCGATGCATTGCCATCAAGCTCCATGATCAGCGCCGAGAAGACCTATAATCGCATCGCTTCTTCGCAAATATGGGCAATGGGCTGCATAACCATCGGTCTCTTAGCCTTTTTCTACTTCGTGGCACAGACCGCCCGACAGAATAAAGCGTCCAAATTTGTCACCCTTCCGCTCAATATTATCCTCATTGCCGTATGGGCTTACCTCACCTATTGCATATATCTGCGCACCGTCATCAGCCATCATCTGCCCATCTCCAACGGCTTTGAAACCATGCAGGCACTTGCTTGGTCGTGCCTTATGCTCACTTTCTTCCTGCAAAAGAAGTTCACTTTTGCCTTGTCCTTCGGATTCCTCGTGGCCGGTCTGGCATTGTTGGTCTCTATGATAGGGCAGAGCAATCCGGCAATAACCCACCTTATGCCTGTGCTCAATTCACCTCTCCTGTCCATCCACGTCATGGTCATCATGATTGCCTACGTCCTCCTTGCCTTCATCATGCTCAATGGCGTAACGGCCATCATCTTCGCCCGCACCAGAGGCATGGGCAATGAGGTCACCCGTCTGCAACGCATGAGCCAGCTCATGCTCTATCCCGCAGTATTCCTCCTCACCATAGGCATCTTCATCGGCGCCATCTGGGCCAACATGAGTTGGGGTGCTTACTGGAGCTGGGATCCGAAAGAGACGTGGGCACTCATCACCCTGATGATATATGCACTGCCACTCCATACACAGAGCCTGCCCATGTTCAGCCGCCCCATCATGTTCCATATCTACATGACCGTGGCTTTCCTTTCCTGCATCATGACCTACTTTGGTGTGAATTTTATCTTGGGCGGCATGCACTCTTACGCCTGAATCATTTACTTTTGCAATGAACGAATAATCCATCTGAAATGAACCAACATAGCAATTGCGTCGATGTCCGGTTGGGCGAGTTCGGCCGAGGAAAAGAAGTAGCAGAATATCACCTCATGCTGAGCATTACCGATGAGGGGCAGTGTCTCACCTATCAGGAGCAGCTGGCCGCCATCTTGGAGCGGTTCAGCGACATACGTCGCGACCTCAAGGCGAGTCCGGTATTTAAGCGTTATTTCCTTAGCGATGCAGCCAATCAGGCCGACGAACTCATCAACTATGAGCTGGAGACACCCGAATATGCCGTGTCCATCGTGCAGCAGGCACCCATCAACGGCACGAAGGTGGCACTGTGGTGCTATCTCATGACAGGTGTCAAGACCAAAGTCAACCCCAGCGGGCTCTATGAGGTGAGCCACGGCAGTTATCGCCACCTGTGGAGCGGCACCAACACCAACCTCTCGACCGGCTCCGAGAGCCAGACCACACGCCTGCTCAACGATTACATCATGCAACTGCTCCACGAGAATTGCACGCTGGAGGCCAACTGCATGCGCACATGGTTCTTTATCAACGACATCGACAATCACTATCATGGTGTGGTGAAGGCTCGTAATGACATATTCTATACGCAGAATCTCACACCCGACACCCACTTCGTGGCCAGTACAGGCATCGGTGGCCGACAGGCCAATGCCAAGGCCTTGGTGACACACGACAACTATGCCGTCAGTGGAATCAAACCCGAACAGGTGCGCTATCTCTATGCCACCGACCATCTCAACCGCACCAGCGAGTATGGTGTGAGCTTTGAGCGTGGCACCGCCATCGACTATGGCGACCGCCGGCATGTGTTCATCTCGGGCACCGCCAGCATCAACAACAAGGGCGAAGTGGTGCATCCGGGCGATGTGCGCAAACAGTGCGAGCGCATGTGGGAGAATGTGGAGGCACTGCTGTCCGAGGCCGACTGCACATTTGATGACGTGAAAGAGATTGTCTGTTACCTGCGCGACACTGCCGACGGTGCCGTCATCCGCGAGATGTTTCGCCGAAAGTTCGCCTCCCATATCCCCCATCTCATCGTACATGCTGCCGTGTGCCGTCCCGGATGGCTCATCGAGATGGAGTGCATAGCCGTCAAGGACATCCATACCGTCTTCCCCTGCTTATAAAATAATTCACAATGCATAATTCACAATGCACTGTTGCCGGTTGATAATTGTGCATTATGAATTATGTGTTGTAAATTATATATGACTGTCATTTTCCTTGACAAACACCCTCTGGAGAATTGCGTGTAGCAAAATTGAAAATCTTTTGTCCGAAATACGCGAAAAATGGAGGGGTTTACGTAAACCTCGGAGCATCAGCGAGTTACGAGCAAAAAGTAAGAATATGCCATAGATATTCATCTTCTCGTCTTGCGATAGCACCCTTTTCGCATCGCGAAAGCATAGTTATCGCGATGCGAGAACATTGAGATCGCACTGTGATTAGGCCGTTATCGCAATGCGAAAGCTATGCTATCGCAACCCTATCCCGAAAATTTCGAGCACCCACTACCAAAATTTGATCGAGCCACCCCGATTTTTCGCTCTAGAATGAACGAAAATCTGAACAAAAAAACTGTAATGAATTCTTGACAGTTTTTGGGGGGAGAGAGGAGTGAGGAGAGAGGAGAGAGAAATGTCTGATTGTTGTTTAGGAGTTAAGGAAGTAAAAGGAGTTAAAGGAGTAAGGAAGTTAAAGGAGTTATCGCTC
>CAUTTP010000097.1:0-11437 GCA_963541305.1 uncultured Prevotella sp.
AAACCCTTTAAAATCAAACAGTTATGGCAGTGAAGTATAAACTCTATAGCAATTACTAATTTCTAATTCCTAATTATCTTACGCCGCTTGACCAATTACAATTTATAATTTTGTGACTCAGCGCAGGCGTGGCCGTGAGGCCGGGCTTGCGCTTTCTATATGGAAAAGCCATGATGAAAGGCCATCATGGCTTGCTTTCTCCTTCTACATATTCTTCGAGGAAGAGGTGCTCGCCGTCGAACACGGCATAGGTGAACTGCCATATCCAATCGCCCAATATCAGCATGCGCGCCTTGTGCAGGGGCAGGTCGAGCTCGATGTGGCGGTGCCCGTATATGAAGTAATCGATGTTGGGGTGGGTCTTCATATACGCTTTGGTCCACATCACGAGATATTCGCGGTCTTCACCCATGTAGGGCACCTCCTTGCCGTCGGCACGTTTCAGTCGGCTGTGCTTAGCCCAGTTTAGCCCGAGCTGCATGCCCCACCACGGATGGAGGAAGCAGAGCAGTCGTTGGCAGGTGCGGTTATGGAATACTTTACGCAGCAACCGGAATTTATGGTTAGGGTCGCCCAGCCCATCGCCGTGGGCGAGGTAGAACTCCTTGCCATAGATTTCTACGGTCAGCGGCTGTTTATGCACGATGAGTCCACACTCCTCTTCGAGATAACCGTAGGTCCATAGGTCGTGATTGCCCGTAAAGAAGTGTACCTCCACGCCCATATCCGTCAGTTCCGACAACTTGCCGAGGAAACGGGTGAAGCCCTTTGGTACCACATACTTATATTCGTTCCAGAAGTCGAACATGTCGCCAAGAAGGTAAATGGCGGCAGCCTTGTGCTTGATGCTGTCGAGAAATCTGACGAGACGACGCTCATGCATCCTCCTATGATCGATGGCTAACGAGCCGAGGTGGGCGTCGGATAAAAAATAAATATTCCGCATAGTTAATTAGGAATTAGTAATTATGATTACTTGCTTGGGGATGAGGGGGGTGCTAATTACTAATTACTAATTATTCGAACCCCAGCTCCACCCGTGCCTCCTCGGTCATCATGCTCTGATCCCATGCGGGATCGAACACGAGGTTGACGTTGGCGGAGGTCACGCCCTCTACGCTCTCGACTTTGGTGCGCACGTCTTCGAGGATAAAGTCGGCGGCGGGGCATGAGGGAGAGGTGAACGTCATGTCCATATCCAGTGCCCCGTCGTTGCCCAGCTCAATCTTGTAGATCATGCCGAGGTCGTAGATATTAACGGGAATCTCCGGGTCGTACACGGTCTTGAGCACGTCGACGATGCGCTCTTCTATCAGTGTCTTTTCTTCTTGTGTCATGTCGCTATGCATTGTAATGCTGCGAATTTAAGCAAATAATTTGAGAAAGCCAAGGAAAAAGGGAAGAAGTGTACGCCAAAGATTCATGCCAAGAGGCAACGGTGACGAACCGTTGCCTCCTGGCGATGCAAGAATGTCCCGACGAGCGGCGGGGCCGAATTCTCTGCCCGGCAGGCCCCCGTACAGCACTGACGGCAAGGGGTGAAGAGAGCTTTCCGACAATGTCGGCAGGCCTGCGGAGCAGGCCGCGCTCATCGGTTTTATGCTATGGCAGGGCCTCGGAAGAGAACGAATAGGGGGAGTCTTCGTCGCAGATTCCGCGCCGGAAGTTGGGCTGGTTCGCCAATGCAAACCGCAGCACAGCGCCGCTCTGCAGGTCTTTCTGGTTAAGGAAGTTGTGCGAATAGCTTTGGTCGTTGAAGACCATTCCATCTACATAGCGTCCGTCGCCCTTCGCCTCAATGCTGACTTTCTTGCCATTTTCCAAAGTCAGTTCCATCTTTTGGAAATAAGGAATGCCCAAGACATACTGCCTCGAACCCGGACAAACAGGATAAAAGCCCATTGCCGAGAATACATACCACGCCGAAGTTTGCCCGTTATCTTCATCGCCGCAGTAGCCGTCGGGTGCGGGAGAATAAAGCCTGTCCATCACCTCGCGGATCCAATACTGCGTTTTCCAAGGCTGCCCGCAGTAGTCATAGAGGTAAATCATGTGCTGAATGGGCTGGTTGCCATGCGCATAATTGCCCATGTCCATGATCTGCATCTCCCTGATTTCATGGATGGTGAAACCATAATAGCTGTTGTCAAACACAGGGGGGAGAATGAACACCGAATCCATCCGCTGTATGAACCCATCCTTACCCATGAGCTGTATCAATCCTTCGGGGTCGTGAAACACCGACCAAGTGTAGTGCCATGCGTTGCCTTCCGTAAAGGCATCGCCCCATTTCAGCGGATTATAAGGCGACTGAAACTTGCCGTTCTTCAGCCTTCCGCGCATCAAACCGCTCTCCTTGTCATACACATTGCGGTAATTCATCGCACGCTTGGCAAACACATCAATCTCTTTCTTAGGCTTGCCCAAAGCCTTACCCAACTGATAGATACACCAATCATCGTAGGCGTATTCCAGTGTTCGCGCCACGTTCTCGTTGATTCCCACGTCGTAGGGCACATACCCCAACTTGTTGTAATAGTCATATCCAAGACGTCCTGTGGAGTTTACATTGGGATGAACGGCCTGCGTGCCATGCACCACGGCCTGCCACAACGTCTCTATATCCTGCCCGCGGATGCCGCTCAGCCATGCGTCCGCCACCACGGAGGCAGAGTTGTTGCCCACCATACAGCCGCGATGGCCGGGGCTTGCCCACTCGGGCAGAAACCCGCTCTCCTTATAAGTATTGGCCAAACCCTGCTGAATCTCGGCGCTTACCGACGGATAGAGCAGATTGAGCAAAGGGAACAGACTTCTGAACGTATCCCAGAAACCCGTATCGGTGTACATATAGCCCGGCAGCACCTGCCCGTTATAGGGGCTGTAATGCATCGCTTTGCCCTCGGCGTCTATCTCGTAAAACTTTCTGGGGAACAGCAAAGAGCGGTAAAGGCACGAATAGAACGTGCGGATATGGTCTATATTATCGTCCTCCACCTTGATTCTGCCCAGCATGTCGTTCCATGCCGAACGCCCCTTCGCTTTCAATTCTTCGAAAGTCAGGCCACCCAATTCTTTCAGATTACGCTCTGCCTGCTCCGCACTGATAAACGAAGACGCTACCCGTGCGTGCACTTTCTCGCCACGTTGGGTCTTGAAGGTGAGTATCGCGCCGGCATGGTCGGCCGTACATTCCGGCATTTTCGACAAGACATTCCCGTTAGTTGTCAGGGAGGAGGCAAACGGACGGTCGAACACCACCACGAAATAGTTACGGAAATTCTCGGGCACGCCCCCACTGTTTCGGGTGGAATAGCCCACGACCTTGTTCTCGTCGGGAATAATCTTAATGTAGCTTCCCTTGTCGAAAGCATCGATCACCACATTGGCAAAATCTGTTCGGGGGAAAGCAAACTGCAACATCGCAGCCCGTTCCGTAGGCACCAACTTGGCCGTCACGTCATAATCGGCCAGATATACGCTATAATAATAAGGTGTAGCCGTCTCTGCCTTGTGCGAGAACCAGCTGGCACGCTGCTCCTCGTCGAACATCGGTGCGCCCACCGTAGGCATCAGCGAGAACTGGCCGTAATCGTTAATCCACGGACTGGGCTGGTGCGTCTGCTTGAATCCGCGTATCTTATTGGCCGAATACTGGTATTGCCAGCCATCGCCCATCTTTCCCGTTTGCGGCACCCACGCATTCATGCCCCACGGCATCGCCGCAGCAGGATAGGTGTTGCCCGACGATAATTCATACTTGGAGTCGGTACCTACCAATGTGCTCACATAGTCCACGGCATTACGACTATCCACCACCGTCGCCTGTGCGGCAGTAGCCACCAAGAGCACAGCCATGCTCCACATCTTTTTCCATAGGAGCCTATCCGTCATTTGCATAAAATATGCTTCTAATTTGCTTGCCATAACACCTCTTTCCAACGTGCGTAGGCAGCCATACACTCTTCCTTGCGGTGCATATCGGGCTCGATGACAGCCAGTTTCTTTAGCGTAGAGAAAGCCTCATCGTGATTCTTGTAGATGCCGCAGCCCATACCGGCACCTTTGGCAGCGCCCACAGAGCCGTCGGTCTCATAGAGTTCGATGACAGCCCCGCTTGTCGTAGCAAGCGTATCGCGGAAGATCGAGCTCAAGAACATGTTGGCACGGCCGGCATGAATCTTCTTGATGCCCATACCCATCTGTGCCATCACCTCCATGCCATAGCAGAAACTGAACACGATACCTTCCTGAGCGGCACGCACGATGTGCGCACGATTATGCTTGTTGAAATTCAAACCATGAATCGAACAACCTGTCTCCCGATTCTCCAACACTCGCTCTGCACCGTTACCAAACGGAATAATGCTCACGCCCTCACTGCCCACAGGCACCGTAGCCGCCAGCTCGTTCATCTCGGCATAGCCCATGTCGGGTGTCACATTGCGGTGTACCCATGCGTTGAGGATGCCCGTGCCATTGATGCAGAGCAGCACGCCAAGACGATTCAGTTCGCTGGTATAGTTTACATGCGCAAAGGTGTTCACCCGGCTCTTCATGTCGTAGCCCACTTCGCCCAGCACACCATAGACTACGCCCGATGTTCCTGCCGTCGAGGCAATCTCGTCGGGATTGAAAACATTAAGCGACAGGGCATTGTTGGGCTGGTCGCCGGCACGATAAGCCACCGGCGTGCCCTCCTTCAGTCCCAGCTCCTCGGCTGCGCTCTTGCTCACGCGGCTCTGCACGGCAAACGTAGGCACGATGGTGGGGATAAGACTTGGTGAAAAACCATAATAGTCGAGCAGAAACCGTGCGGGCTCTTTCTTCACAAAATCCCAAAACATTCCCTCGCTCAGTCCGCCGATAGTAGTGTTCACTTCACCGCTCAACTTCATGGCGATATAGTCTCCCGGGAGCATGACCTTATCGATTTTCTCGTATATCTGGGGTTCGTTCTCCTTCACCCACGCCAACTTGGCAGCAGTGAAATTACCGGGAGAATTGAGCAGATTTCCCAAGCACAGCTCTGCGCCAAGAGCATTAAAAGCTTTCTCTCCGTAGGGCACCGCACGCGAGTCGCACCAGATGATAGCGTCGCGCAACACCCTCTGATCCTTGTCCACACACACCAGTCCGTGCATCTGATAGGAAATGCCGATGGCCTGAATGTCCTTGCCCTCGATACCTGCATCGCCCATAATCTTCTTCAAAGCAAGTTTGGCATTATCCCACCACATCTGTGGGTCTTGTTCAGCCCATCCTGCCTTCACGGCCTTGATGGGAGCCTCATGCTCGGGATAGAAAGCGGTGGCAACCATCACTCCTGTTTCCACATCGACCAATGATGCCTTCACGCTGCTTGAGCCGATATCAAAGCCCAATAAATACTGTTTAGCCATTATCTTTTAGTTTGGTTAGATTATGTTTTATTTCCACAAAGATACTACATTTCCCCCACAATAAATTTATTTTCATTACATTTAACGGAAAATGTAGCGAGCGTTAGGGGGAGAGAGGAATGATTTTTGGGGGAGAGAGGAGAGGGGAAAGGGGAGAGAGAATACTCTGGCAGTTGTTTTACCTAAACACCCGCAAGACATTTCTCTCTCCTCTTTCCCCTCTCCTCTCTCCTCCTTTTTTCAGAGGTCAAAACCTCTGAAAAAAGATGACAAACACCCTCTGTAGAATTGCGTGTAGCAAAATTGAAAATCTTTTGTCCGAAATACGCGAAAATTGGAGGGGGTTACGTAAATCGCGGAGCATCAGCGAGTTATGCACGAAAAGTAAGAATATGCCATAGATATTCATCTTTTCGTCTTGCGATAGCACCCTTTTCGCATCGCGAAAGCATAGTTATCGCGATGCGAGAACATTGAGATCGCACTGCGATTAGGCCGTTATCGCCATGCGAAAGCTATGCTATCGCAACCCTATCTCAAAATTTTCGACCATCCGCTGCCCAAAATTGACCAGACCACCCCTATTTTTCGCTCTAGAATGAACGAAAATCCGTACAGAAAAACTGTAATGAATTCTTGACAGATGAGAATAGATAGAGTAGAGGTGAAAAGACATGAAAACGATTACTTTTCACTTGCTTACCTTATTTATATAGACATTCTCTCTTACCAGCTGATATACATGTCAGGTGGCGATTACTGATAACTCAAGTATCTGATGTTGATTCCTACGTCTGAAATGCCGGGTAAGATCTCGCGTTGCATGTCATGACGGATGGTGATATACAGCGAATCGTCCTGTTGCAGAAACTGCTCATTCACGGGGAATTGGTATTGGTAATAGCTCACACCCTTGCCATTGGATGCTCCTGCCTTATCTATCAATTTGCATTCCACGGTGTCTCGTCGGGTCTCTTGCGAGGGGTATATGGTCTGCTCCACGATGAGCGTGAGGCTGATAAAGGGGAAAGCATTGTTGGTGCGGAGCCCCAATTCCATGCCATACTTGCCGGAATGGGCAAGTGGCGGTACGTTATACGTAAGGGTATCAATCTTCTCCCATCCTGCTATGGGTGTATGATTATAATGGTCATACACCCTATCTCTCGTGCAGGCGGTGCAGATGAGGAGAAAAGCGACGAGTGATGTGGCTATCCGGTGGCTCATGCCTGCTCTTTGGGCTTATCGTTTGTCGGTGTGTTGTCGCGCCGTGGGCTGGTCGTTAGGCCGTGGAGCGCGTTCCTGTGGACGCTCGTTATGGCTGTTGCGCCGACGATTGTCGTTGTCTCTGCGGGGCTGCCCCTCCTGTGGTGTCACCTGTCGGTTACTGTTGGCAGAAGTCTGATTATGGTTGCGCTGACGGTCGTTGTGCCGTGCATCCTGACGGTCTTTGTTGCGGTTTGGCTTGTTGTTGCTCTTTCGTTTCTTGGCCTTGTCAAATCGGCTCACATCGGCATCGGCCAAAAGGTCGACCGGCTTTTTCACTGTCTTAGCCGTGTTATTGTCGAGTAGCGAGAGTGGTTTCTCACCTTGTCTATTCATGGTCACGATCTCTTTCACGCGCTCTGCACTGATGGTTTCAAGGTTGGAGGCGAGATTTTTGTCGGTGGAGTAGGTGCAGAGACCTGCAAGAATGTCGGTTTTGAAGAGGTAATAGTCGCCGTCCTGCGTCTGAAGCACAATGTCTCTCTGCGGCATCTTGCGTCTTGCCTCCATATAATCATCGACCTCGTAATTGAGACAGCACTTCAGTTTGGCACACATCCCCGCCAACTTCTGTGGGTTGAGCGAGATGTCCTGAATGCGGGCAGCATTGGTAGAGACGCTGGAAAAGTTTTTCATCCATGTGGCGCAGCACAGCTCGCGGCCGCAGGGGCCGGTACCGCCGATACGTCCGGCCTCCTGACGAGCGCCGATTTGCTTCATCTCGATACGTACATGGAAAGTATCAGCAAGCACTTTGATGAGTTGGCGGAAATCTACACGCTCGTCGGCGATATAGTAGAAGATGGCCTTGTTACCGTCGCCTTGATACTCCACATCGCCGATTTTCATCTGCAAGCCGAGGTCTTTGGCAATCTGTCGGCTTTGTATCATCGTGGCATCTTCGCGGCTCTTGGCCTCCTTGTATTTGTCTATATCGACGGGTTTGGCCACGCGATAGACACGGCGTATTTCGTCGGCAGACTTCAGGTTGGCCTTCTTGATCTGCAGACGAACGAGGCGTCCGGTCAGTGTCACCACGCCAATATCGTGGCCGGGGTTCGATTCCACCGCCACCACATCGCCTTTTTTCAGATCCAGATTGTTGACGTTATGGTAATATCCCTTTCTCGTATTCTTGAATTGCACCTCCACAAGGTCAGTCGAGACGGCGTTGCCGGGCACATCCGCCAGCCAGTCGTAAGTATTGAGTTGTTTGTCCTGCCGACTCACTCCGCAATGGCATAGACCGCGGTCGCCTCCGGTACATATATCACAATGTCTCATGTTTGTTCTTATTTTCTTAAATAAATGATCATGTCCAGCGCCATATTGAAGAACAGAATCTTGGCATTGGCATTCTGGCTTATATCTCTGATCGAGCGTTGCAACATCTCTGTGATCTCCACGACGTTGCGCTCGTTGATGAATTTGGCAAACTTCCGGGCAAAATTCTCCTCAGCCTGTGTCATGTAGCACAACTCGGACTGATGGAAATTATACATAAAGTTTTCACGAATCATGCGCATGAAATAGGTAATCATGCGGCGTTGTTTCTCCCTTCCGAATCCCGACACGGCTTCGCTCCACTGTTTCAGCTCTTTCAAGTCGCGCATGTAAGCCTGTCGCATGAGCAGCACGAAAAGGTCGAAGAACTGTCGGTTCTCATTGCCGGCGCCCAGTTCTTCGAGCGCTTTGAGCCAGTTGCCGCCAGCCACGCGTGCAATGCGATGTGCGTCCTCTTCGCCTATGCCGCGCCGCGACACGAGAGCCTCTGCCACATCCTCATCCGATATGCGGTGCACATCAAAGCGCTGCACACGGCTGCGGATGGTTTCGAGCAGTCGTTCCGGCTCTTCCGACACAAGGAGGAAGACCGTCTGCATGGGCGGTTCCTCCAAAAGTTTGAGCAGTTTGTTGGCGCAGGTAATATTCATGCGTTCGGGTAACCATATCAGGCTTACCTTATAGCCGCCTTGACTCGACTTCATGTTGAGTTGATGGCTCAGAGCATCGCTCTCGGCCTCATAGATTACCGCCTGCTGATTCTCCGCATTCATCTGTTCCATCCACTGATCCATAGTGAAGTAGGAGCCGTGGGTGAGCATCGCTGTCCACTCCTTGGCAAACTCGGCGCTAACCATTTTGTGGTCGCTCGACGTGCCTTTAGGTTTAATGACAGGGTAGGTGAAGTGCAGATCAGGATGCTGCCACTTGCGAAGCATGGCTTCAGCATTGGCGATGGCGGCTGGATTTTGCAGCAACGAGCGGCCGTCTTGTCGACGCTCGCCCAAGAGATAGCAGGCAAAAGCCATAGCCAATGCCATCTTACCGCTGCCCATCGGGCCGGTAAACATCAGCGCATGAGGCACACGCTGCTCGTCCACGAGCTGCAATAATCGGCTCTGCGCCTCTTGCTGTCCTATGACTTCGGCAAACTGCATGGTTACAAAAGGTTGTTGGTGATGGTCACAACGCTGTCTACTGCCGATACGGTGTAGAAGTGGATATTCTTCACTCCGGCTTCAAAAAGCTCGCGACACTGTTGCGTAGTCCATTCTATACCCAATATTTTGGCATCCTCATCGCTCTTGCATTTCACGGCTTCAGCTGCCAGCGCCTGTGGCATGTCACAGTGGAAGGTCTTGGGAACCTGCGTGAGCTGCGTGAGTTTGCAGAAGGGTTTGATACCGGGGATGATGGGAATAGTGATACCCATCCGACGAGCTGCATCCACAAAATCGAAGTATTTCCGATTGTCGTAAAACAATTGGGTAACAGCATACTCTGCACCCATGTCTTGCTTCATCTTGAGATACATCATGTCCATCTCCGGATTGGGCGCCTCCTCGTGCTTCTCGGGGTAGGCTGCCACACCGAAATGAAACTTTTCGCCGGGGTGTCTGATGATTGAGCCATCATAGAAAAGCCCATTGTTAAACTTGTTGACCTGTTCCATCAGCTCCGTGGCGTGTGAATAGCCATTGGGTGTGGCGGTAAACATCTTGTCTTCCTTAGCCTTATCGCCGCGCAGCAGCAGCAAGTTGGAAATGCCGAGAAATTGCAGGTCGATGAGTTCATATTCGATATCCTCGCGCGTAGCTCCGCTACAGATGACGTGGGGAATCACCGACACGTTGTATCGCTGCTGGATGGCGGCGGCAATCGCCACCGAGCCCGGGCGACGACGAATGCGCTGACGCATGAACTGACCGTTGGGCAGTTCGTTATATACGTACTCGCTATCATGGGTGGTGATATTGACGTAGAGCGGATTGAACGCCATCATCTTGTCCAAATTGCGGAACAAGGCCTCAGTGCCATTGCCTTTCAGCGGAGGTAGCACCTCGATGGAGAACTTTCTGTCGGGCGTATCGTTGTTTAATTTATCGATTACATTCATATGTTTTACCTTTTTAATAAAGGCGTATCTGGCTACAAAGTTAGCAAAAAAATAGCAATCTCTCCTTGTTTCTTTTTATAATTGGCAGTTTTTTTTAATAAGTGAGGGTGTGTCAGAATAAGAGTATAAAAGAATAAAAGCCGTCACTTTATGCTCAAATAGGAAACCATATAAACGGATGTTTATCCGGCATTTGGCTTTTATTACTTTCCCTCTCGGCATATCTGCCGAGAACAGTGACCTCCGGTTCTAAGCGAAGCGATTATTCTTTTATTCCCTTATTCTATTCTGACACACCCCTCATATAGTTTTTCTTTTAGTTTTATTTTTTTCGCTTTATCGCTATCTTTACGCCTATTTTTCATCATTCCGCCTTCTTTCATCAATTGTGTAGCCGGTTACACTCCTTCTTCAAACCGGCAGACAGACTAAAAGACGGATGAATACCTACTTAAAACCCTGAACGCTGAAACATGAGCCTAAAAGGTTATAGGCCTGACTTTTTGTTTCCAGTGGGGAGCTATTTTGTAAATAAATCATTATAAAAATTTTGATCATTTTTTTGTTCATTCTAGAGCGAAAAATCGGGGTGACTGGGCAAGATTCCAGTCGCGGAAGGTCGAAATTTTCGGGATAGGGTTGCGATAGCATAGCTTTCGCATCGCGATAACGGCCTAATCGCCGTGCGATCTCAATGTTATCGTCTTGCGATAACGGTGCTTTCGCGACGCGAAAGCTATGCTATCGCAAGATGAAAAGATGAATATCTATGGCATATTCTTACTTTTCTCCTCTAACTCGCTGATGCTCCGAGATTTACGCAACCCCCTCCAATTTTCGCGTATTTCGGACAAAAGATTTTCAATTTTGCTACACGCGAATCTACAGAGGGTACTTGTTGTGTTTTTTCAGAGGTTTTAACCTCTTAAAAAAGGAGGAGAGAGGAGTGGGGAGAGAGGAGAGAGAATACTCCGGCAGTTGTATAGGCTGAACACCCGCAAGACATTTCTCTCTCCTCTCTCCACTCTCCTCTCTCCCCCAAAAATCATTTCTCTCCTTTTAAGTGTAAGGTTTAAAAAATGATAAATAACGTCATAGAATGTGGCATGAAGCATGGAATACCCATTAACTTTGTAAAAATGGAATGTATAAACAGCCAAAATAAACAGCCAATATATGACAAAGTCCGTGAGGTATTCACAATGCCATTGTAATTGCACTGTCCTTTAAGTATCGTTGCTATCAACTGTAATATCCGCATACAGACTGGGATGTCGACTCTTCAGATAAAGAAAGATTATCCCCCTGTACAAACGAAATAGAGTTTGCTATTTTAAAAGATACGTAATGGGTTCACAATACATACAAC
>CAUTTP010000098.1:0-11326 GCA_963541305.1 uncultured Prevotella sp.
CAGTCTCTGTACGTCATTGACGGATGTCTATGTATTGGGCACCGCTACCAAGTGTGCCAATCAAGCTTTTCAGCCTACGAGCATGACATACGGGTACAGCTATTCGGGGGCAGGAACCGGAGAGACTGTGACGCTGAGCGATTATACTAAAACGGGAAACACGTACACCGTTCTTCATTATCCCGAGGCAGCATACGAGACATACGTCAACCTATACACTCGCCTCATCGGAACGACAGAATACGCCAATCAGACCACCTACTCAAAGTGGAATAACAAATGGGTTTATGACGCCGATGGAAACAAATGGCCGGTGGCCGACTACGGTTATTTTAACAACTACGGTGACGATTATGCCGGCTGGTGGAACTTTATGCTCTCCGCTAAAATCAAGTCTACTTATAAAGATGAACGCCTGATAGAGAGCAAGTGGTACTCGGTTTGCTTCCCGTTCGACTTGGATGCCACACAGATTGGCGATGCCTTTGGAAGCGCTACGGAAGTATGCGAGTTTTCCGGGGCTAATATCGAGCAGGATGAAAACAGTAAGAACTATCTCATATTGGAATTTAAGACGCCGGTGACAACGATGACGGCACATCACCCTTATATGATTCATCCGGGCATACACAATGCCACGTACAACACGCTGGTCGACGTAACCATCGATACGGATACGGATAACGATAACTTCGCTACGAAGCTGAAAGCCCAATCTGTACAGTTCACAACCGATGGTGTGACCTATACTTTCATCGGTAACCATACGGATGGAGCCAAAGTGCCTAAGTACAGCTACTATTACTATTCCGGCAAGGCAACCGAATGGGCTAACGGGTTCTACAAGGCAATGCGCGATGATGTGGTGTTCACACCGCACACGGCAGTGGTTGAGCTTGATAAGGATAACGGTGTCAGTGGAGCCAAGATGACTTATCCGGCCAATAACTTCAACAGCACTACGGCCATCGGCACGGTGCAGGTCGTTACCCCCACCGAAAAGACCTACGCTCAGAAGGTTTACAACATCTTTGGTCAGGTGGTTCGTGCTGGCTCGACAGACTTGGAAGGTCTGCCGGCCGGACTGTACATTGTAAATGGTAAGAAATATATGGTAAGATAAAGAAAGATGTTATAATGAAAAAGATATATACAACACCCTATACGGAGACACTCATCGTTAACATAGAAAGCTATTTGGCAGTTGCTTCGCCCAAAGACAAGTATCAGGTTGGCGGCGAAGATTCCAAATGGCCGGAGAGCGGAGATATACAAGAAGACTTCGGCGATGGCCCCGGCGTCTCCAGATAATTGTGAGAAACGCACTGCATCGCATACACGAAACAGCGTAGAACTCATAGTCTGACTATCCGTTCCACGCTGTTTGCTTGGATTGACACCCGAAGACGGATGCACAGGCGCTACTCTTTCTCCTGCATATTGGCTCTGATCGAGAAACTATGCGATTGGAGCATGTTCTCGGGATCAAGTGCTTCCTCCAGTTCGGTTTCCGTCATAAGTCCTTTCTCCAACACGATGTCGTAGACCGAACGGTTGGTTTCCAATGCCTCCTTAGCTACCTTCGTGCTGTTCTTGTAGCCGATGATAGGATTAAGAGCAGTGACAATACCAATACTGTTGCGTACCATCTGCTTGCAATGCTCGGTGTTGACCGTGATGCCAAGAATACATTTCTCCGTAAGGGTCTTGATAGCATTGTTCATCCACCACAGGCTTTCAAAGAGACATTCGGTGATGACAGGCTCCATCACGTTGAGCTCCAGCTGACCTGCCTCGGCGGCAAAGCATACGGCAGCGTCATTGCCTATGACCTTGAAGCAGGTTTGGTTGACCACTTCGGGAATCACGGGATTTACCTTCCCGGGCATGATACTCGAACCGGGAGCCATGGCAGGAAGGTTGATCTCATGCAATCCGCAACGAGGACCTGATGCCATCAGACGAAGATCACTGCAGATCTTAGACAGTTTGATGGCGAGACGCTTGAGCGCAGAGGAATAGCTCACATAGGCACCAGTGTCGGGCGTGGCCTCAACAAGGTCGGGTGCCGCGACGAAACTCTCCCCCGTGAGCTTGCTGAGGTTGGCTGCACAGAGCTTGGCAAAACCGGGTGCAGCATTGAGACCTGTGCCTATGGCGGTGCCGCCCATATTGATCTCGTGCAGCAGGTCTACGTTGCGGCCTAAGTTAATGATCTCCTCTTCCAAGTTGTCGGCGTATGCATTAAACTCCTGTCCGAACGTCATAGGTACGGCATCCTGCAGTTGTGTGCGACCCATCTTGATATCTTTCTTATACTCGTCGGCCTTATAACGAAAGGCAGAGATAAGTCCTGTAAGACTGGCGATGAGCGTCTTGTTCATCCGGATGAGTGCCAAACGGATGGTGGTGGGGTAAACATCATTCGTCGATTGCCCGCAGTTGCAGTGGTCGTTGGGTGAACAATAGGTGAACTCTCCACGCTCGTGCCCCATAATCTCAAGGGCACGGTTGGCAATAACCTCATTGGCATTCATGTTGACAGAGGTTCCGGCGCCGCCCTGCATCATGTCGATGGGGAAATCCTCGTGCATCTTGCCATCAATGATTTCACGACAAGCCTGCTCGATGGCACCTGAAATCTCGTCATTGATTACACCCAGTGCATGATTGGTCTGAATGGCAGCCAATTTGACATAGGCAATGGCGATGACATAATCGGGAAAATGCTTCATCTTCTTGCGGGAAATGTGATAGTTATTGATGGCGCGCTGCGTCTGGACTCCATAGTAAGCCTTAGCTGGAACTTTGAGTTCGCCCAAGAGGTCGGACTCGATACGATATTTCTCTTCACTCATAATAAAATAATATGTATTAAATAGATAAATGATATGATGGATCGGCCGTGCTGAGCACGGCCGGCCATCAGAATGCTTTGATACGATACATGAAACCGAGCTCTATGCGGTTAGTGCTGTAATCCTCCAAGCCGTATTTGGCCACCTTGTCAGCATAGTTATACTTGCGTCCGCAATAAGAGAGGAACACACGGAAATCCTGCGATTTGACGGGATAATACTCCACACTTGCCATATACATGAATGACTTGCGGAAGTCCTTGAACTCATCTACCTTAGTCACGCTGGCCGTCTCGTAGGTGCCCTTGAGCATAAGATTGAACTGGGGGGCAAACTGCCAGTTGGCCTTGGTGATGAAAGAGTGATAGTGAACGTCACTAAAATAACCGGCATTGACAGTGCTTAAGTAGCTCGCACCCTCACCGGAAGCGATGCGCAGACGATCGAGAGCATCGAAAGCACCCATGTAATCGAAGTACCATTGGAAGGTGGAGAAATTGAGTTTCTGTCCGAAGATAAGCATACGACTGTATTTGTGCTTCGCCTCAGTCTGTAAACCGTATGACCAACGGGTCTGCAACTTATCGCCGAAGAAGTTTCCCGCCCACATGAAGATATAGGTGAGCGGATGATTGCCAGCCTCAAGGTTGCGTACGTTGCCATCAGTTTCCAAAGAGATAGCATTGGCACCATACTCGTCAGCAAACTTATTGTTGTAGGCATCAGAGATATTGATGTTGAACTCCTGCGAGGATGCAGGCCTATAAGACACGTTCACACCTGCCATGAAGTTATCCATGTAATCCACCATATCGGAATATTGGTAAATATACATCGGGTTCTCATCGAACTCGAAACCACCCCAGTTTTGACACATCTTACCTGCCTGTACTGCGAATTTATCACTAAACTGATAGCCCACCATCAGAATATCTGTGGCTTTGGCGAAGTTGTCCTCGCTTTGCGCCGTATTGTTCTTGTTCAAGCGGTGGCGAAAGCGATAACTGAGCTTATCTGTAAGATTACCCTTAATCTCAATGCGCGCTTGCTTGTTTTTGAAAGAAGAGCCCCAATGGTCGCCATTGTCAGACTCTTGGAAAGAGCTGGCATAATTAAAATAGACATTGATGGCATCAGTCTTCTTTTCCAGTTTAAACACTCGTTCGGCCAGACTCTCGTAATCACCGTCCGGTCCTCCCATTCCTGTATTGTTTCCTTGAGCATTGGCTCCTATAACGACCGCAAAGGCAGCCATAATCGTCAATAACTTCTTCATCATAAATAAGGTTTGAGTTACTTTAAGATAGATCGATATAAAATTTGCAGTTCTCCTTCTCCTGCGGGAAGGAGATAAATGAGAATTTAATATTCCTTGAAATACTGTTGGATCTTCTGCCAGTCCTTAGTCCGGGTTAAGGCGAGCATCAAGAGGATGCGGGACTTTTGTGGGTTAAGGTTGAAAGAAGCGACAAAATGATACTTAACATCGTCCACTTCGGCATCTTGATTGGTGGGTCCTGTGGGTACTCGGCTTGAGCGCACGATCTGGATGCCACTGTTCTGCGCCTTTACTGCCACATCGAACACGTCTTTATAAAAGTTACCATCGCCCACACCTGCTAATACGATGCCGTCGAACTTGGCATCGACAAAGGCCTGCATGGGAAGTGCCGAAGCATTGGCATAACCATAAACGATACCAACATTGGGGAGCTCCTTGATGTTAGTCACATCAAACTCGGAGGTAAGTGCGCGTTTAGTTGTGGCGCCGCCACCGAGGTAGTAGGGCTTACCATTATATACATAACCCACAGAACCATAGATGCCTCCCTTGAAAGTGCCCAAGTCGGTGGTATGTGACTTGTAAACCGATTTGGCATCAAACAAGTCGTTGTTCATGCAAACCATCACACCATGGCCTTTGGAAGATGGATCTACGAGTGTGGCAATGCTGTTGTAAAGGTTAGCGGGGCCATCAGCAGAGATAGCTGTGGAAGGGCGCATGGCACCGGTAAGAACCACCGGCTTGTCGCTATGTACAGTGAGTGAGAGGAAGTAGGCGGTCTCTTCCATTGTGTCAGTGCCATGAGTAACAAGCACACCATCATAGCCTTCATTATTCAGCAACTGGTTGATGCGGGTGGCCAACTGCAACCAAACGGCATCGTTCATATCCTGACTACCGATATTGCAGAGCTGCTCTCCACTCACATCGGCAAGCTCAAGCATCTCGGGCACGGCACTGATGAGGGTCTGAATACCCACCTGACCTGCACTATATGCAGAAGATGTCGCACTGTTGCTCACACCGGCAATGGTTCCACCAGTAGCAATGATACGGATTTTCGGCTTTGCAAAAGCAAAAGATACCACGACTGTACACAGTACAAACAGAATAAAAAATCTCTTTTTCATAATAGATAACGGTTTATTATTGAGTTAATAGTAAAAGTTGAATATCCAACAGGAAATGTATATACCACGATTAAATGAACAAGGTGATGAGGTAAGCTACGCCTATCGAGACAAATGTAGTGGCGAAGCCGGGCAGTTGGAACGAATGATTGATGACATACTTACCCACATGTGTGCTCCCGGTGCGGTCGAAGCCGAGTGCAGCCACCTCCGTAGGATAGTTGGGCAGGAAGAAATAGCCGTTTACTGCGGGAAACATGGCAACAAGCAACATGGGATTGATACCCAAAGCGATACCGACAGGATATAGCGTGGTGACTGTGGCAGCCTGAGAGAAGAGCATGATGCTCATAAGAAACAATGCCACTGCAAAAAGGAAAGGAGCCGTGGTAACCATACCCGACAGCGCACCATTGATAGCGACAGAGTTGCCCGTATAGAACGTAGAGCCCATCCATGCAATACCGAAGATAGCTATCACGGCATTCACGCCTGCACTGAAGATATTGCCTTTGGGTACATCAGAAATCTTCACCTTGCCCACAGCCACAATGAGAATGGTATCGCTCATCATCACCATCTCAATGGTCTCCGACATGGAGACACCGGCAGGGCGCAGGCTTGGCGCAAAGCCGAAGAGCACTACCATAGCCACACCGAAGAGAAATGCCCACACGGCATACTTGGCATGAGGGTCGGAGCTTGATTCTGCAATACGCAGATTCTTCAAGTCTTCCTCCGGATTGATAATTCCTTCTTTCACTCTGCGCAGGTATTCGGGATCCTGATCCAGCTCCTTGCCCACATGGTTCTGTATGAAAGCCGACACTACAATGGCAATGATGCTGGCTGGAATACACACCATCAGGACAGTGCCCAGCTCAATACCCTCAGCTCCAAGCAGATCTTGCGAGATGATAGCGGCTGTCGCTGCAGACACCGGACTGCCCGTGATGCCTAATGATGCTGACACCGTGGCCAGACTGACAGGCCGCTCCGGCCTAATCTTGTTGGCCTGCGCAATCTCCGAGATGATGGGAAGCAGGGAGTAGCAGGTATGAGCCGTTCCGGAAACAATGCAGAAAAGCCATGTGCAAAGCGGGCCATAATAAGTGATATGGTCAGGATGCCTCTTCAGAAACTTGGCTGCCTGCCCCACCAACCAATCCAAACCGCCCGAAGCCTGCAATGCTGCCGACACCGTAATGACAGCCAGAATGATCATCATCACATCAATAGGTGCCTTACCCGGAGCCAAACCAAAACCATAGACAAGAATAAACACGCCAAGCATGCCATACACGCCAAGACCGATTCCACCGACACGTGCTCCGATAAAAATAAGAGCGAGCACTATTAACAACTGGAGCAGAATAATTGCTGTTACCATAAATTCAGTTAGTCCTCCGTTTTAATTATTTGTTTAGGTATCTTCTCGTTTGATTGCTACAAAAATAAGCACTTTGTCACTGACTTTATTTACAAAATAGCAACCAATATTTGCAAAATTCAGAACTATTGGCTAATTTTGTCAACATACTATATCTATACGCCAATCAAACAAATGGCGACAAAGGACAAAACATGATACAAGGAAACCTAAACCTGCCCGAACTTGCTACCCGATACAACATCTCTGATATTTATGGAGCAAGCATTGCCTATTTTTCTTCAGAAGAAAGCGGTAAAAGGGATCTCCGCGCCTATACGGACACCATCTGCTGCTACGAGCTACACCTTATACGCAAGGGCAAAGCTACTGTCATCATATCGGACAGGGAGTTTCATCTGTCCTCTGGATCATTGATTCTGCTCACCCCTTACCACCCGGTGAAATGTCATTTTAGCAACAATGTGGTGTCCGACGGACTTCTCATCGACAGTACCCTTTACGATAGCATTCTCGCAGCGTTTCTTCCTCCTACAGACAGACAGCCGGAACTGTCCGTTCCATACAATAAGATATATCAATTAGATAAGATAAAAACAAAGGAGCTCAGCAATATCTTCCGACAGATCAGACTCACTATTCAGAGTCCGCATGCTTACAAAATGGAAATCTTGCAATCCTTTATCCACATCATACAAGTTTTCATAAGCGAGTTTCCCCTAAATGTAGGAAATATAACCCACGATCTCAAACACAAGGAAAACATTTGCAAGATATTCCTATATCTTGCCGGCCGTCATTTCCGTACCAACAGGCAGGTAGGTTTCTATGCCACCCAACTGAACATTACGCCTACCTATATGAACCGCGTGATACGCGAAGTGTCGGGCAACACCGTGAGCGAGCATCTCACACGCCTCACCTTTCATGAGGCTTGCAACCTGCTCAAATCGAGCGACATGACGATTGGAGAGATTGCCGAACATCTCGGCTTCCGGGATATGAGCGCCTTCACCAATTTTTTCAAGCTGCACGCCGGAAGTTCACCCACCGGTTACAGAAACGCGTAGCCACATAACAGCTCCTCCGGTATATATTCCTCTTGCGTCAGACCTACACTCGCAACTGCCAGCCCTTCCATATTCCTGCTCTTTCCGGAGAATCATCCCATATCTTCCTAAATGTTTCAAGAACACGGAAAAGCGCTGCACCGGTGTCCCCTGACCGTCGCTTCGGCCTTGCCATCAGGCGGAAACGGCGACGTACAGCGTTCGACGTACGTGCGTATGGCGTTCGGTGTACGTGCGTACAGCGTTCGACGTACATGCGTACAGCGTTCGGTGTACGTCACCGTCTGAACAGAAAACGTCGAAGAGACGGTGCATTAGCATGCGACTCCCTATCCTTATCCTTACCAAGAAGTGTGCTCATCATGTACAATAATAGCCGGAAGCCCCTTTTATTCCCAATATTTTACATACCTTTGCACCAGATTCATATTATAAAAATTATTCAGTATGACACACGGACATGAAGTGCTCCACATGATGGAGGGCAACAGTTATCAGACAAGAGAAGACCTCGTGAAAGCTATCGTCGATCGGTTTGGCGCGGAAGAGCGGTTCTTTACCTGTTCTGCCAGCGATATGTCTGCCGAGGAGCTCGTCGATTTTCTTGAGGCCCGCGGCAAGTTTATGCCTGCCCAAGCAGATAGTTTCACGGTGGATGCCAGCAGAATCTGCAACCACTAAGACACAACCTTTTGCTAAAAAGATAAAGATTATGAGAAAGAATTTTGGACCTAAGCCGTACACATATCCGCAGCCTGTATTCATCTTGGCGGCGTATGACGAGAACGGTGTGCCCAATGCCATGAATGCTGCATGGGGCGGTATCAGTGAGGATAGGGAGATTTCGATGTGTCTCTCTGCCAATCACAAGACAGTGAAAAACATTCTTGAACGTAAGGCTTTCACCGTGAGCATGGCCGACGAGGAACATGTGGTGGCATGCGACTATGTGGGCATCGGGAGGGAAACAAAGTGACCGACAAGCTTGAGCGTGCCGGCTTCCATGCCATCCGCTCTGAGTTTGTCGACGCTCCCATCATCGACGAACTGGCCGTGGCCGTGGAGTGCAGGCTAATCGATTACAATCCCGAGACCTGCATCATGCGAGGAGAGATTGTGAACGTGAGTGTGGATGAGCGTGTGCTCGACGAGCGCGGCAAGGTAGATGCGCAGAAAGTGGCTCCGATCATCTTCGACCCGTTCAACAACGATTATCTCGTTATAGGCCGAAAAGTGGGTAAGGCTTTCTCTGACGGCAGAGCGTTGCGCTGAGTCGACCCTGTATGGGGGCGTATCAGAATAAAAGAATAAGAGTATAAGGTAGGTATTCAAAGTTAAACGCCTACTTATACTCTTATTCCATTTGAAATATTCTCATCAAGTTCCTCTATTTTTCCACCATCCTTTCAGGCGCTTCACTCCCTCTACACCCAAAATGGTCAAACCGGAATACTGAAAACATTTGGCCAAGCCGAAGAGAACGACCCACAGCACACCCTTCGCCTCCACCGAAATGGATAGCGACATCTGCGCGAAAGACAATATATAAAAAGGTATGCAGAGCAGCAACACAATCACTCCCGTACGGAATGACAGTCTGCTCAGCCAGTCTCTTACCTTTCTGAAAGATGCTTGCATTGCACGAAAGTTATAGCAGAGGCCTCTCCAAACCCCTGCTTCGGAGAAGCCTCTGGAGGCAACCACTTGAAATTTTAATCCTCCATCAGTTTGCGATAGCGGGTCTTCTTGATATCCTCATTACCCAGACGGCGAGCTTTGTTAATCTCATATTCCGAGTAATCGCCCTCAAAGAACACCACCTCGCCATTACCTTCAAAGGCAAGGATGTGCGTACAAATACGGTCGAGGAACCAACGATCGTGACTGATCACTACTGCACAGCCGGCAAAATTCTCTAAACCTTCCTCCAGAGCACGTAGCGTATTCACATCAATATCATTGGTAGGCTCATCGAGAAGAAGCACATTGCCCTCCTGTTTGAGTGCCAGCGCCAGCTGCAATCGGTTTCGTTCACCACCCGAAAGCACACCACAGAGCTTGCCCTGATCGTTGCCCGAGAAATTGAAACGCGAGAGATAAGCGCGGGAATTAACATCACGGCCACCCATGCGGAAGGTATCGTTGCCACCCGACACAACATCATACACGGTCTTATTGGGGTCTATATCCCTATGCTGCTGGTCTACGTAGGCCAGTTTCACGGTATCACCCACCTCGAACGTGCCGCCATCTGCCTGCTCCAAGCTCATGATAAGCCGAAAAAGCGTGGTCTTACCAGCACCGTTGGGACCAATGACACCCACAATACCATTGGGAGGGAGCATAAAGTTGAGATCGTTGAAGAGCACCTTCTCGCCAAAAGCTTTCTGCACGTGCTGTGCCTCGATCACCTTATTACCCAAGCGCGGGCCGTTGGGAATGAATATTTCGAGTTTCTCCTCACGCTCTTTCTGCTCCTGATTCAGCATTTGGTCATAGGAGTTCAGACGTGCCTTACCCTTCGCCTGACGTGCCTTCGGTGCCATACGCACCCATTCGAGCTCTCTCTCAAGGGTCTTTCTGCGTTTGGAGGCCGACTTCTCCTCCTGCGCCATACGCGTGGTTTTCTGTTCCAACCACGAAGAATAGTTACCCTTCCATGGAATGCCCTCGCCACGATCAAGCTCTAAAATCCACTCGCTCACATCATCCAAGAAATAGCGGTCATGCGTTACGGCAATCACCGTACCCTCATATTGTTGCAGATGCTGCTCCAACCAGTCGATGCTCTCGGCATCCAAATGATTGGTTGGCTCGTCGAGGAGCAGCACGTCCGGCTTTTGGAGCAACAGGCGACACAATGCCACTCGGCGGCGCTCACCTCCGGAGAGATTATGCACAGGCCAGTCTCCGGGCGGGCAGTGCAGGGCATCCATAGCCCGCTCCAGCTTAGAGTCGATGTTCCAAGCATCTGTAGCATCGATAATATCCTGCACTTCGGCCTGTCGCTGCATCAACTTGTCCATCTTGTCGGCATCGCTATAATACTCTTCCATGCCAAACTTCACATTGATTTCATTATATTCATTCAGCGCATCATACACGCTCTGCACGCCTTCCATCACGTTCTCCTTCACAGTCTTGGCATCGTCGAGAGGTGGATCCTGCGGAAGATACCCCACGCTGTAGCCCGGACTCCATACCACATCGCCCTGTGTGGGCTGTTCCAAGCCAGCGATGATCTTCATCAATGTTGACTTACCCGCACCGTTCAGACCGATGATTCCGATCTTGGCACCATAAAAGAATGAGAGATAGATGTTCTTTAAAATTTGCTTCTGGTTCTGTGGGATAATCTTCGATACACCCACCATCGAAAAGATAACCTTCTTGTCGTCAACTGTTGCCATACTTTTTTATAATATCAATTTTCCACAAAGTTACAAAACTATTCATGATTCACTCCACGTTTTAATGATTTTTCAATAGAAAAACAAAGAGAATGAGCTGACCCAAGAGGAAGAGATAGGTATATTATAAAAAGAGGATGCCGTCAGTCGAACAGCATCCTCTTTAATTGGCGGTGCGTACGG
>CAUTTP010000099.1:0-10969 GCA_963541305.1 uncultured Prevotella sp.
TAAGTGGATTGTTAGGGCTATATGTCTTGAATACAAACAAACGAAACAGACATTCAAATATTTAAATTCAATGATTTATGAAAAAAGAAGTATCAGTTTTATTAGGTACCGGCTCTATCGGGCTGGCCATCGTAAGAAGAGTATCGGCAGAAAAGCATATCATACTTGCTGACTATAGTTTGGAAAATGCACAACAAGCCGCCAAGACTTTGGAGAATGCAGGATTTGAATGTAGTACTATACATGCCGATCTTGGGTCTAAGAAGGATATACTGGCAGTAGTGGATGAAGCCGTAAAACACGGAGACGTGAAGAATGTCATCAATGCCGCAGGTGTTTCACCGTCGCAAGCACCTGTGGAGCATATTCTGCAGGTCGACCTCTATGGTACAAGCGTACTTCTGGAGGAGTTTGGCAAAGTGATTGCAGAGGGAGGATCGGGCATTACCATTTCTTCGCAGAGCGGGCATCGCCTACCCGCATTGTCGCAAGAGGAAAACGATGCGCTTGCGATGACACCTGTAGATGAACTGCTGTCGCTGCCATTCCTCACTACCATTACTGATACGCTGAAGGCCTATCAGTATTCCAAACGCTGCAATGTGTTGCGCGTGATGTATGAGGCCACAAGATGGGGTAAGCGTGGGGCTACCATCAATTCTATCTCTCCCGGCATCATTATCACACCGCTGGCGAATGATGAACTTCACGGGCCGCGTAAGGAAGGATACTTGAAGATGCTCCAAAACGCACCGGCGGGTAGGGCAGGCACTCCCGACGAGGTGGGAGATCTGGCTGAATTTCTTATGAGTAGCCGCGGACGTTTCATTACGGGCACTGATATCCTCATCGACGGAGGAGTGACTGCCGGCTATTGGTATGGCGACTTGCAGTATCTCAAGGCTACACACTAAATACCACATTCCGAATTTTCAGTTTATGGTATTTATAAATTAAAATATAGAACGATATCCTCGCCATAAAATGGGTATCCGTTCTTTTTATATAAATCATATAATACAACTTACCCGGGGCTGGTAGCTTTATCCCAACCCCGGGCTATAGAAAACGAAAGACTTCTTTCTTTTATACTGAACTACTTTTTGCCTTTCTTTAATTTCTCAACATAAGCGTCGATTACAGCTACAGCCGTAACATTCACCACATCGCTTACACTGGCTTCGAAATCGGTGAAGTGGATAGGTTTATTCAGTCCCATCTGAATCGGGCCAATGGTCTCTACATCGGGGTCGAGTGCCTGAATGAGCTTATAGCAACTGTTGGCTGAACTCATATTGGGAAACACCAATGTGTTGACATCTTTATCCTTGAGACGAGTGAAGGGGTACTTCTCATCACGGAGTTTCTTGTTGAGTGCGAAGTTCACCTGCATCTCACCATCAATGGCAAGTTTAGGATAATCCTGCTGCATCTTCTCCACTGCCTGATGCACAGCCAAAGGCGACCCGATCTCATCCGTACCAAAGTTGGAATAACTGATCATCGCTATGACCGGATCAGTGTTGAAGAATCGGGTGGTGTGAGCCGAAAGGCGCGCAATGTCGTAAAGCACACTGTGGTCGGGGTGACGATTGATCAATGTGTCGGCAAGGAAGAAGACACCCTTCTTGGTATTCAGAATATGCATTGTGCCGAATGTGCTGTATTCGGAGCGAATGCCAATCACTTCCTTTGCTACCTTGATGGTATTGCTATACTTGGTATAGAGTCCGGTAATGAAGGCATCGGCATCGCCATACTCAACCATTGACATACCAAAGTAATTGCGCTCGTACATTTTGTCGTATGCTTCCTGAAAGGTATATCCCTGACGGGCGCGTTTTTCTGTCAGCTTCTTGGCATAATCGGTACGTCGGCCACGCTCAGTGTCGGCACGCATATCCAAGAGTTCCACGCCGTTCAAATCGAGATTCATACGTTCTGCCTCACCCTTGATACGATCGATGTTACCCAGAAGGATGGGATGACAGATACCTTCCTGCAAAGCCTGTACGGCAGCTTTCATCATGGTAGGATGTGCTCCCTCGGCAAACACTACACGTTGAGGATGCATGGCTGCTGTGGTGTGGAGCGTACGGGTAACCTTTGTCTCCAAGCCGAGCATCTGGCGCAATCCGTTCTTGTAAGCCTCCCAGTCAGTGATGGACTTGCGAGCCACACCGCTGTCGATGGCAGCTTTAGCTACCGCGGCAGATACCTCTGTGATCAGGCGTGGGTCAACAGGCTTGGGGATGAAATATTGGGGGCCGAAAGTAAGATCGTTGACGTGGTAAACCTCATTCACAACATCAGGAATGGGCTGCTTGGCCAAATCGGCAATAGCTTTCACGGCAGCCATCTTCATCTCCTCGTTAATGGCGCGGGCATGAACATCAAGTGCACCGCGGAAGATGTAAGGGAACCCAATAACATTGTTAATCTGATTGGGATAGTCTGAACGGCCGGTCGACATCAGTACGTCAGGGCGTGCAGCTATAGCATCTTCGTAGGAAATTTCGGGCACGGGGTTGGCACATGCAAAGACAATTGGATTGTCGGCCATTGAGCGAACCATGTCCTGAGAAAGGATATTACCCTTAGACAGACCAAGAAACACATCAGCTCCCTTTATGGCATCCTCAAGAGTGTGGATGTTCTTACGGCTGGTAGCAAATTCAGCCTTTTGCTCGTTCACATCTTCACGACCTTTATAGATGACACCACGAGAATCGAGCATCACAATATTTTTGAGCTGAGCACCAAGAGCCACATAGAGTTTGGTACAACTGATGGCTGCAGCACCTGCTCCATTGACCACAATCTTAGCATCCTCTATCTTCTTCCCTGCCACCTCAAGGGCATTGAGCAGACCAGCTGCCGATATGATGGCGGTGCCATGCTGGTCATCGTGCATCACGGGGATATCAAGCGATTCTTTTAAGCGTTTCTCAATATAGAAACACTCCGGCGCTTTGATATCCTCAAGATTGATACCACCAAACGAGGGAGCAATCCTCTCGACCGTCTCACAAAATTTTACGGGGTTTTTCTCATTCACCTCAATGTCGAAAACATCGACACCGCCATATATCTTAAACAAAAGCCCCTTACCTTCCATAACGGGTTTGCCGCTCATTGCACCGATGTCTCCAAGACCCAACACAGCTGTACCATTAGAGATTACGGCTACCAAATTTCCCTTATCCGTGTATTGATAAACGTCATCAGGGTTCTTCTGAATTTCTAAACAAGGGTAAGCTACACCCGGAGAATAGGCCAAACTCAAGTCGGTTTGGGTTCTGTAAGGTTTTGTCGGTTTAACTTCAATCTTGCCCGGACGTCCATTCTTGTGATATTCAAGAGCATCCTCTTTTGTGATTTTGACCATAATAGGATTTAATTAGTTCTTCAAAAAATATCTAAATCATACTTGCAAAGATAACAAAAACCCTTAAAACAAAAGAAGTTTTTCTTATTTTTTGTACCTTTGTACTTGTAAAACAAGTATGTGCGATTGTTCATGCAAAATTTAACCACTCCTACAGAGTATAGACAACAACTCCGCCAACATATCTTAGAGGCTGCCACTCATGCTTTCCATACGAAAGGAATCAAGGCGGTAAGGATGGATGATATAGCTAATATGTTATCTGTCTCCAAACGTACGATATATGAAATTTATGACAACAAGGAGCAGTTGCTCATGGAGACGGTGATACACGAACATGAATCGTTTGAACAACATATGTTAAGCTATGCCATGACAGGCAATCATCATGTAATTGATATCGTGCTGGAGTTTTATCGCACACAGATGAAGACACTGTCCGATATGACTCCTAACTATTATGTGGAGTTGCATAAATACCCGAAAGTGGTGGACTGGCTGGAACAAAAACATAAGGAAAAAGAGGAAAAGTCAATGATGTTCTTCCGGCAGGGCATTTCCGAAGGGTATTTTCGAACCGATGCCAACTATGAACTGATATCGGCTATAGGTAATGCGTCTCTTAATTACATTATGGAACATCAACTTTATAAACAATATAATTTGAAGCGAATCTTCAAAGATGTGGTGATGTTGTTTGTCAGAGGATTCTGTACGCTCAAAGGTATAAAAGAATTAGACAGGCAGATTGAAGCCTACGATGCAGAGCTGTAAGCAGATTAAAATATAAAATCCCTCAAATCTTCATATTGAAGACATGAGAGATTTTTTGTACATTTCAATGTCAGTAAGCATCTTCGCATCATCGTCTCCACAACCGTTTCTTCGACATTTTCCGTTTCGACGGCGACGTACGTCGAACGCCGCACGCACGTACATCGAACGCTGTACACACGTACACCGAACGTCGTACATCGCCGTTTTCGCCTGATGACAAGGCCGAAACGACGATCAGAGGACATCGTTACAGCTGTTTCCTGTGTTTTTGAAACATTTAGGAAAATAGGAGATAATTCTCCGGAAGATCGAAAATATGGAATGTGGTGAACTGAATGGTTACTTCTTAGTATATAAGTATCTCTTAATTGATCGTTTAGGTGTTTTTTCAAATTCTTCGTTGTGAAGTTCGATGGAAGCCAATCGGCAATAAGCGGGTAACACCTCGTTCAGCTGCTTGCGATTCTGTTCCATTACATTGGCAATATCCTCTTTATTCAGGTTCATCTGCTGGGCTGTATCGAAGTCCGGATAAACCAAGCCGATGAGTTTATCGCCATCCTGAATCACAACACTCTCAGTAACGAGTGCCATAGAGTTTAATTTGTCCTCTATCTCTTCCGGATAGATATTCTGACCATTAGAACCAAGAAGCATATTTTTAGAGCGCCCCTTGATGAAGACATTACCATTTTCATCCATTGTGCCAAGATCTCCTGTATGAAACCAGCCTTCGCTATCGATACATGCCTGCGTGGCCTCTTCATTCTTATAGTAGCCTAACATTACATTTGGCCCCTTGGCAAGAATCTCGCCCGGAATGTTTACAGGATCATTGCTGTCTATTTTTACCTGCATGTGGATAACAGCCTTACCACATGACCCCGGTGCAAAGTTGTTGTAATCCTCATAGCAAATAATAGGGGCGCATTCGGTAGCGCCATAACCCACGGTATAACGGAACCCTATCTGGTGCAGAAACTGTTCTACCTCCTGATTAAAAGCCGCCCCACCAATGATTACCTCATAGAAGTTGCCGCCAAAGGCCTGAGTAACTTGCTCGCAAATCTTCTCATATAACTTCTTATTGATGCCCGGTACTTTCAGCAGAAAGCGAATTTTGGTATCTTGTATCTTGGGAAATACTTTTTTACGGATAATCTTCTCTATCACCAATGGGACAGCTATGATAATTTTGGGCTTCACTTCTACAAAGGCCTGAGCAATGATGGCAGGGGAGGGAACACGGGTCAGATAGAAAATGTGGCAACCAGAGATGAATTCGAAGATAAATTCAAAGGCCATGCCATACATGTGTGCCATTGGAAGGATACTGATCACCTTATCACCCGGCACAAGATGTGGGCCAAGTACATGCTGGGCAAAATCGGCATTACTCCACATGGCGCGATAGGGAACCATCACTCCTTTAGAAAAACCTGTTGTTCCACTGGTATAGTTGATAAGTGCCAATGCATTGGGGTCATCATCTATATAATAACTGACATGCTCTTTACGGAAATATTTGGGATATTTCTTACCGAATATCTCATTGAGATGTTCGCGGGCGTAAGTGAGTTTGTCGGTGCGAGAAACAATGAGCGAATAATCAGGAATATAGATGATTCCTTCTAATCCGGGCATCTGCGTAGCATCAATCTGTGTGGCCACCACATCACCAACAAAGAGAAGTTTGGCATCAGAGTGATTCACTATGTTGTGAATCTGTTCGGGGGTAAATTCATGCAACACAGGAACTGCCACGGCTCCGTATGTAAGCACAGCGAGAAATGCTGCTGCCCAAGCGGCACTATTACGGCCGCAAAGGGCAATCTTATCGCCTTTCATAACACCGGAACTCTCAAACATAATGTGTAATTTTTCGATTTTACGAGCCACATCATGATATTGCAGCGTGCTGCCTTTGAAGTCTGTGAGAGCATCTTTCTCCCAATGGTCTATGATGCTCTGCTGAATCAATTGATTAAAACTTGGTATTCGATTCATAATGCCAGATGTCTTTACATAGTTTGATGTCATATAAAAATAAGCCGAAAGCCATCTGATAATCAGACAGCATTCTGGTATAAATACCGCTTAATTGACTTCTTGGGAGTTTTAGCAAACTCCTCGTCATGCAATTTTATTTCGCTTAGCTTTGAAAAGGAGGGGAGCATGTTGTTGAGCTCCTGTCGGTTTTGCTCCATTACACTAATCAAGTCTTCATCTGACAACCCTAACGATTTGGCTTCTTCCCTATCCGGAACGACAAGACCTACAATCTTATCTCCTTTTTGAAGCACAAGGCTCTCACTTACCAAAGTCATGGAGTTTAGTTTATCTTCTATCTCTTCCGGATAAACATTCTGCCCATTAGACCCGAGGAGCATATTCTTGATACGGCCAAGAATAAACACATGACCATCATCAATCATCTTGGCGAGGTCGCCAGTGTGATACCATCCGTTCTCTTCAAGTACAGCCTTTGTTGCCTCCTCGTTCTTGTAATAGCCTTTCATCACATTCATACCACGGGTAATCAATTCACCTTCAATATTGGCTGGGTCAGGGCTAAGAATCTTTACTTCCATATTCTTCACAGGTGTACCACATGATCCCGGGGTGAAGTCATGATAATCCGAATAGGTAATCAGTGGAGCTGTCTCTGTTGTGCCATATCCCACAGTTACGGGGAAGTTGATACTGGTAAGGAACTCCTCAATCTCCTTGTTCAGACTAGCTCCACCAATCAGCACCTGATAAGCCTTTCCACCAAGTACTTCCATTACCATGTTACGAATATTTTCTTTCAACTTCTTGTTTATACCGGGCATCTTGAGAAGCAAGCGAGTCTTGGTATTGTTGGTGAATGGGAAGATTTTCTTGCGGATAATCTTCTCCAAAACCATCGGTACAGATACGATGATACCGGGATGAATCTCGGCAAAAGCCTCCTGAATCAGCGTTGGGCTGGGCAGGCGTGTCAAGAAATGGATGTGATTGCCCAAACAGAACTGCAAAAGGAACTCACAGCTCATACCATACATGTGAGCCATTGGGAGAAAAGCAAGCACCTTGCTATCTTTTTCTATATGGCTGCCCATATCTTCAATCATGAAGTCGATATTGCTCCATAGTGCACGATAGGGAATCATCACACCTTTGGAGAATCCTGTCGTACCGCTGGTATAATTGATCAGTGCCAAATCCTCTGGATCTTCTTCATAATAATGTAGATGTTCTACACGGAAATACTTGGGATACTTCTTTCCATACATTTCATTGAGGTGCTCACGAGCGTATGTCAACATCTCCGAACGACTCTCAATCAGTGAAAAGTCGGGCAAATAGAACACTCCTTCCAGTGCCGGCATCTGTGAAGGGTCGATAGAAGTAGCAACAACATCGCCTACAAAAAGTAACTTTGCCTCGGAGTGATTAACGATATTGTAAATCTGTTCGGGAGTAAACTCATGCTGAACAGGCACTGCAATAGCACCGTATGTCACTGTTGCAAGGAAAGCACATGCCCACATTGAACTGTTTCTACCGCAAAGTGCAACCTTATCTCCACGCTTTACACCGGCATTCTCAAACATGATTTGCAGTTTCTCAATCTTGCGTGCCACATCATGGTATTGAAGTGTTGCACCCTTATAGTCGGTAAATGCATTCTTATGCCAATTCTCTGTAATTGCCTTTTCTACTAAATAATTAAAACTTTGTGTTCTATCCATTGCACAATTTTTTAAATTCTGTGCAAAGGTATAATGAAATATGCACATTCCCAAATTTTGTGTGCAATATTTTAGGCTCTTGCATGCTTTTTGTAAGCATACCTTATTGTATATAATAGGGTAGAGGAAAAGATGAACACGAATAATAACGAAAAGGACATTCCTGTCTCCCCAAAAATCATGTTCTATTCGTAACGCATACTCTTTGCCGGATGAATGTGAGAAATGAGATAGCTGGGAGCAATCAAAACGAAAATGCTGACGACTAAAGTGGCGACATTCAACACTATCAATAGAGGAATATTGATTTCTACCGGCACTGTACTAACATAATAAGTTGCTGCATCCAGTTTCACAACTCCAGAATATTTCTGCCCCAAGGACAAGGCCAATGCAATAACATTACCAACAATCAGACCACGCCCAACAATGAAGAATGCGAACCACAAGAAGCTATGGCGAATAGTTTTATTGCGTGCCCCCAAAGCTTTAAGCACTCCTATCATCGTGGTACGTTCCAGAATAATAATCAACAGTCCTGACACCATTGTCACCCCTGCCACAGCAATCATTAGAGCAAGGATAATCCACACATTCATATCCAACAAATCAAGCCATGAGAATATCTGTGGATTGATCTCACGGATAGTTTGAGAAGAATAAGTTTCCCCGTATTTATCTACCGTTCGGTTAATCTTTTCGACAAAATCACCTTCTATCTGATCCACCTGCTCAAAGTTATTGACCATCACCTCTGCACCTGTAACCTGATCAGCTTCCCACCCGTTAAGTTTCACTGCCGTATAAAGGTCGATGAAACACATCACATCATCATACTGTTTCAGATTGGTTTGGTAAACGCCTTGAATGGTAAACTTACGCACCCGCACTCCATTCTGATCAATGAAATAGGCATATACACTTTCGCCAGCCTTCAAATGAAGTTTGTCGGCTATGCTCTTGGATATAAGAATCTTGTTACCTGATGCCGTGTCAGAAAATCTCGGAATAGAGCCTTCTATAAGATGCTGACTAATAAAAGTTGAGTCAAACTCCGGCCCAACACCTTTGAATACTACCCCAAGAAAGTTGTCGTCAGTCTTCAATAGGCCTTGTTTAAGGGCGTATCGTTCCACACTCTTCACGCCAGAAATCCTCTTGATGACATCAATCATCGAGTCACCCATCGCGATGGGGTATTGGTCGGATGACATCTGCGTCATGAAGTTGGCCACTTGGATATGTGACCCAAACCCGATTACCTTATCACGAATCGTATGCTTGAATCCCAAAACGATGAAAACCGACAGAATCATCACCGACAGACCTATAGCCACACCAGCCGTAGCAATCGTGATAGCAGGACGGGACACTTTCTGCCTGTCACCCTGATCACTATATAGGCGTTTGGCTATAAATAGGGGGAAGTTCAAAATTCGTCAATATTTTTAGGTAAACAACAGCTTTCTGTCTTTAGATATTGCTTATTTGGTACGTCCCGGATAGGCCTCTAATGCCTTAGCAAGCACAATCAGCGCACGCTCCAAGTCTTCTTGCTTGAGCACATAGGCTATACGTACCTGATTGAGCCCGGCGCCGGGGGTAGTATAGAAACCGGCTGCGGGAGCCATCATAACAGTTTCGCCCTCGTAATCAAACTCTTCCAAACACCAGCGGCAGAACTTCTCGCTATCGTCCACAGGCAGCTGTGCCACTGTGTAGAAAGCACCCATCGGGATAGGGGAGTAAACACCATGGATGCGGTTCAAACCGTCGATTAAGCACTTACGACGCTCCACATATTCATCATACACGTCACGATAATACTCCTCCGGGGCATCTAACGAGGCCTCGGCCACAATCTGACCAATTAAAGGAGGGGAGAGACGAGCCTGACAAAACTTCATCACGGCTTTGCGCACCTCTTCGTTATGTGTGATCAGTGCGCCGATTCTGATACCACACTCGCTGTAACGCTTTGATACAGAATCTATAAGTATTACATTCTGCTCTATGCCCTTTAGGTGCATGGCACTGATATAAGGGCTGCCAGTGTAGATATATTCACGATAGACCTCATCCGAAAAGAGGTAAAGGTCATATTTTTGCACCAAGTCACGAATCTGATTCATCTCGCGGCGCGTGTACAAATAGCCTGTAGGATTATTCGGATTGCAGATCATGATAGCTCGTGTGTGCTCATTGATCAGCTCTTCAAACTTCTCTACCTTAGGCAGTGAGAATCCCTCTTCGATGGTAGTAGCGATAGTCCTTATCTTTGCACCGGCCGAAATGGCAAAGGCCATGTAGTTGGCGTATGCAGGTTCGGGCACGATGATTTCATCTCCCGGATTCAGACAACTCATAAATGCGAACAGAACGGCCTCTGAACCGCCGGAAGTAATAATAATTTCATCGTGCGAAACATTTATATTATATTTCGCGTAATAATTAACAAGTTTCTTGCGATAAGATAGATTTCCCTGAGATGGCGAATACTCCAAAATCTTGCGATCGATACGTGCCAATGCATCAAGTCCACATTGAGGGGTTGGAAGGTCAGGCTGCCCAATGTTCAAATGGTAAACCTTAATACCACGTTCTTTTGCAGCCATTGCAAGCGGCGCAAGTTTTCGGATAGGCGATTCGGGCATCTCAAGTCCGCGTACTGATATTTCAGGCATGTTGCTCTTGTTAATTTTATCCTTTGTTATTATTAAATAATTGGTGCAAAGATAAGTGTTTTTCTTGACAGAACAAATAAATGGGTTAGTTTTGTATGCTTTATTATACTTTATTTATCATAACACCGATTATGTTTAATCATGATATGAGACTGTCAGCTATTGGGGCACGCTAAAAGTTGAAAGGAAACTAAACGATACAAATCCGGCCGTTGGCATTTGCTGTTTCATCTTCATACGGCAATGTCATGCCCGGGCGCATGGTTCTCCAAGTGCTTAACGTCTTCTTTCTCTGCACGTTTCGTCACCGCTTATCGCCCTGATGAGCACGTACGACGTTCGGTGTACATGCGTACGACGTTCGGTGTACATGCGTACGACGT
>CAUTTP010000100.1:0-10271 GCA_963541305.1 uncultured Prevotella sp.
GGCAAAGTGATATTCACCGGCGGAGGCGATGCCTCTACGCGCACATCAATAAGCAATTACACCGCGGGCGGCTCGGCCACAGTGAAGTGGAGCACAGGCGACTACATCTGGGTAAAAGACACAGACGGAAATTTCCAAAAAAGCGATGTAGGGTCCTTCAACACCGCAATGACATACGGTCAGTTTGCCCTCACGGGCACATTCAGCAACAGTTGTCAAGTGAACTACACGGGTTCGGCCGGCACCTCGGGCACAGAGGTTACTATCGCCACGGCACAGACGCAGACCACGCCCAACGACTTCAGCCATGTGGGCGAATCGGGCGACTGTGGAACAGCCACCACTTCGGGTACCAAATTCATGCTCGAACATAAGGCCGTCTATCTGAACGTGATGCCCCGCTGCACCAATTCGACGCTCGGCCAGAACATCTACCTCACCAAAGTGGTCGTGACTTCGGCCGGTACCGACATTGCCGGCACGTTCGACTTCTCCTCCGGCGCTATCGGCACGGCTTCGAGCGGTGCACAGAGCATCACGCTCACTACGAAAGGTAGCGGCTACTATACTGGTTTCCCCCTGACCAACACCACGACGAGCCAGTCGACCAACGCCGCCTATATGGTCATCGCTCCCGGCACACATACGCTCACCGTGGACTGTTACATCAGAGACCCCACGACCAACGTTGAGGGTGCCATCAGCCAGACACTCCCCTCTACAAACTTCGAGGCAGGAAAGATTTATGATGTGACGGCTAACTGTACGCCGACGGACTATAGTATTAACAGCTACTACATGTGGGATGCCGTAAACCCCTATTGGGATAACATAACCTTACCCGACGTGCTTACAAATAATACCAATTACAGTAGCTACGGCGCTCCAGTCGCATTCGATGGTACCGACCGCTGGTATAACACCGTCTACAGCGGCTCCGGCGTTGTCGCCAATGCCTCCAACTCCTGCACTATTGCTCCCAATGCCAATGAACTATATTATTACTTGAATCACGGAGACCCTCATTGGGACGACAATACTCTCTGGTCTTTCCGCGGTCACCTCTACAATAAAGGTTTATGGCTGAAAAAACAGGCGGTAATCTTTAGCGACTTGCAGACCGCAGGCTATACACAACTGACTTCCCAAAGCGACATGAAAGAGAAGTTCTACTCATCCGTCTCTGATGTAACGGGCACCGATTATCGCACTACTTACAGATACACTTCATCCTTTACTCTTTCTAACGCAACACTCACTAGTACCTCTGATTACTTCTACCTTCCCGCATTGGGTTACTTCAGCGCTGGTATCCTCTTCTATGTCGGTGGTGTGGGCACCTATTGGTTGTCAAATGGGAGCCCAAGCAGCAGTGGCGCCGGATACAACATGATGTTCTCCCCGGGTGGTGCAAGTGTGAGCAGCAACAGTCGTAACACCGGATTTGTCGTTCGGGCGTTCGAGTGACCCACGATTGATTATTTAACGCAAGTCGCCTCGGACTACAAAAGTGACAAGGCAAACAGAATGGACGAAAAGTTTTTGACAAGCAATTTAGTAAATGAGGATAAGAACTGGTAAGTAAAATCTGGAAAAGACAAGGAGCATAGCTTCTTGCGATAAAGAGCATAGCTCTTTACGGTAAAAAGCATAGCTCCTTACGATAAAAAGCATAGCTATTTACGATAAAAAGCTATGCTCTTTACAACACATTTATAAACCCTTTAAAATCAAACAGTTATGGCAGTGAAGTATAAACTCTATAGCAATTAGTAATTAGAAATTAGAAATTAGTAATTATGATTACTTACTTGGGAAATGAGAGGCCGGAACTTGGTAATTACTAATTGCCTTGCAGGTAATCATAATTACTAATTTCTAATTGCTAATTACTAATTGTCTTACGCCGCTTGACCAATTACATTTTATAATTTTGTGACTCAGCGCAAGCGTGGCCGTGAGGCCGGGCTTGCGCTTCTTTTAGATTCAACAGACTGGCTGGAAGAAGAGTTATTCGAAAAAAAATGAGCGTTCTGCCAACATAATCTTTATTCTTTTATTATCTTTGCATGTACTATGGTAGAGAACTCAACAGGCGAGATACATCGTCATGGACGGATAGAGGTGGTGTGCGGCTCGATGTTTTCGGGCAAGACGGAGGAACTTATCAGGCGCCTTAAACGGGCAAAGTTTGCCAAACAGCATGTCACCATCTTTAAGCCTGCGCTCGACAAGCGCTACTCCGATTGTGATGTGGTGAGCCACGACTGCAATGCTATTCATTCGACACCCATCGATACCTCTGCTGACATACTGAGACTATCGGCAGGCTATGACGTGATTGGCGTGGATGAAGCACAATTTCTTGATGCGCAGCTCATTGATGTTTGTAACAGTTTGGCCTATAAAGGTGTACGCATAATCGTGGCGGGGTTAGACATGGACTTCAAAGGCGTGCCTTTCGGACCGATGCCGGGGCTATGTGCCGTTGCCGACGAAGTGACTAAGGTGCATGCCATCTGTGTGAAATGTGGCGCACTGGCCTACGGCAGCCACCGGTTGGTACGCAATGACTCACAGGTACTGCTGGGCGAAAAGATGGAATATGAGCCTCTCTGCCGCGACTGTTTTCAGAAAGCTCTGGAGGAAGACCGGCGCAACGCGCAGTCGAAAGATATCTTTGAGGGTATCTGACCTGCAGGCGTAAAATATAAAATCTCACCAATATCCTATCCTCCACCTTCTCTCACCTATTTATATTATTAGCAGCAAAACGATTTCAATCATGCACAAAGAGATTACATTCGACAAATTTATTCGATGGGTAGGCATCGCGCTGATTATCATGGCAGTATTTTTTCTGGTCAATTATCTGAGTAAGGTGCTGCTTCCTTTCTTCGTCGCTTGGCTGTTTGCCTATCTCATCCATCCTATCGATAAATTCGTCGAAACCAAACTCCATGTGCGGGTGCGGGCATTGTCGGTGATAATTGCCATCACGATGGTGGTTGCGGTTATCGGTCTTATCATGTGGATGATTATTCCGCCGATGATCGAACAGTTTCAGAAGTTATACGTAATCCTCACCCATTGGGTACACGAAACTACCCATACCAACAGCATATCGGAATGGATCTCAATGTGGCTGGAGAGGAACCAGCAGGAGATAGAACGCTTTTTCAGAAGTCCCGACTTCACTGACACGCTGAAAACAGCTGCTCCTAAGCTGTTCAGTTTCCTCGGACAGACGGCAAGCATCATCATCAGTATCGTGGCTTCGCTTATCACCTTATTATATATGTTCTTCATCTTGCTCGATTATGAGTATCTCACGACCAACTGGATTCGCATTTTTCCCAAGAAAACACGGCCTTTCTGGAGCGACTTGATGAAAGACGTGAAGCGCGAGCTCAACAACTATATTCGTGGACAAGGTTCCGTGGCACTCTGCATGGGCATCATGTTCTGCATCGGCTTCACCATCATGGACTTCCCTATGGCCATCGGTCTCGGCATCCTCATCGGCATTCTCGACCTTGTGCCCTACCTCCACACCTTTGCACTGATACCCACCGCTTTTCTCGCTATGCTCAAGGCGGCCGATACCGGACAGAACTTCTGGATGATATTCGGCCTTGCCGTGGGTCTTTTCATCGTGATTCAGATCATCACCGAGTTTATTGTCATCCCCCAAATCATGGGTAAGGCAATGGGGCTTAACCCCGCCATCCTGCTTCTTTCCCTCTCCGTATGGGGTGCAATTCTTGGCTTTATCGGTCTCATTGTGGCGCTCCCTCTCACCACACTCATCATTGCCTACTGGCAAAAGTATGTAACCCAAGAGCAAGATGACCTGCCTATCCTCACCGAACAGGAAAAAACAACCAGCAAATAACGCTTTTGCCAAATATACCCCAATCATCTCTCAGAAATGCGTTTGGGTACGATTTCAATTGTTATACTTGCCGGTCGACTCTGTCCTGAAACGTTTTCAAGCACTGTATGGAGAAAAACTTTGCAATTTGTTTGTTTGTATCAGATTTTCTCTTTACCTTTGCACCCGCTTATCAAACGGTAAGTTGGCATTGATCCGTTAGCTCAGTCGGTAGAGCACAACACTTTTAATGTTGGGGTCTTGGGTTCGAGCCCCAAACGGATCACTTGGCAAAAACAGGCGGAAACATTGATATTATGCCGTTTTGCCATCAAAACAAGCAAGTATATCAGTTAAAAAAAAGAGATTATTTTCTCAAATTTGACGCAAAACGCGTATCTTTTGAGTATCCTTTAATTTTAACTTATACGAAAATGGCAACACTTTCTCTAACAGTTTTCAAGGCAAAACAACTTGCAAATGGGAAACATAAAATCAGAATTGCAGTACGACATCATCATGAGGCATGCTATCTCTTTCAGTTTATCTGCCGGTGTCTTGTCTTTCCTCGCCGTCTGCATATTGCATTTCTCCTGCAATTTCATCAACGGCTCAACCGGAACGTCTAAAACTTTCTCAAACATCAGGCTGAGGTGATGCTCAATGAGTAGTGACCGTTCAGTATCTCATTCTGTACGGAATACCCCATACCGATACTGTCAGCGAACTTGCATTGCAAGATACCCCTTACTTCGGGTTCATCTTTCAGCACCTTATCCGGGGAGGTGTGTAGAGTAAAAAAACATCTCCTAAACCAAGCATCTCTCTACTTCAAAGAATAGACAGTGAAACACGCTTGCCTAATCCTGCGAAGATACGGAACAGCGTGGAAAGTTGTACGTCAGCATGTCCATTCTCTATCCGCGAGATATAGCTTTTTTTCGTACCGATCTTGGCAGCAAGTTGTTCCTGAGTAAGTCCTGATCTCTTGCGCTCTTCCTTTAGTTTCTCTCCAAGCATGAAAGAGTCTACACCTGCCTCGAATTCCATTCGTTCAGGTGTACCCTCTACGCCGAAATCCTCCGCGATATAGTCTTCTATCGGGGTAAGCCCAAATTTTTTCATTTGTTCTTTATCCATGTTGTAAATCCTCCTTTTTCCTGAAATATTCGTTCATGATTCGTTTTGCCCGTTCTATCTCCCGTTGTGGTGTCTTTTGTTTCTTTTTCTGAAAGGCATTGAAAAGTATCACAAGGTTTCCCTCGTCTATACAACAGAAGATACGATATATATTGCCACTTTCCTCTATTCGGATTTCAAACAGACCGGGAACTCCTTCGATACTCTTCAGAAAAGTTCTGGGTATGACTTGTAATGTCATGATATACAGGAATACTTGATAGACTTTCCTCAAAACCTGTTGGGGCTGTGTCTTCTTGAACTCCTTAAAATAATCACCAAAGGCTATGATCTGCCTAATATATTCTCTTTTGGGCATTATTCAGCATCTTAACTTAGCCGCAAAGATAACGAATTAGTAAACAATCTCCAAATATTTCTACCACTATTTAATGTAAAATGCTCTGTACTTTAAAAACAGGAAGTCTCCAATAACTGGAGGAGAGAGAATCCTCGCAAGCAAGAATTGATATGCCTTTCGTCACCACTTTTCACCTTGACGATGGCGTATGTCGAACGACGTATGCACGTACACTGAACGACGTATGCACGTACACCGAACGACGTACGCACGTACACCGTTCGACATACGTCGTTGCTTCCGCCTGATGGCAGAGCCGGAACGATGTTACGGAAGCCGCTGGTCAGGCGTTTTCCACGTTCCTGAAAGGTTTAAGGCTATATCGGGTCTCGCTTGGTTTAGACGCTCACAGGATTTTTAAAATTCTGACGGATGCTTAATTTCTCGGCACTTCAAAATAAACCACAGAGCAACCGTAACACTTTGTTCACATTACCTCTTGTTATGAAAAGAAATATTGATTATATTTGCACTATGAATTATAACATACAAGGTAAGATGAGTACGAAAACCATCCGCGCGCTCATTATCAGTCTGCTGGTATTGTCTGCTTGCACCGAAAAGTCTGCCAAATATGTGATTGGTGTGTCTCAATGCAGCGAAGACATCTGGCGCGACAAGCTGAATGGCGAGCTCAAGACCGGCGAATACTTCAACGACGGTCTTGAGATCCGCTTTGCGTCTGCCAATGACAATGATGAGAAACAGATTGCGCAAATCAATAAGTTTATCGACGACGGTGTCGACCTCCTGATCGTGGCGCCCAATCAGCAGAAAACAATCTCTCCTGCCATCGACAAAGCCTACGACAGAGGCATTCCCGTGATTCTCTTCGACCGCAAGACCAATTCTGACAAATATACCGCTTTCATCGGCTGTGACAACTACGGTATCGGCAAAGCGATGGGAACGTTTATCGTCCACGAACTGAAAGGGAAGGGCAACATCGTGGAAATCAGAGGTCTGGACGGCTCCTCACCTTCCATCGAGCGCCACCGCGGACTTGTCGATGCCATCAAACCCTATCCCAACATACATCTGGTGGCCTCTGAGGCAGGCGACTGGAAAGAGGAGAGCGCCATCAAGGCAATGGACAAGATACTGAAGACAGAACGTAATATCGATTTCGTCTTCGGGCAAAACGACCGAATGGCTTGGGGTGCCTACATATCTGTGAAGCAACACGGCATCACCCGCCCCATCAAGTATGCAGGTATAGACGGACTGGCGACTGAAGGCGGCGGGCTGGAACTCGTGAGAGATGGCGTGCTCACTGCCTCTTACCTCTATCCCACTCAAGGAGATGAAGTGCTGGCTCTTGCCATGAAAATACTTAAAAAACAGCCTTTCAAACGCGATAGTCTATTGAGCACCACCATCGTGACCAAAGACAATGCAGAGCTGATGCTCATGGAAGCCAAAGAAGGAGAGCGGCAGAAGCGCAATCTAGACCTGCTGCACAAACAAGTGGACAGGTATGTATCGGAGAATAATGCGCAAAGACTGTTCGCAATTAGCCTGACCATCTTCCTCCTGCTGATTGTCTTCGCTGCCGTTATGATTTTTAGGGGCTATCTGCTGAAGACCCGCCTCAACGGGCAGTTGGAAAAAAGCAATGACGAACTGAAACGGCTCAACAACGAGGTGATGGAGCTGACCCGCTCGCGTCTGATGTTCTTTACCAACATCAGCCACGAATTGCGCACGCCCCTAACCTTGATCACCGACCCTGTAGACCAGCTTTGCAAGGACGAAGACATTAAAGGTAAGAGTCGTGACCTGCTGAATCTGGTCAAGCGGAATACCATCGCGCTCCGGCAACTGGTCAATGAGATTCTCGACTTCAGTAAGATACAAAGCGGAAAGATGACGTTGCAGCTGAGCCGGATAGACTTGGTGGAAGCCATTCGCAAGTGGACTGACGATTTCATGCCAACTGCCGAAAGGAAAGGCATCCGGCTGCACATCCGAACGGACGATTTTACGCCGGGTGCCATTATCGCCGACGAGCCTAAAATAGCGAGAGTAGTATTCAATCTATTGAGCAATGCCCTGAAATATACGCCCGCAGGAGGCGACATCCTCGTGACACTGCAAGACATGCCCGACGATAAATTGTGCATCTGCGTGCGTGACACCGGTAAGGGAATACCAGTGGAAGAGCAATCGAAAGTGTTCGAACGCTTCTTTCAGGCCAAAGGTGCCAGCAGCGGCACGGGCATAGGGCTTGCCATCGTAAAATCGTTCACGGAATTGCATGGAGGTGTTGCCGACGTAAGAAGCATACCGGGCAAGGGGTCGGAATTTTTGATCGTAATACCGAGAACACAGGAAGGAGAAATTGAAGAGGAGGAAAACCGGAAGAAAGTTCCTACCCACCTCAACGAGCCTATCCTGCAAGATACCGATGGAGGCGGTAAGAGTAGGAGGCTCACGGAAAAAATTATCGGGGAGAACATCGATAAACCAACCATACTGATTATTGATGACAACAATGATATCAGGAGCTATGAGAAATCCGTTTTGCACGACCACTACTTTGTGTTAGAAGCCGCAGACGGCGCAGAAGGATTGCAGATAGCCCGACGCGAAATCCCCGATTTGGTGATCTGCGACGTGATGATGCCTGTGATGGACGGTCTGGACTTCTGTCAAAGTCTCAAGTCTGACACTGCCACCAGCCATATTCCTATCATCATGCTTACTGCCAAGAATCTGGAAGAGCACCGTATAGAAGGCTATGAGCAAGGGGCAGACTCCTATATCACGAAACCTTTCAGCAGCGGGGTGCTATTGGCACGTATAAACAATCTCCTCCAATCCAGAATCCATCTTCGCAACTTGTTTACAGGAGACAAGAAAGAAGAGGAGAATATCCTTATGGGCAGAGATAAGATATTTATCAGTCAGTTGCGCGAAATCATTCAGCAAAACCTGCACGACAGCAACTTCAATGTGGAAAGCATCAGTCAGGAAATAGGCCTGAGCCGCGTGCAGCTCTATCGCAAGGTGAAGGCCATGACGGGTGTATCGGTTGTGGAGCTCATTCGCAAGGCTCGTTTACAAAAAGGCAGAAAACTGCTTGAGACAACTGACATGTCTGTCTCCGAAGTAGCTTATGCCGTTGGCTACACAGCCCCCTCCTACTTCTCCAAGAGCTTCAAGGAAGAATACGGCATGTCTCCTCAAGATGCCCATCCCGGATGAGACCTGTACCAATGAAAGAAATCGTTCATTAGCGTGTAAAAATGTTACATCGTAACAAAAGTTAACGCTGATGAACGATTTTTTTATTATCGCAGCCGCATCAATCGCTAATTTTACAGCAGAAAACCAATGCACTAACTTAAAATGTACCGTATGAAAATTCTACCAAAAACTTTTATGAGCCTCGTGCTCTTGATGCTGTGTACCGTGATGTACGCGCAGAAAATTGACGTCAGCGGAACGATACTCGACCCTGACGGCGAGGCGGTCATCGGCGCTTCTGTTACGGAAAAAGGCACAAGCAATGGCACCGTATCCGATATGGACGGTAACTTTACCTTAAAAGTCAACAATGGAGCTACGCTGGTCATCTCTTACATCGGTTTCCAAACGCAGGAATTGCCGGCCGCATCCAAGATGACCATCCGGCTTCAGGAATTGGCCAATGACCTGAACGAAGTTGTCGTGACAGGTTACACAACACAACGGAAGGCTGACCTCACCGGTGCTGTGTCCGTGGTATCGACCAGCGATCTAAAGACTTCCCCCGACACAGACCCCATGCGGGCATTGCAGGGTAAAGTTCCGGGCATGACAATCACAGCTAACGGATCACCAAGCGGAACGGGTACGGTTCGTATCCGTGGTATCGGCTCATTCAACACCTCGCAGGATCCGCTCTATATCGTAGACGGCGTACCGACCAACTCTGCCCTCAACTCTCTCAACGCAAGCGACATTGAAAGCATGCAAGTGCTGAAAGATGCAGCATCGGCTTCCATCTACGGCTCACGTGCCGCCAATGGCGTCATCATCATCACCACCAAACAGGGCAAGAAAGGCGACAAGATCAAAATTGATTTCTCAGCAAATCTCACAGCACAATTTTACACTGCCCAGTCGAAGATGAAGCTATGCAACACCCAGCAGTATGCCACCGCCATGGTGCAGGCGGCACTCAATGACGGTATAGACCCTGCCATATATGCCAGCAACTATGGTCTGGATATCAACGCTGCCATAGGAACGCCCATCACTGTGTGGAATCCAGCAACCAATCAATATGTAAACTATACCGTAAATGGTCGCTACGATGGTTACATAAACAGCAAAAAGACCATGAAATACTCCGATACTGACTGGGTGGATGAGATTTCACGCACTGGCTTTGCCCGCAACTATAATGTGTCGTTCTCCCATGCCAATGAAAGGCACTCGGCCATGTTCTCACTCGGTTACAAGAAAAACAACGGTATCTTAAAGTACACCAACTTTGAGAACATTTCCGCCCGCATGAATGCTTCCTACAATCTCAACAAGAAAGTGACTGTGGGTGAGAACTTCACCGTGACCTATACCAAACAAGTGGACGTAGCTCCCATGGAGAATGCACTTAAGATGGCACCTACCGTACCGGTCTACGAAGAAGACGGAGTAACTTTTGCCGGACCCGTAGGCGGTATGAGCGACCGTCAAAATCCTGTAAGAGAAGAATATGACAATAAGGACAACCATCTCGATTTCTGGCGTCTGTTCGGCAATGCTTTCATTGACATCAAACCGATTAAGGGCCTTCTCTTCCGCTCTAATTTCGGTATTGATTTCACCACTTCGTTCATCAATGCGCTCACCCACACGTTTAAGTCCGAT
>CAUTTP010000101.1:0-10175 GCA_963541305.1 uncultured Prevotella sp.
CAAAAAGATCGAAAAATCAGATTGAAAAAACTGAGATGGTTTTGCGATAGCATAGGTTTCGCTCTCCCAGAACGGCCTAATCGCAAGGCGATCTCAATACTCTCGCATTGCGATAACTATGCTTTCGCAATACGAAACCTATGCTATCGCAACAGAGTTTCAGTATGAAATTTTATGAAAAACGATTTAATGCCGACAACTTGTTGATAATCAGCGAGAAACGGGAATCTTCAATTTTACGCCATTTTCGCACCCTTTTCCCTTTGATTTTGTATGAACATCCTGATTTTTAAGGTTCTTGTTTAATTATTTCAGTATGATATTCTTTGATTTTAGGGTAAATATGGTCACTTTTTGTCATTTCTTACACATCTTTTCTCTCATTCTGTCACCATCTGATGCGGGGTGTGTGAAATGGCAAACAACGTATAGAATGGCATGCAGGCAGCGGGAGAATAAGACTTGAAAAGTGCGTGATGAGTTGAAGAAATAAGACATTCATTTCTTATTCCCGTATGTTAAGTTATGCAAAATAAACGGTTTTCTATGGCAGAACTTTGGTAGAATCAATTTAAAATATATAAATTTGCATTTCGATATTAACTCGGTTTTTGTCAATTTCTCATTTCATTGACAGGCTATAATACGTAGATAGGGTGCAAAAGAAGACAAAAAGGACAATGCAGATGCTATGGGCATGGATGTTGGTGACAACGTTCATGACGGCTCTTTTTGTCAAGGATATGCACATTCACGACACGTCTTATCATGGTCATGACACGTCAATGGCCAGTCATCAGGCCGAGTTGACGGAAGACTGCTACGTCTGCAACTTTGTGATGCACACGGCCGACACCCCGGAGGTGATGACTTTTGTGCCCGTGGTTACAGCGAAACTCATATCGCGAGTGGTCTTCTGCTCGCAAACCGTTTATCGCACAGTTGAATCGATAAACACCCATTCGCCTCCCTGCGAGGTCTGACACTTTATTTTTATTCGTGCACCCGATGCGCCTCATGGAGCGCATAGCACCTTGCTGCGTGCCTACGGTTAGTATCGTGGCGGCGAGGTGATGCACATGGTGTATGGCTATATTGGCTCCTGTCAATGGATGAGGCGGCCAATGCAGTATCTCCTTATTTTTATTTTCTTACGATGAACAGAAACAATTATGTTCAGTCCGCCGTGCTGGCTCTATGCCTGCACATGGGCTACAGTATGGCTGTTGGTGCTCAGTCGGTGCATCATGGTGATGATATGTGCATTGCCGATTCGGCGACAATATCCGAGGTTGTGGTCAATTCCACGCGTACCGCAGTGACGGCGAATAGTGTGAGCATGCGTTTCGACCGCGACGACATTACCCGTTCGATGGGCAAATCGCTGGCTTCGATGCTCGAAAATACGAGTGGCATGAGCTCCATCCGTACCGGCACCATCGTGGCCAAGCCCGTAATCCACGGCATGTATGGCAACCGCATACTGATAGTGAGCAATGGGGCACGTCTCACTGGCCAGCAATGGGGTGCCGACCATGCGCCCGAGATCGATAAAAACGGGTTTGCCAGCGTGTCGGTGGTCAAGGGGGCAGAGTCGGTACGTTATGGTTCGGAGGCTCTGGGCGGCATCGTGGTGATGGAAGACGAGCCTTTGTCCTATGGTCATCGGCATGTGCACGGATCGCTATCAACCCTTTATGGTACCAATGGCCGCCGCTATGGAGTGGTGGGACGTGCTGACGGCACGATGCCGTGGTGCAGTGATTGGGCGTGGCGCGTGCAGGGAACATTAGAGAATGGCGGTGATCGGAGCACAGCCAAGTATCTGCTGAACAATACCGGTATGCGTGAACGTGACCTCTCATTGAGCATGGGCTACAGGCATGGGCACTGGCGAGTGGAAGCCGGTTACGGGCTGTTTTGGCAGAAATTGGGTGTGATGCAGAGTGCGCAGATGGGTAACGAACAACTGTTGCAGGAGCGCATCAGGTTAGGTCAGCCTGTGGAATTCACGCCCTTTACCTACCACATTGGCTATCCTCATCAGAAAGTGGTGCATCACACGGCATTCGGCAAGGCCTGTTTTGATGCCGGGCGAATAGGTGTTTTCGTGTGGCAGACAACCTTTCAGTCGGACGACCGACGCGAAAACCGCATCCGGCGAATGAATCATTCCGATATCCCCACGGTGAGCCTGCACCTCAAATCGCTGCAAAATTCATTGGTATGGACTAAAGGTTACGGACACTGGAAGAGCGAGGCGGGCGCACAACTGCTCAATACCAAGAACAACAACGAGCGTGGAACGGGTGTGGTGCCGATTATTCCAAACTATACGGAGATGGCTTTCGGCGTGTATGGTGTACAGAAATACACACGAGAGAAATGGGGAGCAGAGGCCGGTGTGCGCTTCGACGGGCAGCAGACGGAGGCCGACGGCTACGATTGGACGGGACGCCGATATGGCGGTAAGCGCCATTTCGAGAACCTAACCTTTAGCTTAGGCGGTCATTGCCGACCCAGCCGCCATTGGAACATTACGTCCAACTTGGGGCTGGCATGGCGTGCGCCGCATGTGTACGAGCTGTATAGCAATGGCAACGAGTTGAGTTCGGGCATCTTCGTGCGTGGTGATTCTACGCTCAAGTCGGAGCAAAGCTATAAGTGGGTGACGTCCGTGAGATACGAAAATCGCTATGTTGACGTGCGCGTGGATGCCTATTTGCAGTGGGTCAACAATTTTATCTATGACGAGCCGACGCGTCAGAACATTGTGGTAGTGTCGGGCGCATACCCTGTGTTCCAGTACAAGCAGACTGCAGCATTCTTTCGCGGCATTGACTTCGATGCTCATATTCGCCCCGTGCCGTCGCTCGACTATCGGCTGCTCACGGCTTTGATTTGGGCAAATGAGCGCAGTACCAATAATTACCTGCCCTATATCCCCAGCATGCACATCGTGCAGTCGCTGACATGGAAGCCTGCTTGGCGCGGTAAAATCCTGCCGCGTGCCGGTTTTACCCATCGGTATGTGGCAAAGCAGAATCGGTTTAATCCCAACACCGACCTTGTGGCGTTTACCCCCGACGCCTACCATCTCTTCGGATTCGACCTCGGTGCCACATGGAAACTCGGCAACGGACATTCGCTCGAAGTCGCTGTCATGGGCGATAACATATTTAATAAGGAATATAAGGAATATACCAACCGCAGCCGATATTATGCCCACGACATGGGGCGTGACGTGCGGCTGACGGTGGGATGGAACTTCTAAACAACAAAAAAACTATTTATGAAAAAGAGAACTTTAAGGTATGTATCAATGATGGCCGTCGCTTTGATGGCAAGTGTGTGGTTCACGGCATGCAGCAGTGACGATGAAATTGTGCCTTCGCCTAATCCAAAGGAGGAGAAAGACACGACAAAGACGGAGGTGCCCACGGCCGCCGGCGGTGCAGTGAAGGCGGTGCTCAAGGTGTATGACGGCCACATGCATGGCACATACAATTTCCATCAGAACTCCCATCCGCAGGAAGTGAAGTATCTTGCGGTAGCAGCGAAGTTTGTGTACCATTACAAAGACAGCGTGTGGGTGGCCGATGAGAGCAATCCCAAAAGCCTCGCAGTGCTCTCGGGTTGGTCGGCAGCATACGCGATGACCATCGATTATTATGATGCCAAAGACAGTCTGATCAACGGAAAGTTCATAGACAATGGCGCAGACCGGCGTTTCCAGCATTTCTTCATGCTCGAAAACGTGCAGGCCGGCTATGGCAACGACGAGGGATACATCTATGACGGTGATGTTTCTTCTGTGATCGACTATGTGTATTGCGACACCGACCCGTGGAATAAATCTAATAAATATGACGGCGCAGTGTTCGTCGGCGCAGATAATCCGCTGGGCTTCAAGGGCTATTTCAAGTTTAATGAGAGCCGTGTGACGTTCGACTTGGTGATCAAGCTGATGGAAGCCCCGTCTACAAAATATACGGATGGGAAAGCCTCTCCCTATTATGAGCCGACCGAGGAGCAGCTGGCGAATGCTAAGTGGCAGAGTGAAATCCGACTGCCGGTGAACGTATTTATCGGAAATAACGAGTATATCTTCGATTTCAATCCGTCACTTGACAAGAAAGAGAGCGACTACACCGAGAAAGAACACTTGGTGATCGAGAGTTTGGCTAAGGCTTTCGGCATCACTTTCATGGAGGCGGCTGCCGAGTTCTACTTCCAGTTGAACGGCGAGGCTGCGCACAGTGAGAATGGTTTCTGGTTCTAAGCCACAGCCCTCATTGCCGTTAACGTGCGCCCAAAGTGGCGCTTCGTCCTCGACATCAGACGGAAACGCCGACGTACGTCGTTCGGCATACGTGCGTATGCCGTTCGGTGTACGTGCGTACGTCGTTCGGTGTGCGTGTGTACGGCGTTCGGCGTACGTCGCTGTCAGGGCATAAAACGATGGCCGAATGGGTATAAGGAGAGTGGCACAAAGATGCTTTCTGCTTGAAAAAGCAAAACATTCGGCGAATATTTAGGACAATATTGAATAAAAAAACGGGTAATTTCCGATTACGATTAACCCAAGCACAACAATTAAGATTATGAGAACCAAAACGCTAAAAACATTATTATGCCTTGCCTTCGGGATATTCCTGTCAGCAGGGTTGGCGTCGTGCAGCCCTGATGAACCTACCAACGAGAAGGAGAACAAGTTGCACGAAGACCCCACGAGAGCCGTCTTCACCTTGCAAGAGGGAACGCTGATGAGCCCGGCCTCGTTTGACACCCAGCCCAAACAGGCCGACTTCAAGGCTTCGGCGGCATCGGCACAGGTCATCGAATGGGCTACGACAGCTGCCGAAGGCTGGCATGTGACGAGCACAAACGACCGTTTCAGGGTGAAGAATATGACCGATAACCCTGATGTGGTGTACTTGTTGAAGTTGGATTACTATAACTCCAAAGGCGAGAAGATGAACAACCAGTTTTTCGAACTGGGTCAGGACAAGATTCACCAGCACTTCTTCTCGATGTATAAGAAGGTGGAATATGGAGGCAGCGTAGGCTCGGTGCGTGTCACCGATAAGGCCGAACTGCCTTATGATTACCGCTATGCCGACGAGCTGAACGGCGCTTACATCGGCGAGACCAATCCTATGGGCTTTGACGGATTCATACGTTTTGTACAGGTCGGCATTAAGTTTGAACTGTCGGTCGACCTTCTGCATGCCGCAAGCAGCAAGTTTGATGCGAACAATAAGCCCTCGCCGTTCTATCTTCCTTCTCCGGCACTGCTGAGCACAGGGCTTTGGGACATCAACGTGAAGATTCCCATTGAGATTGATGGCACTGCTGCCGGCAATGCTGCCGGGCAGTAAACTCCGTTTTTTTCTTGTCTGACTTCGCAATAGTTTGCCCTTGTAAAAATCCGGCGGATGAGCATAAGGGATGCAATATCGGTCTTGCTCTAATCAGACAAGAAACACATGCGCTCCGGTGAAAAATCATCATACGTCGGTATTTGGATGTATCGCGTTATACCCAAACATCGGTATGCGGCATTTTCATTACATATCGGTATTGCCGCAACTCTCCGTTCTTTATACCTTTGTACCCGCAAAGAGAGTATACGAAGGCTCTCTTTGCGGGTACAGTAATTCATATAACCAACCGAAAATTAGTAAAAATTATGGAAAGAAAGACTACAAGAAAGTATTTTACCTCTCTCATGCTCGCTTGGCTGCTTCTGCTTCTGCACACACCGGGGCTGCTGCATGCCGGTGAAGTGATGCCGCTGAGGACAGATGCCAATGTGATAGGGCATGTCATCGATAAAAAGACACGCGAGCATCTGCCCCATGTGATGGTGGTGATCAGCGGAACCGTGGTGTATACCACCACCGATGCTACGGGGCATTATATGCTCCGTGACCTGCCCGAAGGCAAAACCGTGCTCGAAGTGCGCGCCGCCGGCTATCACGTGCAGCAGCAGGAGGTGATGATCGAACGTATGAAAACCTACGAGGTAAACTTCGAATTGGAGGAAGACCCGATAGCGCTCGACGAAGTAGTGGTATCGGCCAATCGCAACCTGACACTGCGCCGCGAATCGCCTACGATAGTGAATGTTCTGGATACAAAGCTGTTTGAATCTACCCATTCCACCTGTCTGGCGCAAGGTCTCAACTTTCAGCCGGGTGTGCGAACCGAAGACAACTGTGCCAACTGCGGCTTCTCGCAAGTGCGCATCAACGGATTGGAAGGACGCTATTCGCAGATTCTGATCGATTCGCGCCCTGTGTTCTCAGCCTTGCAGGGCGTATATGGCTTGGAACAGATACCTGCCAACATGATCGAACGCGTGGAGGTGGTGCGCGGTGGAGGTTCGGCGCTCTTCGGTGCATCAGCTGTAGGCGGCACGATCAATATCATTACAAAAGAGCCGAAGGGCAATTCGGGCGAAGTGGCACACTCGCTTACCGCGATGGGGCATGGCACCTTCGACAACAACACGACGATGAACGGCTCGCTGGTCACCGATAACCACAAGGCCGGATTCTATATTTACGGACAGAGTCGTAACCGATCGGGATATGATCGCGACCGTGACGGCTACACCGACCTGCCGCAACTGAAAACGCAGACCATCGGTGCAAATACCTTCGTCCGACTTACCGACTACTCGCGACTGTCGTTGAAGTATCATGCCATCAAAGAGTTTCGCCGCGGCGGCAACCGTCTCGAGCTTCCGGCTCATGAGGCTAACATCGCCGAACAGCTGGACCATAATATCCATGGCGGCGGATTGAGCTACGACCTCTATAGTCCCGATGAGCGAAACCATTTAGGTGCCTACTTCTCTTTTCAGAGCATTTTGCGCAAGAGCTATTACGGTGGCATCGCGGACGGTTCTGCGGAGAATATTGCCAAAGCGCTGAAAGCCTACAGCAACACGCGTAACCTCACACTGATGGGTGGTGGTCAATACACACACAAGTTCGACCGCTTGCTCTTCATGCCGTCAGAACTTACGGCGGGCATAGAGTATAGCTTCGACCGCATCAAAGACCATTCGCTTGGTTACGACTATCTGATGAAACAATACGTACGTATCGCCGGTGCCTACGTGCAGAACGAATGGAAGGATAAACACTGGGGCATCCTCTTGGGAGGGCGGTTGGATAAGCACAACATGATTGGGCACGCCATCTTCAGCCCTCGTGCGAACTTCCGTTATAACCCGACCGAGAACATCAACCTGCGGCTCAACTATGCCAGCGGATTTCTCGCGCCGCAATCGTTTGATGAAGATCTGCACACCGGCATGGCGGGCGGAGAAGGCATCAGGATACATCTTGCCAAGGATTTAAAGGAGGAACGCTCTCACTCGTTCAGCCTGTCGGCCGACCTCTACCACAATTTCGGCAGCGTGCAGGCCAATCTTCTCATCGAGGGCTTCTTCACCCGGCTGAACAATGTCTTTGCCCTGCGTGAGTTGGATGAGAAAGATGACATGGGCAATATCATCAACGAGCGCTACAATGCCAACAGCGCGGAGGTCTTGGGATTGAATATTGAGGGTAAGGTGGCCTTCAGTTCGCAATTCTCCGTGCAGGCAGGATTCACGTGGCAAAAGAGCGAATACAGCACGCCGGTGGAGTGGGCAACGAAAGCGCCTGCCGAGAAGAAGATGATGCGTACACCCAATGCATACGGCTATTTTACCGCCAACGTGGCGCCCTTCAAAGGATTCACGGTGTCGCTCTCGGGCAATTACACGGGCTCGATGCTCGTGCCTCACATGGAAGGCCCCACCATCAGCAGCCCGGTGGCTGTGAACACGCCCGAATATTTCACGCTCAACATGAAACTGGCATACGACTTCACGCTGTATGACCAAATTAAAATGCAGGTCAACACGGGCATTCAGAACATCAGCAACGTGTATCAGAAAGACCTCGATCAGGGTTGGGAGCGCGACGCAGCCTATATCTACGGCCCCAATATGCCGCGCAGCATGTTTGTGGGCATGAAGATATCCTATTGATAAGCACCTCGTTCGGCAATCGGGCATTTGAGACACTAAGCAGGTTGTTTTTGCGTTAATAGTGATATATGATGAAATGGCGTAAGGATATGCGAAAAAAGATATTGCTGCTCATGCTGGCCTTGGCATGTTGCATGCCCATGTTGTGTCAGAATACGGTCGGCGATGCAACGGCGCTCAAGGTCTGGCGTGCAGGTGGAACGGTGAGCCTCTCGGCCGTACAGGCCTTTGGCGAAAGCCGATGCTTCGTGCATGAGCCGATTCCGGATGCCGTTTTCGCCCGTATGAAAGGTAAGTCGTATCCCGAGGGATGCCCCATCCCACGCACCAGTCTGCGTTATGTCAAGGTGCTGCACTATGACGGCGAAGGGCGGGTGCGCATGGGTGAGCTGGTCTGCAACAGGCTCATCGCGCAGGATTTGGTCGATATCTTTCACGAGTTGTACCGGCATCGCTATCCCATCCAAAGCATGCGGCTGATCGACGACTTTGATGCCGATGACGAACGCTCCATGCGTGCCAACAATTCCAGCAGTTTCTGTTATCGCCATGTGCGGGGGTCGACAAAGCTGTCGACACATGCCCGCGGCATGGCGGTTGACATTAACACGCTCTACAACCCCTGTTGTCGCAAGAGCAAGAGCGGCAAGGTGACGGTGCAGCCGTCCAACGCACTGAAGTATTGCGACCGCACGGCATCGTTCCCTTATAAGATCGACCGTGACGACCTGCTCTGCAAACTCTTTATCAAGCACGGATTCCGGTGGGGTGGGGCATGGAACACGGTGAAAGACTACCAGCACTTCGAGAAATAACGTATGTCGTTAATCTTCTTTGACAGATAGAGACGGAAAGAAGAATAGACAAAAAGCCACAAAGAGCATTAGACAGAAAGCCACAAAGAGCATATTCTGCCTTCCTTGCGGAAAGCGGATACAAGAAGATGAAAAGATGAAATGGTGACAAAGCAGTTTAGCAGAGTATTGTCTTAACTCCTTAACTCCTTAACTCCTTTAACTCCTTTAACTCCTAAATTTCATATACGCCACGCGCGCATCGCCGCCCATCAGGTGGATGATGCCGCAGTAGTGGAATCCTTGCTTCTCTAATGCTCTTCTCATCGGCACATTGTCAGCATGAGTATCGATGCGGATGTTACGGGCAATGGTAAAGCAATGGTCGAGCATCACTTTCACCACGCCGTGTGCCTCGGGTGAGGAGGCCACGCGATGAATCACATAGTATGGCTCTTCGTTCAGCCATTCACCGTCATAGATGGCGGCGTATGTGGGGTCGGGGCCTTGAATGAAGGCAAAGGTTGCCACGGGCTGCCCCTTATCGAGCATCAGATAACTATTACCCTGCGCTATGTCGTGGCATATATCCTCGCGCGAAGGGTGCCCGTCGGTCCATTGGGTGAGGTTGCCCGATGCCACCATCTTCTCGCGTCCCTGCCGGATGAGATGCATGATGGTTTCGATGTCTTGAACTGTTGCTTTACAGATGTCCATATTTCATTTATTATTACTGTGTGCGAAGTTAGGAATATTTTTGCTAACTTCGCATGCAAAACAAAGATATTAAGTAGGCGTTTAATTTTGAATACCTACTTATACATATTTATGATAGCATGACTTACTGGATCAGAGCTTATAATCACAAGCAATATCGTGTGGCAGACTTCATCCGCGACAATGGTTTCATCGACTGGCATCAGAGCAATCACTTCGAGGTGGGGGATGTGGTGTTTCTCTATATCACTGCGCCCGACAGCCGCCTGAGTTTCATGATGGAGGTGGTACGGACGGACATGAGTTGGGAGGAGGCGGAGGACGATAGCGCATACTTCATTTCCCAAGCATATTATGACTGCTGGCTGCGCACGCGTGAGCAGACAAAGTACGTGCGATTCGGCTTTCTGAAGGAGTTGACTTCGCCCGCCCTTAAGTTGGAATATCTCAAAGAGCATGGCCTCCCCTCCGCTCCACGCTCACCGCGAAGGCTCTATCCGGAGGCGGTGGATTATATTTTGCGGCATCTGGAATACTGAAAAGAGGTGTGCCTAAAAAGGCGCAAGCCCGACCTCACGGCCACGCTTGCGCTGAGTCACAAAATTATAGAAAAT
>CAUTTP010000102.1:0-10026 GCA_963541305.1 uncultured Prevotella sp.
CGAACGAGATACGTCATCATAACAACCAAACGGGAGGAAAGCGAGGGTGGAATCTTGCTTTGATTTAGTACGAAGCAGTGCAAGGAATGCCTGTGGCGATGACGCGGTTACGAATACCATCTAATTCTTGGCGAGTGGCTTTCATGAGCGATTGGTCTGGTGTTTCACGGTCAATCGTGTAGATCATCACGCTCTCGGGGCGAATATCTTTCACTGCCTCGAGCCACGGCATGACGTATTCATCGCCTGTATTGTCGGCACCATCACCTTTGAGAAACATTGTTTGGATGATGACGTGTCCATCAAACAGTTTGAGATTTTCGATGATCTGCTGCACATTGTATGACGACTGCGTAGGGCGGTCTATGCGCTCAATATAGTCTTGGTTCACGGTGTCGAGCTTGAGGATATTGTTGTCTACTTTCATCAATGCCTCCCGAACTTTCGGTCGCCCGATCATCGTTGCGTTGCTGAGCACGCTCACTTTGGCATTGGGGCACCATTTGTCGCGCAGACGGATGGTATCGTCGATGATTTCGGGAAAATGAGGGTGGGTCGTAGGTTCGCCATTACCGGCAAAGGTGAGCACGTCGGGGTGTTCGCCGGTCTTGTGCATCCGCTTCAGCTGTGTCTCAAGAGCCGTCGACACCACCTCGCGCGAGGGGTGCTTGCTGTGGGTGATGCCGTCTTTATTAAAGCCGATCTCACAATAAATACAGTCGAAATTGCACACCTTGCCATCGCCGGGCAGGAGGTTGATGCCAAGACTGAGACCAAGTCGCCGGCTGTGAACGGGACCGAATATGGGGCTGGGAAATATAATCGTGCTCAATTTTTTGGTGCTTAGTTCAAAGCGTTTGATGCTTGTCTGTAGATGAAAGAAGCATCCGCGTTACAAAGCGCAAAGTTAATCAAAAAGAGGGAATTGTGTGGAGTGAATGCGTATTATTTGGTTAATGCACGTTAAAGACTTGCTTTATTATTAGATTTTAGTTACTTTTGCGTCAAATTTGCATAGTTATTGTCCATTAGGAAATGGGAAAAAATCGCAGAAAAAACAATAATCGCACCGGTCGGCTGCAATCTTTCACACTTTGTATCAGCACTGCCTTAGTGCTCATCTTGTTGGGATTAGTGATATTCTCCACCCTCATCGGGCGCAATTTGTCGTCGTATGTGAAAGAAAATCTCATCATAACGATGATGCTCGAGCAGGACATGACCGACACGGAAGCACAGCAGATGTGCAAGGGACTGGGTAATCTCCCGTATATCAAAGACATTCATTATATCAGCAAGGCGCAGGCTTTGGCCGAGGCGACGAAAGAGATGGGTGCCGACCCCTCTGAGTTTACCGATGGTGTGAATCCTTTCCCGTCATCGGTAGAGTTGACATTGACCGGCGATTATGCCAATAACGATTCGCTGACGTGGATTGCCAAGCAGCTGAAAAAGTACCCTAAAGTAGCTGAAATCAATTATCAGAAAGACTTAATCGATACTGTAAACCGCAACCTTGCGAAGATCGGCATTGTGCTCTTGGGGCTTGCCGTGCTGCTGACATTCGTTTCTTTCTCGCTCATCAACAACACAGTGCGGTTAGATATTTATGCCCGCCGTTTCTCCATCCACACGATGAAACTCGTGGGTGCGTCATGGGGATTCATCCGCCGCCCGTTTGTCACCAAGGCGGTGTTGCTTGGACTTCTTGCCGGCATACTGGCCAACCTCGTGCTGGCATGCTGTGTGTATGTCCTATATCGCTATGAACCGGAAATCCTGACTATCATGACATGGAGAGAGATGACGATTACGGCAGGTGCCGTGTTGCTGTTTGGCGTGATCATTACGGGTATCTGTGCCAATATTTCGGTGAATAAATTCCTGAAAATGAAAGCAGGAGAACTGTACAAGATCTAAGAAATCTGCCGTGCCGACCTGCGTCTTGCTGGTCTGCATACACTGAATTCGGAAAACAGAAAAACAAAATATAATGAACAAAAGAGACTTAGCTTTCAACCGGACCAACTTCATCCTGTTGGCTGTCGGCTTTACAATCGTGGTCATCGGGTTTATCCTGATGAGCGGAAGCGCTTCGTCGGAGGCAGCTTTCAATCCCGATATCTTCAGTGTTCGGCGCATCAAGGTGGCGCCGGTGGTATGTTTCATCGGTTTCGTCTCGATGATCTATGCCATTGTGCACAAACCGAAAGACAGTGGGGAAATGTTCAATGAAGAGTCTAATCAGCAGGAGAAGAACGACGAATAATGGATTGGCTTGAGGCGTTAATATTAGGTCTTATTCAAGGCTTGACCGAATATCTGCCCGTGAGCAGCAGTGGTCATCTTGCGATAGGAGCTTACCTGTTTGGCATCAATGGCGAGGACAACCTTGCCTTTACCGTTGCAGTGCATGTGGCAACGGTGTTAAGTACTCTCGTGATTCTGTGGAAGGAGATAGCGTGGATATTCAAAGGGCTGTTCAAGGGCGAGTGGAATGAGGAGACGCGCTATGCAGTGTGTATCTTGATTTCGCTAATTCCTGTAGGCATTGTGGGCTTGTTTTTCAAGGACTATGTGGAGAAGATTTTCGGATCAGGGCTGCTCATCGTAGGCTGCATGCTGTTAGTGACCGCCGCTTTGCTTACATTCTCTTACTTTGCCCATCCTCGTCAAAAGGAGAAAATCAGCATGAGAGACGCATTTATCATCGGTATAGCACAGGCTGTTGCCGTACTGCCCGGTCTCTCTCGCTCGGGCAGCACCATTGCGACCGGTCTCCTCTTGGGTAATAAAAAAGAAAAAATGGCGCATTTCTCATTCCTCATGGTCATTCCTCCCATCCTCGGCGAGGCATTGCTTGATGCTGTCAAAATCTCAAGTAATGGCCTCGAATCGGTGATGGGCAACGTGTCGGTCACGGCATTGGTTGTGGGATTTCTTGCCGCCTTTATCTCGGGATGTGCCGCCTGTAAGTGGATGATCAACATAGTAAAGCGGGGTAAGCTCATCTACTTTGCCATTTATTGTGCCATCGTGGCTGGCATCATCATCACTTATAGCCTATAATGGATTTCATCGCAGGAGAAATTTTTGCTATAGACAAACCTTATCGCATGTCCAGCTTCGGCGCTTTGGCACATGTGCGCTATCTTTTGTCCAAGAAGTTAGGGCATAAGGTAAAGATCGGACATGCCGGGACGCTCGACCCTCTGGCTACAGGGGTGCTGGTGTTGTGTACAGGTAAGTGTACCAAGCTGATTGAAGAGCTACAGATGCACACCAAGGAATACACGGCTACGCTGCAACTCGGCGCTACGACCGCAAGCTATGACCGTGAGCATACGGTGAACTACACTTACCCATATCGTCATATCACCAAGCAGATGATCCTTGGCACACTACCGCAGTTTATCGGCGAGGTGGAGCAGATTCCGCCGACTTACAGTGCTGTGAAGGTGGGCGGCAAACGGGCATACGATCTTCGTCGCAAGGGTGAAGACGTGGAACTGAAGGCCAAAAAGATTCGTATTGACGAGTTGGAACTCATTGATTATGATGCTCAAGAAGCCCGAATGTCCATTCGCGTAGTATGCGGAAAGGGCACCTACGTGCGTGCTTTGGCTCGCGATTTGGGTCGTGCCTTAGGCAGCGGAGCGTTTCTCACCGATCTCCGCCGTATGCGCGTAGGTAAGTATACGGTGGACAACTGCGTGCCGTTCGACCATTTCACAGAGTGGATGGATGCCAACATAACCTTAGAAGAAAATCAATTTACTGCCACATAAGTATTTACAGATATTAAAAGCAAATAAAGATATGAAGTTATCACAATTCAGATTTAAGTTGCCGGAAGAGCGGGTGGCTCTCTATCCTCACCATTTCGTACGCGAATTTACGAATGATGATGGTACGAAAGAAACGTTCCGTGTCACCCGTCGTGATGAGGCACGCCTGATGGTGCTGCACCGCACCACCGGAGAAATCGAGATGTTTAAGAAAGATGCGAAGGGAAAGCCCATCGAGGGTGAGTATCTCGACTTCCGCAACGTGCTTGATTACTTCGATGAGGGCGATACTTTCATTCTGAATGATACGAAGGTTTTTCCTGCCCGCCTGTATGGCACGAAAGAGAAAACCGATGCTAAGATTGAGGTATTCATCTTGCGTGAGCTTAATGAGGAGACTCATCTGTGGGATGTGCTCGTGGAACCCGCACGGAAAATCCGTATTGGCAACAAGCTGTTTTTTGATGAAGTGGGTACGATGGTGGCTGAAGTGTATGACAATACCACCAGCCGCGGTCGTTCGCTCCGCTTCCTCTATGACAGTTCGCATGAGCAATTCAAAAGAGATCTCTTTGCTCTCGGCGAAGCTCCGCTGCCCACCTATATCCTCAACGGGCGCGAGGAGGATCCTGAGATGAAAGGCATGCACGTACGTTCGCATGCCACTGCCGAGGATATGGAGAATTTCCAGTGCATCTACGCCAAGAATGAGGGTGCCGTTACTGCCCCTGCCACAGGGCTACACTTTAGCCGCGAGCTGATGAAACGTATGGAGATTAAGGGCATCAATACCGCCTTTATCACCCTTCACTGCGGTCTTGGTAACTTTTCGCCCATCGAAGTGGAAGATCTGACCAAGCATAAGATGGACTCGGAACAGATGATTATAGAGAAAGAGGCGTGCGACTTGGTGAACAAGACCAAGCAAGCAGGCCATCGTGTGTGTGCTGTGGGTACCAGCGTGGCTAAGGCTACAGAGACTGCTGTCGGCACGGACGGCATGTTGAAAGAGTATGACGGCTGGACCAGCAAGTTCATATTTCCTCCTTATGAATTCGGTCTGGCTGATACGATGATAGCTAATTTCTATCATCCCGAATCCACACTCATGATGTCAACCGCTGCTTTTGGCGGTTACGACAACGTGATGAAGTGTTATCAATTGGCTTTAGAAAAGGGCTATATGTTCGGTTGTTTCGGTGACAGTCTGCTCATTGTCGATTGAGCTGCAGTATCACACCTCTTTATATTAACAGTCTCATGGAGCAGCGACATCTTGTTTATTTCAGTCTCGGGTCTAACCTCGGTAATCGCAAAAGATTGGTGAGGGAGGCAGTCGAACAGCTTGAACGACATGTTGGCAAGATGCAGAAGATATCGCAACTCCATGAGACGGAGCCTTGGGGCTACTCCTCTCCCAATAAATTTATCAATGCCTGCGTGTGCTGTGCCACAACGCTCGCACCTCGTCAGGTGCTCCATGTTACGCAGGCTATTGAGCAGAAGATGGGACGCATTGCGAAAACTAATCATGGTGAATATCACGATCGCATCATTGACATCGACATTCTGATGTATGATGACCTTGTGGTGGATGAGCCCGACCTCAAAATTCCCCATCCTCTGATGTGCGAGCGCGAGTTCGTAATGATCCCGCTCAAAGAAATTCTGCCTTGATATTCTTTTTCAGCTGCATCCATCCGGAAACCTGAAATCATACCGACTAACCTTTCAGGAAAGTTGCTCCCGACTTTTCTTCACCTGTATTTCTTATTGCAAACAGATAGAAATTCCCCTGATTTTCTGTTGCTATTTCTTGGTAGTATCGGTGAATGTTTGTAAATTTGCAGATAGAGGTGACCAAACGGTTATCTCCACCTTAATCCTAAAAGAGAAGGAGAAATCGATATGGAAGGAATATTCAGAGAAGAAATTGAGATGGAGCGCGTGGATAAATTCTTCTGTGCTGAGATGGGGCGTCAGGTTCATCGATACATCAAAGCCATGCATGGCTCACTGGCTATGCTGGAGAAACTTGAGGAAAGACTCAAGCAACTGACTATTCCCGAACGTGAGGAGGCTCTGGCTCACTATATCGATTTGAATCGTAAGGTGGTGAAAAACCTCGACTGGCGCATGCTCATCACTCGTGCAATGGCTAATTTCTGTGACAGCTACGATTATTTCTGCGAGATGCACCGCGATGAGGAGACGATGGCTTTCTATGTGAAGCGTATGCAGGATAAGTATCTGCGCTATCACGAGGTATTCGAAGAGAATGGCAAATACGGCATCAAGAGCCATGAAGGCAAGACGCTTGTGTCGGCTAATTATGATTTTTTACGCACGCCTTACGTTTATGTTGACGACCTGCAGACTATGCCTGTCATTGCCCAAAAAGTAGGGAAGATGGGGTTGGTGTTGCCCGATGGTAAAGATACTATCGTCGTTCCGTTCGAGTATGACAATATTTCTTTGCGCGATGAAGAACCGTGGTTTGAATTGATAAAAGGCACTACGGTAACTTTTTGGCCTTCAAAGTAAATCTCTTGATGCTGACATTTTCTCCTCTTAAAGTAAAAATTACGTTCCTGCTGGCCACTTTTGGCTTGTGGACAATCATATTTACATTGCAAAAGCCTGTGTTTCTTCTGCTCTATGCAGGAGGTGTAACACAGGCTTTATCTGTGATGTGGCATGGTCTGCCGCTCGACTTCTCAATGTCAGGCTACCTGTCTGCTGTACCGGCATTGTTGCTATTGGTGAGCAGTCTGCCGTTTAGCCCTTTGCATGGCAGGCGTGCCGAGCAAGGCTTCAAGGCCATCCATCGATGGTGGACTATCCTCGTGGCAATTGTTGTGGCACTCAGTTTTGTGGCCAACTGTGCACTCTATGGTTATTGGCACTTCCCGCTTGACTCCACTCCTATATTCTTCATCACCTCCTCACCCAAAGACGCAATGGCAAGTATAGAGTGGTGGCAAGGTGTGACAGGTGTAGCCGGCATCGCCGTTGTAACTCTGCTCATTTGCGGGTGTTTCAGGATTATTCGTCGATTCTTTGAAAACAAGGCCTACAAACCGGTGACATGGAGGGGCAGTTTGCTGATGCTTGTGATGGTGGGGTTGCTGTTTTTACCTATCCGTGGAGGAATAACGGTAGCATCTATGAATACCGGAAAGGTATATTTCTCGGAGAACGCAGTTCTCAATCATGCTGCGGTCAATCCACTTTTCTCATTTATGGAAAACATGATGAGGCAAAATGACTTTGCCTCTCAGTATCGGTTCATGTCGGCAGACGAGGCTCGCCGCCTTACCAAATCGATGTTGCCGGTTGTCACTGAGCCCGATACGACAGCCGTTTCCTTACTCAATACTACTCGTCCCGACATCTATTTGGTGATTCTCGAAAGTTTTTCCGACACCATCATGAAGATTCACGGCGTGACACCCAACCTTAATCGGATGGCACGCGAAGGTGTTTATTTCTCCCGATTTTATGCCAATAGCTTCCGTACTGACCGTGGGCTGGTATCGATTTTGCAAGGCTATCCTTCACCCGCAACGGTGAGCTTGATGAAATATCCGAAGAAAACGGCCAACATTCCTTCGCTTGCCGAACAACTCGCTAAGGCGGGATGGGATTTGAGCTACTACTATGGCGGTGATGCCGACTTTACCAATATGCGCTCGTTCTTGGTCAATCAGGGATTCGACAAGATTACGGAAGATGTAGATTTCCCCATAGCCGACAGACTGAGCAAATGGGGTGTACCCGATCATCTGCTGTTCAAGCGGGTGGAGGAAGATTTGACGGCTGACCGATCTGCCAAGCCTGTGTTCCGTGTCATACAGACATCGAGTTCACATGAGCCGTTCGATGTGCCTTACAGCAGATTGAAAGACAAGGCGCTCAACGCCTTTGCCTACACTGACAGTTGTTTGGGTGGCTTCGTGGACTATCTTAAAACATCGGGCAGATGGGATAGGTCGTTAGTAATATTCATCCCCGATCATCTTGGCGCATGGCCGGAAGATGCCGACAATTTCGCCTTCTATCGATTCCATGTACCTATGATCTGGACGGGTGGAGTTGTTACGGGGCATCGCATTGTGGATACCTTTGCTTCGCAGCAGGACTTCGCAGCTACGCTGCTTGCCCAGCTTGGCGTGAGCTACAAGCCGATGCGATTTAGTAAAGACATCTTTAATACTACCATATCCCACTTTGCTTTCTTCATGATGAGCGACGGCTTTGGGCTCATCGACGATGAAAACGGGGTGATCTATGATAATAACTTGCGGAAAACGCTGGTGGATAAGGGTATGCGTAAGGGTAAGAACGTCCTTCGCGGGCAGGCTTATACCCAGACGATTTTCGACGATATAGCTACACGATAACAATGGCAGACCTCACACTTTCGATACTCCAGACACTTATCGACTGGGATACAAGCATATTTCTTGCCGTCAATAGTGTCCATAATGAATACTGGGATAACTTCATGGAGATGTTCAGCGGCAGGTTCATTTGGGTTCCTTTCTATGTCAGTTTTGCATGGGTGATGTTTCGAAACTTCCATTGGCGTGTCAACGTCATCTGTCTGGCGGCAGCCATTCTGCTGCTGATCATAGATGATCAGGTGTGCTCCACCGTCATTCGTTCAGCATTGGCACGCATGCGTCCGAGCAATCCCGACAATCCTATATCGCCGATGGTTCACGTCGTAAACGACTATCGCGGCGGAAGCTATGGCTTTCCCTCTGCCCACGCTGCCAACTGTTGGGGCACGACATTCTTCATCATCTATGTCTTCCGCCGTCATCTCCTGTCTGTTACAATGGTGCTTTGGGCTATTGCCATGTGTTACTCGCGCATGTATCTCGGCGTGCACTATTTCGGAGACGTACTGGCCGGCATGCTGTTAGGACTGATCAATGCCAGCATCATCTATTATATTTTCCATCGGACGATGCGCTCTACCACTGAGAAATTTAAGCCTAACCAGCTCTATGCGCCTCAGATGTATGTACCGGTCATAGTATGTTGGTCAGAGGTGATGCTCATGCTCATTCTCGCCTTTGGTGTCAACCCGGGATGAAGGCATCGTTCTGATTTATCCGCACCATTCCTTTTCTCCCCATTTATTCTATGGAAATCAAGCCCATCGCCCGCTTTCACTCACCGTTCAGCTCTAAGTTCGGCATTCCCAAACAGAGCGGATTGGTGGAAGAACTCGAGGGAATCATCATATTTGAATCAGAGTATCGCAATGCCGATGCATTGAGGGGCATTGAGGAGTTTGATTACCTTTGGCTCATCTGGGAGTTTTCTGCCAATAAGCATAGGGCAACCAGTCTGGTGGTACGCCCACCGGTCTTGGGCGGTAATACGAAGATTGGTGTGTTTGCCACGCGCTCGCCTTTCCGTCCTAACCCTATAGGACTGTCATCCGTCCGGCTCAGTAGGGTAGAGTTGGATACGCCAAAGGGACCAATGCTCTATGTGCAGGGCGGTGATTTGATGGATGGCACGCCTATCTACGACATAAAACCATACGTCACTTACACCGACTGTCACGAAGGTGCCCGCTCGGGCTTTGTCGACACTAACCCCATTCGTCGACTGGCGGTGTCTATCCCTGAAGAGCTGGCACTTCGGTTCAGCAACCGACAGCTGTCGGCATTACGCAAGACTTTGGAACTTGACCCCCGCCCACATTATCAAGATGATTCCATGAAAATTTATGGTATGCCCTTCGAGAACTATGACGTCCATTTCCGTGTAGCCGATGGCGTGCTCACCGTACTGTCGCTGCACCGATTATCCTAATAGAAACTCCTGTTCTCTTTTTCTTTCAGAATAATCTTGACAAACACCCTCTGTAGAATCGCGTGTAGCAAAATTGAAAATCTTTTGTCCGAAATACGCGAAAATCAGAGGGGGTTACGTAAACCTCAAAGCATCAGCGAGTTACGCGCGAAAAGTAAGAATATGCCATAGATATTCATCTTTTCATCTTGCGATAGCACCCTTTTCGCATCGCGAAAGCATAGTTATCGCAATGCGAGAACATTGAGATCGCACTGCGATTAGGCAGTTATCGCGATGCGAAAGCATAGCTATCGCGAAGCCAACACAAAATTTTCGACCTTCCGTGACCAGAATCCGGCTGAACCACCCCGATTTTTCGCTCTAGAATGAACGAAAATCTGAACGAAAAAACTGTAATGAA
>CAUTTP010000103.1:0-9775 GCA_963541305.1 uncultured Prevotella sp.
CTTCTCTATCAGGCGAAGCGGCGGCGTACGTCGGACGGTGTACGTGCGTACGTCGTTCGGCGTACGTGCGTACGACGTTCGGTGTGCATGCGTACAGCGTATGACGTACGTGTGTACGGCGTTCGACGTACGCCGCCGCCAGAGTGGAAAGCGGCAATCTGGCGGGTGTAAAGAGAGCGGCGCGGAGGCGCTTTCCGGCTGAAAAAGCATAAAAACGCCTGAATGAGTGGCGTGGAAACAGGCAGGACAGGTATCTGCTCCATGATGCTTGACGCAAACGTGCGGAAAACATTTAGGACAATATTGGGGTGGAATCGTCATTCTCCGTTGCTTTTCCTTTGTTATTCTTTCGATTTGTGCTATTTTTGCAAGTGAAATGAAAATTACGAAGCAAAAATATCTTCAGGGCTTCCTTGCGGTGACCTTTGTATTGGCTCTCGTACGCTGTATTTTCCCTTCCGTCGCGGAGGACAAGCTGAGCGCCACGGCAACGGAGGTCATGAAAGGAAACCAAACGCCGGCCTCCTCATCCGTCGCAGGGAAAAAGGAAACGGCAAAGCAGGTAGAGACTCCTGCCACATCGGCTGACAAGCAGGCTGATAAGGCCTTGAGAGATGCACAGCCGGTGCCGTCGGTGCAGCAAGGCCGTGCTCATTCGGCTTCACGATTTATCAAGCCGGACGGCACGCCGGTGAAGAACCGTATCTATAGTGTGCCGGGTTATTCCGAGAGTTTTCCCGACTTGCAGGACGTACAGATACAGGCTGCCACGAAATGGGGTGTCAGTCCGGTGGTCAACCGTAAGGAGGCGGAGGAGCGCAAGTCGGAGTTGGTCTATGTGGGCAGCAATCCTTATTTCTATGTCGATAAGCTCAGCAACAGCGTGCCTTATCTCGTGCCCCGCGCCTCTGTACTGCTTCAAGATATCGGGCGCAACTTTTTCGACAGTCTTCAGATTAAGGGTATTCCCCTTCACAAGGTCATCGCTACCAGCGTGCTGCGCACAAAGGAGGACGTGACGCGACTGCGCGGACACAACGGCAATGCTACGGAAAACAGCTGCCATCTCTATGGCACCACCTTCGACGTGTGTTACAACCGCTACAAGACGGTTGAGGCTCCGGGCGAGAAGCGGCGTACCGTGCAAAACGATACGCTGAAATATGTGCTTGCCGAGGTGCTGCGCGATTTGCGTGAGGCGGGGCGCTGCTATATCAAGTATGAGGTAAAGCAGGGCTGCTTCCACATCACGGTGCGGTAACTGCCTGTAGAGCGGCGAATATATTATAAACAGAATGAACACATTGATATGGAACAAAGAAAAGTAGCATTGATCACAGGTGTGACCGGACAAGACGGAAGTTATCTGGCAGAGCTGTTGTTAGAGAAAGGATATGACGTGCATGGCATCATACGCCGTTCGTCGGTCGATTTCCGCGAGCGTATCGTAGATCTTGAGGGGCGCCCTCATTTCCACTTACACTATGCCGACCTTGGCGATTCGATGAGCATTGTGGGTGTGGTGGGTAAGGTACAGCCCACGGAAATCTATAATCTCGCGGCGCAGAGTCATGTGCAGGTGAGTTTCGATTCGCCCGAGTTTACGGCAGATGTCGATGCCGTGGGTGTGCTCCGCATTCTTGAAGCCGTGCGTGTATGCGGTCTGGCGAAGACTTGCCGCGTGTATCAGGCATCCACATCCGAGCTGTATGGCAAGGTGGAGGAAGTGCCGCAGAATGAGAACACGCCGTTCCACCCCTACAGCCCATACGCCGTAGCCAAGCAGTATGGCTTCTGGATAGTGAAGGAATATCGCGATGCGTATGGCATGTTTGCCTGCAACGGCATCCTTTTCAACCACGAGAGCGAGCGCCGTGGCGAAACCTTCGTGACCCGTAAGATCACATTGGCGGCCGCCCGCATCAAGCAGGGCAAACAAGACAAGCTCTACTTGGGCAATCTGTCTTCGCTGCGCGACTGGGGTTATGCCAAGGATTACGTGGAGTGTATGTGGCTCATCATGCAGCAGGCAGAGCCGGACGACTTCGTCATTGCCACCGGCGAGCAGCACAGCGTGCGTGAGTTCTGCTATCATGCGTTTAAGCACGTGGGTATCGAATTGGAGTTTAATGGTGAGGGTATCGACGAGAAGGGCATCGATAAGGCTACGGGTAGGGTGCTGGTCGAGGTAAGCCCGGATTTCTATCGCCCTACTGATGTGGTGAATCTCTGGGGCGATCCCACAAAGGCGAAGACCAAGTTGGGATGGAATCCGGCCAAAACAAGCTTCGAAGAATTAGTGAATATCATGGTAGATCACGACATGGGTAAGGTGGCTGCCGATGATGCGGCCGGTAAAGTTCGTGTCAATTTGAGTGAGTATTTGGAGAAAGGCATCGTGAAATAAGAAGGAGAAGCAAGAAAGGAATATGTCTTTAGACTTGAATAGCAAAATATACATTGCGGGTCACAACGGCCTTGTGGGCTCTGCCATTTGGAATAATCTCAAGGCGAGAGGATACGAAAATCTGGTTGGGCGCAATCATCAGGAATTAGATCTGACCGATCAGGCTGCTGTGAAAGCATTCTTTGACAAGGAGCGACCGGATGCGCTGGTGCTGGCTGCTGCCTTTGTAGGCGGTATCATGGCCAACTCCTTGTACCGTGCCGACTTCATTATGCAGAACATGAAGATGCAGTGCAACGTGATCGAACAGGCTTATCTGCACAAGGTAAAGAAACTGCTCTTCTTAGGCAGCACATGTATTTATCCTAAGAATGCGCCGCAACCCATGCGCGAGGATTCGCTGCTCACTTCGCCATTGGAATATACCAATGAGGAATATGCTATCGCGAAGATTGCCGGTTTGAAGATGTGCGAGAGCTATAATCTGCAATACGGCACCAATTATATTGCCGTGATGCCGACCAATCTCTATGGTCCGAATGACAATTTCCATTTGGAGAACAGTCATGTGATGCCTGCCATGATGCGCAAGATTTATTTAGCCAAACTCATTCATGACAATGACTGGGAGGCGATTCGTACGGATATGGATAAGCGCCCCATCAATCCGCCGGCTAAATTGGCAGTGCAGATCGGTGTGGAAAATGTGGATGGAAAGAACGAGCAGGCGCGCATTTTGCAGGCATTATCATTCTATGGCATTGAAGACAATAGGGTGACGCTGTGGGGCGACGGCTCTCCACTCCGTGAGTTTTTGTGGAGTGAAGATATGGCAGACGCCAGCGTCTACATTCTGCTGAACGTAGATTTCAAAGATATTATAGGTATAGAGAAATACAGTAGTGTGTTCTATGGCGTGTCATCCGACGGAGCCGTCGATCGCAACAACTCGGAAGGTCGCGGTGGGGCAATCCCGTCGTTGGGTGAGATTCGCAATTGCCACATCAATGTGGGTACGGGCAAGGAATTGTCCATACGCGAATTGGCTTCGCTGGTCAAGCAAACCGTAGGTTTTGAAGGCCAGATTGTATGGGACGAGACGAAGCCCAACGGCACTCCCCGCAAGCTGATTGATGTGGAAAAGCTGCATAGTCTGGGCTGGACACACAAGGTGGAGATTGGCGACGGTGTGAAGAAGCTCTATGCTTGGTATCGGCAATCGTTGGAGATTTAATTGTCGACCGCACTGCATCGAATCGTCCTTTGACGGGTTGTATATATGCGGAGCAGCATGTTTATCGAATAGTAATCCCTGAATGGCGTAGGTCTGGCTATTCAGGGATTATTATTTATGTCCGTATATTCTTATCTTTGGCGCATGAAGCTCAGCTTCAATCTGAGCGTTATTCATCGGTTTCATGACATCCTTTCATCCTTGTCGGAAGGCTTGCTGTCTGCCATTATCAGTTCATTGGTTGGATATGATAATGGGAGTTTGTTCGGGCAGGTGTGTGCTCTTGATCTTCCACTCCTGCGGGTAAAGATTGTTGGCGCGATTGCCGATATTTTTCACAAAGCCGAGCGGATGCCCGAAATAGGTGAGGAGCACCGGCCCGCGAGGCGCATCGAAAGGGAGTGCAACAGCCTCCTTGCGCAGAAAGTTGATGGCGTCACGGTGGTTCACCTCCACATGCGGAAAGGCAGAAAAGCGCAATGCAGTGGAGAAGGCGAGCGATGCATCGGGAATAAGGGCGCGCCCTTTGACGGTACCGAGGCCTACACCGGCATGGATCACGTGTAAATGCTGCATGGCCTGCTCATAGTAAGGCCGCCACTGCTTGGGTAGGGCGACAAGTTTTTCCTTGTGTTCGGCAGCTATGAAGTCTCCATTGAGCCATTGCGAAATCTGATCGGTACTGATAGGAGAAGCAGTTGAGGCTTTCTTATCGGAGTGACGCTTCTTTTCAGACTTGCCACCCTTTGTTACAGACCGTGCCAGAACGCTCTCACCCTCGCCATGCTTGCGCAATACGGCAACGAAAAGGCCTTCGCCCCGTGTCTTGCCGGGGATGAAGCGACAGACCGGATTGCTATCGATGAGCGAGGGAGTAATGCCCCATTCGGGTTGTGTCTCGATGCTGACGAAGTCGGCACCGAGCGTCTCGGCAATCCAGTTCGCATTCTCCTCATTCTCATGAGCATTGAAGGTGCAGGTGGAATAGATCAACAGCCCTCCCTCACGCAGGCAAGGCCAGATATCCTCCACAATGGCACGTTGCAGCTGCCTGCATTTTTCCACATTCTGTGCGCTCCACTCCTTGACGGCCTCCTCATCCTTGCGAAACATACCTTCGCCCGAACAGGGTACGTCAGCGATGATGACATCGAACATGAGAGCAGACTTATGATAATCGCGCGGATAATTATTGGTAACAATAACATCAGGATGTCCGAATTTCTGCACGTTCTCCGAAAGAATGCTCGCGCGCAGTTTCATCGGCTCGTTGGTAAAGAGCAGGCTACCATCGGGGATGGCGGTGCGTGCCGTAATGGTCTTGCCACCGGGTGCTGCACACAAGTCGAGCATCATCACAGGTTCGCGGACAAGCTGTCGGATGACGTGTGCCACAAACATGGACGAGGCTTCCTGCACATAATAGAGGCCGGCATGGAGGCATGGATCAAATGTGAAATTAGGCCGCCCGGGCAGATAATATCCCTCCTCACACCACGGGATGCGCACCGTACCGGCAGGCAAGGCCTGAGCAGCAGCCTGAACTTTCAGCTTGAAAGGGTTGAGGCGGATGCTCACGGGCGGCTCCTCGGCGAGTGCATGGCACAGCGTCTCGTATAGTGACGCACCCATCAGTGTGCGTGTATATTCCTCAAATTCGCGGGGTAATGTCATAAGAAAACTATTTCTGTCCGTTAAACATAGATAGCCGGCTCAGGAATCTCTTGCGCTTCATACCTACAGATGCTTTGCCGTAAAGGGGGTTGTCTAAGTGGCGCGTATGCCAAACGGCACACCGATCTCACCCCTATGCCGACGTACACCGAACGCCATACGCACGTACACCGAACGCCATACGCACGTACACCGAACGTCGCACGCACGTACATCGAACGCCGTACGTGCCCATCAGGATGGGAAGCGACGCTCTGCCGGGCGATCTGACCGGCGTATGAAGATGATATGGCAAATGCTAACGGGCGGATTTGTATCATTTCGTTTCAACTTTTAGCGGACAACAATATAAGAAAATGGGTTTCTGGAGTGCAAAAGTAGAATATTTTTCCTTACTTTGCAACTAAAAGAAGAGCAGATTCGTCAAACGAGCGGAATTAAAAATAAAAAGGAAAACAATGAAACATTATCTCATAGCATTGGTATTGATGCTCTCACTCCATGTAGGCGCTGTCACCGTACAACCCCGCCATCGTCATCACCCCGTCGCCGGGCAGGCAGCTCCCGCTGCTTCCGACAAGTCGGCGGCAACCGCTCAAGATGCCGATAAGGCTTCGGGCGAGGGGATAGAGGCTTTTTCCGATACCTCGTCGGTGGCGGGGCAGGAAGATACGACCTATACCTCGCAACCTTCAACAGATACGGATGAAGATGTCGCCGACCTCGTGGACGACAACGTGATCAGCAAGATTTTTAGCGGAACCGTCGGCGTAGGCGGCGTTGTGGTAGCCATATTGGTCATCCTCGCGATGCTTCTCTTCTTGCTGGCACCGTTCATCGTGGTTATCATGCTGCTGCGCTACCTCCTCAAGCGACACAACAGCCGTGTGGCCTTGGCAGAGAAAGCCATGGAGACCGGGCAGCCCATACCCGATGGAATGAAAGAGATGGCATCGGAATCGCCGGAATATTATAAGAGAAAAGGCATCAAAAACATTGCCATTGGCATTGGTCTGCTCTTGATGTTCTCTATCTGGAAGGCGGAGATGCTATCCGGAATAGGCCTTCTCATCGCCTGTTGGGGTGTTGGACAAGTCATCATTGCTAAGACAACCAAGTAAGGGTGGACAGATTAGAAGACATCAGCTTGGTCACACAGGTGGCTGTATTTCATAACCGGCGGGCATTCGACAAGCTGGTGAAGGAATACCAGTCGCCTGTCAGGCGATTCTTCTTGAGTCAGACGCTCGGCGACACGCAGTTGTCGGACGACTTGGCACAAGACACGTTCGTGAAGGCCTACACCCACATCGACCGGTTTGAGGGGAGGTCGGCCTTTCTCACTTGGCTGTATCGTATAGCCTATAACGTGTTTTACGACTACACCCGTGCCAAGCGCCCCACATCGGATATCAATGCGCCCATGATGAGTGGACGTAGTTCGGAGAGTGCAGACAGCAGTCTGAAAATGGACATCTATGAGGCGATGAAATTGCTGAGCGACAACGAGCGCATCTGCGCGACACTTCAATTGATGGAGGGACAGTCTATCGACAAGATTGCAGAGATCACCGGGATGTCCGACAACACGGTGAAAAGCCATTTGTCACGCGGCAAGAAAAAGATGGCCGATTTCCTCAAAGCCAATGGTTACAGATAATGAAAGGATATAAGGGTAGGGTGCATAGCATGTCAAAACAGATGTGCCCCACCCGAAAGCATAACAACAAGAAACAATGGAGACGGATAAAAACATACAGAACGACGACGTGATGCTGACGCAATTTTTTGCGGAGCAGAGACAGAAAATTGCCGACAACGGATTTTCCGACCGTGTGATGAGGCAACTCCCGCAGCGCGCCAAGCGCTTCAATCGGGTATGGACGGCAGTGTGTGCGGCGGCGGCAGTTGCTTTCTTCGTGCTGTTCAATGGTCTGGACGAGCTGCGCGTATTGGGCGGAAACATGGTGGGTGATGCCTCCGGCTACTTGTCATCCATAGATTTTAGCAGTACGTCGCCTATCATAACCGTGGCAGGCATGGCCGTGTTGGGCGTGGTGGCCTGCTGCAATCTAAGCCTTACTCGATAAAGATCTCAAAACCGTCCTCATCAAGATTCTTCTTGGTATCGGGCTGTTTGGCTTTGGGTGGCGCCTTCAGGTTACCGTCTTTATCAAACATTCCGTATGTGGTACGCAGTACGGTGAACTCCGTGCGGCGGTTCAACTGGTTGCAAATCTCCTGTTGTTGTTCATCCTTCAGAGCTTTCACATATTCTTCCGAAAGCACATCGCCCTCTTTCAGCCACGGATATTTCTCCGTTACCTTACGCTTAATCGTCTTTGGTCGCTCCTTGCCATAGCCCACGGGGGTTAGTCTGTCGGCAGCTATGCCGTGCGCAATGAGGTAGTTGACCACCGACTCCGCGCGCCGTTGCGACAATCGTTTGTTGTATTCGGCACTTCCTTTATAGTCGGCATGGGCACTCAGTTCGATGGTTATGTTGGGATTCTCGTTGAGAAGAGTTACCAATTGGTCGAGCGCCACCTTCGACGTATCGCGCAAGGTGGCCTTGTCAAAGTCATAGAAGATATTGTCGATCAGTGTCGGGGCAGAGATGTTGGCGAGCGCAAACTGCAGTACGGTCTCGGATGACTCCTTTGGATTGCGGAGCGCCACCACCTCCTCCTTGTGGTTGAGGAAGCCCTTGCAGGTGGCAAGAAACAGATACGACACGCCCTCAGTGAGCACTTTGGTGAACGAGCCGTCGCTGCGCACACCGATTTTCTCATTTGTTCCGTCATCGCCCACAATATAGATTTGAGCCGCAGGCAACTCATAGCCTTCCATCTCGTACACCCATCCCTTCACGGTCTGCACGATTTCGGGATTCTCAAACGAGTAGATGTGATCCCATCCGCGCCCGTCTCCACGATTGCTGGAGAAGAAACCGCGGTTGTAAGGTCCCTCGAAGGTCATGCCGAAGTCGTCACCTTGTGAGTTGAGCGGATAGCCGGGATGCGACAGGTGGTAGCGTCCGTCGTTGCCGACATGGGCGATATAGATGTCGAGACCGCCCAATCCGCCGTGCCCGTTGCTCGAAAAATACAGGTCACCGTTCGGTCTGAAAGTAGGAAACGACTCGTCTCCTTCCGTGTTGATGGGCTCGCCGAGATTCTCCACGCCGCCAAAACCCGCAGGTGTGATGCGTACGCGCCAGATGTCAAGACCGCCCTTGCCTCCCGGCATGTCCGAGGTGAAATAGAGCCACAGCCCATCGGGTGAGATGGCAGGGTGGGCATAGCTCGACAAGGTATCGTTGGTGAGCTTTACCTCCGATACCTTTCCCCATGCCGCATCCGAACGATTGGACATCACGATCTGTGCATAGCGGGGTGAGGCAGGGTCGGTGGTGCATTGGGTGAGGTACATCTCGCGGCCATCAGTCGAGAAACAGCATGCGCCTTCGTCAAACTCTGTGTTGAGGCTGCCGCCCACTGCCTCGGGCTGGCTCCACTTTCCCTTGTCGTCTTTCTCCGAAAAGAAGATGTCGCCGGGCTTTGTTCCAGTGATGCCGCTCACCTCATTGCCCTGTGCCTCGTTGCGCGATGACGAGAAGTAGAGCCGGTCGTAACTGTCGCCATAGAGCATCGGCGAATAGTCGGCACGGCGCGAGTTGAACACGTCCATCCTCTTCACCGTATATCTGCTGCCCAACTCGCGGATGTCCGGAGCCTTGCGTGCCGCTTCGAGCCCGGTCAAAGCGAGCCGGTTGTCAGGCAAGGTGTCGAGCACGGTTTGAAACTCCTGCTCCGCCTCCTTGTAGCTGCCGTTTTCCATGAGCAACTGCGCCAGTGCGAGATGATCGCCCGGTTCGTCCTGCTTATACCTGATGACGTTGCGATAGGCGGATATAGCTTTCTGCGTTTGCAGGCTCTTATCATAGCAGAAAGCCATTTTCTTGGAAATCTTGCCGCGTTTCGTGTGTTCTTTGGCCGGTGTCTTCTGATAAGCCTGCCTGAACTCATTGCCTGCATCGTAGTATTCGCCCAGTGCCAGATATTTCTCTCCGCGTTTGATGTTGCGGTCGGCACCGCACGATGCCAACAGCAGGAGTGCCGTCAAGAGAAGGCACGTTATATTGTATGTCTTGAGATTGCGTGTCATCGCATTGATAACGCATGCACTGCACATTTTATTATGTACAATAAGGCGGTAGCTCCGTCAGACCGTCAGTGATTGTTTCGGAATTATCTTGACAAACACCCTCTGTAGAATCGCGTGTAGCAAAATTGAAAATCTTTTGCCCGAAATACGCGAAAAATGGAGGGGTTTACGTAAACCTCGGAGCATCAGCAAGTTACGAGCAAAAAGTAAGAATATACCATAGATATTCACCTTTTCATCTTGCGATAGCACCCTTTTCGCATCGCGAAAGCACCCTTATCGCGATGCGAGAA
>CAUTTP010000104.1:0-9555 GCA_963541305.1 uncultured Prevotella sp.
GGCACTGCTTCAGGTGACGTAGTGATAGCTCCCTCGGCCAATGGTTTCAAGATGTATGTTTATTATTACGACCACAACAGTGGTGTAATCGGCGGCTATGCTACTGACTGTATTGCCGACTGACATAGTTTATTTCAGACGAAATCTTCTCCCTCTGCCTAACAAGATAGGGGGAATACCCTCTATTTTTCGTAACAAGCATCCAAAGGAAGCATGGGGAGGCATGAAGTATAAAGGGCAAGTATTCAATAGGAGTTTTACCTCTCCTGTCGTTTCTCTTGCGGATGCTTTTCCCATCCGCGGCTTAGCAGGGGTATATCCTCAGAGATAGAAAACCTAATATGCCTTCTAAAAATATTGATACCAGAATGAAAAAAGAATTATGGATAGCCTCACTTTTCTCATTATACCTCTTCGTTGCCTGTGGGGGCGATGACAATAAAATTCCCGACTGGAACTGGGGCGGAAAAGAGGATAGTGGAGGCACAAATAAACCGACTGCGGTAGAAAAGCCACGCTATGTTTGGATAGACGCTGCAGGAAACTTTGAACGCTATGCCAACAGCATAGACAACATAAAAGAAGACCTTAAAAGGGTGAAAGAAACCGGATTTACCGATATTATTGTAGATGTACGTCCAACTACGGGCGATGTACTCTTTAAGTCATCTGTAGCCGAACCGTTGAAGAAGATCGACATCTGGAGTAATGAAGGCTACGTATGGGCGGAACGCACCGCCACATGGGATTATCTGCAGACCTTTCTGGATGAAGGACACAAGTTGGGGCTGAAGGTAAATGCCAGCATCAATACTTTCGTAGGCGGCTATCTCTGCCCATACGGATTAGGATATGAAGGTATGCTTTATCACGACACCTCGAAAAAGAAGTGGGCTACGGTAATCAATACCGCAAGCGGACTTGTGAACACAATGGACCTGCAAAACGACAAAGCAGACTGGGGAGCAAAATTTCTCAACCCCGCCAACGATGAAGTGCAGGAGTATCTGCTATCCTTACTCTCCGATCTGGCCATGTATAAGCCTGACGGCATAATACTGGACCGCTGCCGCTACGATGACTATGGGCTGAAGAGTGACTTCTCACCAGAGAGCCGAACGAAGTTTGAATTATTCATAGGTGAATCGGTGGAAAACTTCCCTGCCGACATCATGAACCCCGGAACAGATATCCCAGGAAAATGGTATAAACGTTGGAATGCGTTCCGTGCCAAGACGATACACGACTTCATCGTAAAGGCACACGATAAGATAAAGGCCATCAGTCCCGATATCCGCTTCGGAACATACGTGGGGGCGTGGTACTCCACCTACTACAATAGTGGTGTAAATTGGGCCAGCCCCAAGTACGATCCTTCGTCCAAAGGGTCTTACGCCTCATGGGCAGACAGCGACTACAAGGATTACGGCTATGCCGACCACTTGGACTTCATCTTTCTCGGTGCCTATACCAGTGTGAACAGCATCTACGGACAGGGAGAATGGACCATGGAAGGATTCTGCAAGCAGGGACGCGAATTGCTGAAAGGCGATGTTTCTTTCAATAGCGGTCCCGATGTGGGCAATGGCTCGGGTTGGGAGAACGGCGGACAGTCTGCCAAGATAGGCGATGCCATAAAAGTTTGCATTGACAACAGCGACGGCTTCTTCGTCTTCGACCTTTGCCATGTACGGAAGTTTGATTATTGGGATGCTTTCAAACCAAGTTTTGATACTTATCTGAAAACACTGAAATAAAGAAAATAGAAATGACAAGAAGAAACTTTTTGACAAGAATATTGTTAGCGGCCACGTTTGGCTTGTTTACGGGAAACTCATATAGCAAAGACTTGAGGGGAAGGGTGACATGCGAGGGTAAGGGACTGTCCGGAATTGTGGTAACAGACGGCACGGATTGCGTACTGACCGATACCGAAGGTAGATTCTGCTTGGAAGCGAAACGCGGAGTAAGGTTTGTCTATCTCAGTATGCCATCGGGCTACCTGACTCCCTGTGATCAGGGCAGCATTCCTGTCTATTATAAAAAGGTGGAAGTTGATACCAACCACACCTACGACTTTGAGTTGCAACGAAATCCGGTGGACGACATGCACCACCTCTTCACCTTGCAGGCTGACGTGCAGGTTACTTCAGAAGAGGACATCCGTCAATATGCCAAGTATATGAAAGAGATGAAAGACTACGTTGCCTCCTACAAAGATAAGATGGACGTATTCGGTATAGACTGCGGCGACATGGTGGGCGACTCGCCTCATTTGTTCCCTTCTTACCTCAAGGCAGCTGCCAAATCCGGACTACCGATATTCCGCGCCATCGGCAATCATGACATGACCTATGGTGGACGCACTTATGAGTACTCGTACAGCAAGTTCGAAGAGTTGTTCGGTCCCATCTACTACTCCTTCAACAAGGGACGGGCACACTATATTATACTGAACAACAATTTCTATGTAAACCGAGACTACCAGTACATCGGCTACATAGACGAGCGAACTTTTGCATGGATGGAACAAGATCTAAAGCAGATACCCAAGGGAAGCTTAGTATTTGTTGTGGCACATATCCCCACCAGCCTCACTAAGGAGCTTCAATGGAACGTTCTGATTCAAGACGAGACCAGTAATGCAGCAGGTCTTTACGAACTGTTGAAGGAGTATAACGCCCATCTACTGACGGGACATACACATTTCAATCTGAACGTCTGTTTCAACACCCACCTAATGGAGCACAACACGGCATCCGTATGCGGTATCTGGTGGAAGGCGGACATCTGTATGGACGGTACTCCGGCAGGCTATGGTGTATTCGAAGTGAACGGTAACCATCTGACATGGCTCTACAAGGGCTTTGGGCTGCCCGAAGAGTATCAGTTGCGCGCCTATCCCGTAGGCAGTTGCGAGGAGTATCCGCAGGACATTGTAGCTAATGTGTGGAATTGGGATGAACAATGGCAGGTGGAATGGTACGAGGATGGCAAGCGCATGGGCAAAATGACCCGTTTCACCGGCTACGACCCCGAAGCCCGTGCCATCTGCTCGAACAAGAAACGCGTAGAGTATGACTGGATAAACCCTACACAGACCGAACACCTATTCCGCACCACACCAAAAAATCCGAAGGCGAAGATTGAGGTGAAGGCGAAAGACAGATTCGGGAGAGAATTTACTGGAGAAATTATTAAATGAGGCAGTGTCATTTGAATGTTTTCATTATGAGATATTTATAGGCACAGATTACACTGGCTCCGCGGATTTCTTTTACAAATCCACATCATTCCACGTAATTCTTATTTAAAAGAAGACTTTAGAGAACTTTGATACATTTTTATCCATTAAATTTAGAAAAGACAGCAATGGAAAAAGTAATTTTACTATTTGCCGCCGTGCTAACCATGTGCTCTTGCAATACGGAAACAAAGCGGGGAGCGTGTACTTACAACCCAAAACCTGCGTTAATGTGGTTTGATGCCGAAGCTAACTTCGCACGATTCAGCCACAAGGATTCCATTGATTTCTATCTGGGAAAAATCAAGTCTTTGGGATTCACCCATGCCATAGTGGATGTACGCCCCATCACCGGTGAAGTGTTATTCGACAGCAAGTATGCTCCACGTATGGAAGAGTGGAATGGTGCACCACGCGGTGATTTCGACTATCTGGGCTACTTCATCGAACAGGGGCACAAGTTGGGGCTGGAGGTACACGCATCGCTCAATGTGTTCTGCGCAGGACACAACTACTTCGACCGTGGACTGGTATACAGCAGACATCCCGAATGGGCATCCATCGTCTACAATCCCGAGCGCGGTCTGATACCCATCACTGAAGAGAAGGAGAAATATGGCTGCATGATCAATCCGCTGAACGAGGAATATCGCATACATATCTTGAACGTACTAAAGGAACTGGTGGCGAAATATCCGGCACTAGATGGTCTAATGCTGGACAGAGTGCGCTATGACGGCATCAGCGCCGACTTCTCTGACCTTTCACGTAAGACATTTGAAGCCTACATCGGTGAGAAAGTGGAGAATTTCCCCGAGGATATCCTGCATTGGAACAAGGAGGGCAAGCGACCGAAACCAGAATTGGGCAAGTGGGCGAAAAAGTGGTTTGAATGGCGCACGAAGGTCATCACGGAGTTCATGGCAAAAATGCGTAAAGAAGTGAAAGCGGTGAACCCGAAAATCTCCTTTGGGACGTACACTGGTGCTTGGTATCCCTCTTACTATGAGGTGGGCGTAAACTTTGCCAGCCGCAAATACGACCCCTCGCAGGAATTCGACTGGGCCACGCCTGAATATAAGAATTATGGTTATGCTGAGCTGCTGGACCTCTATGTCACAGGTAACTACTATACAGACATAACCATCGAGGAGTATAAGAAGAGCAACAACTTGGTGTGGAACGAAACGGATAGCCATGCACAGCAGGGCACGTGGTATTGCGTAGAAGGATCGTGCCAACAGCTACGACGTATCCTGAACGGTCGTCCTTTCATGGGTGGAATTCTGGTAGACCAGTTCTACGACAACCGAGAGAAACTGACCTCTGCCATTGCAGAGAACCTGAAGGACGCCGATGGCTTGATGGTATTTGATATCGTACATATCATCACCAAAGACCTCTGGAAAGAGGTGGAGACCGGAATGAAGGAAGGCGGAAATCTGCCCAACGAATGATAATCTACAAAGAGATATGTTGGTAGTAGACGACATGAATCCGCCCGGCCGCATCTACTGTCTTATCTTCGTACGGCAGCCAAGCCGCCCGGCAGACCACCGCATCGTAATCTTGACGAATGACAACCCTGAATGTGAGGTTATGCCGTTATGTTCGGGTATATGGTTTTCCAAATGCTCAACAGCCTCTCTCTCTGCTCGTTTTATTGGCGGTTTACGTCCATGTCGCGGCGTATCTCGTACGGTGTACGAACGTACAGCGTACGGCATACGCGCGTATGCCGAACGGTATACGCGCGTACAGCGAACGCCGTACGTCGGCACCGCAATGAGATTGACATGTTGAGTGCACCGCAAGAGGTACGTGTATGGTTACTAACATTGGCTTACTTTGCTATGCTGCTCCCCATGTTCATACGCATTCTGCTACAGATACCAAGTGGGGCATACCGTCATCAAACCGGCAACCTACGGTGCGGCAACGGCCATGATGCTTTGTACGGACTATGCCAACGGTACGGAGTTCAATCTCTATACCAGCAACATTATCATCCTATTACTATCCAACATGGCTTTTTTCAGCTCATTGACCTATCTGCTGACGAACGAGGATAGCGGCGCCGGAAGCATTGGCAGGCATCGTGCTCTGTGCGCAGGCCAAAGAGACATGGGCACAAGCTATGTGGGACTGCACACCACTTCCATAGATGTTCCGCTCTGAGTACCTGCGTTACCTTTTCATTGCTCTGCCGGGTAACATGGCGGGCAAGTTAGTGATGAAATGGCTGGGGTGTCCAACCGCTTGCTTCACGGGCACTATTGGTAACAATGTTCTTTATACGGATCAAGTGGTTCTGGAAAATCTGATTTACTCAAAACTCATAAACTCAAAATATAATATGAATAGACTTTCAGTCTTTCTCCTTGCTGCGATATTGTGCTTCGCACATGGAGTGAATGCAAAAGGTACGGACAAGGAAGTGCGGGGCGATGATACTGCCGTGCGTTATACGGGACGTACACAAGTAAGTAATGACGGGTCGGTGACATTCGATTGGGTAGGGACCTATTTTGAAACAAGGCTGACGGGCAGTAAGCTGGCTGTAAAACTGTCCGAGACTGGGACGAGTTATTATAATGTATTTGTGGACGACAAACTTCACCGTGTGGTGAAAGCTTGCGGCAAGGACACCGTGATAGACTTCGTGTCGGGTGTAGGACGCAGCGCCCATACCCTGCGTATACAGAAACGCTCAGAGGGTGAGTTCGGCAAGACCACCATCCACCGCTTTATGCTGCCCATATCAGGCTCCTTGCGAAAAGAAGATATACGACGTGGGCGTCACATCGAGTTCATTGGTAACTCTCTGACTTGTGGTTATGGCACGGAAGGCAAACATCATGACGAACCTTTCAAACTGGAAACGGAGAACTGTGACCTTTCGTTCTCTACCATCGTATCGCGCTACTATGATGCCGACTACACCTTAGTGGCTCATTCCGGTCGTGGAGCAGTGCGTAACTATGGCGATACTGTGCGCGTTTCTGCTGTGACCATGCGCGAAAAAATGTTGCAAACCTTCGATGAAGGCTCCAAGGAACAGTGGAACTTTAAAGCATACAGACCCGACATAGTCATCATCAATCTGGGTACCAATGACTTCTCCGTGGGGCCGAAGCCCTTCAAGAGCGAGTTCGTAGCTTCATACACGCAAATATTGAAACAGTTGCGCCGGCATTACGGTCAGGTGCCTATCCTCTGTATCTACTGCTGTACCATCCCTGCTCCGGTCTACGATTACTACGAAGCTGTCCTATCCGGGATGAACGACAAGGATATCCATCTGCTGAAAATGACGGAAGGTCTCTTCAATGCAGAAACAGACTATGGTGCTGTGTGGCATCCCAACTACAGCGGACAACGCAAGATGGCCATGGAAATCATCCCGATAGTATCGACCCTTACAGGCTGGGAGTTGTCGGGGAAAGCGGTGGAATGACAAATAAAATGTAGTTAGAAGAGGTTAGCTTCTCCGGCTCCTCCTAATTTTAACTCTTTTAATAAAACCGGGGCGGCGAGCGTAGCCGTGAGGCCGGGTTTGTGCTTCTTCCATAAATGGCGAATAAACCTTGAGCATTTTTAATTAAAACAACAGATAATCAATCTTTGGAGGATGTTAAATAAAGTAAGCCCTGAAAGTCTTTTGTACGACTTTCAGGGCTTATTCTAATATGGCACACGCTCTCTTTTATCTGTAGATTGCGTATTCCAGCCGATTAAAACATGTATTGGACGCGCATCTGCAATACATTTACTATTTTTGCATCCGGTTGGTTCCAAGTGTGTGCATGAATATAATGATAGTTCAGACGCAGGGTAACATATTTATTCCAAAAGAAAGATAAGCCCGCACTCAAGTCAGACATACGTCCTGCATTGGCCATACCTGCAATATAGGAGTCGTTTAGAGCCTTTGCGTCTTTCAAGTTCAGATATCCCCATCCGAGCATAAGCTCAAGGTTCTTGTCTGCCGGATTATCAACACCGGAACCGCTGTAATTGTACTTGTAATTTGCCGGATTGATGATAATGCCGCGAGCCGATATGTAAAAGCCGTCGGTATTATAGCTTTGGTTATTATCACGATTGATATGTGACCAATAGTATTGGCTACTCAGTTGATAATTATGGCAGATACCTTGAAACTCTGCGGTAAACTTGTTCTCCCAACGTGCATCGTTGATGTCGATAGAAGTAGCGTTACGTTTGTCCACAGTAGTCAGATATTTCTTGCTGTAGGCAATATGAGCGTGGTCGCCATCATTCGACTCTGCCTTGACGTGCATGGCGCTGAAGCCTACATGCAGACCGCCGTTCTCGTTCATGATAGGACGGTATACGAAACGGCTGGCGAGGGTATAGCCCTGAGGGCCAGACTTGTCGGTGCTGGTTGTCAGTGCCGAATTGTCGGCGAAGGCACCATATTGTAACCACAGATTGTGGTTATAGATGGTGTGCATAACTCCGATACGGCGCCCCGGCTGGTAAAGGTTAGCCTCAGGCTCATCCATATACTCTTTCTTTGCAGAACTGTAAGAAGACGACAGGCCGAAAGGAACAGTGTAGTGACCGGCACGCAGGAAGTTGTTTTTATTGAAACTATATTGCAAATAAACATCCTTCAGCGATACCTTATTGTTGGAATAAGAAACGTCGCCTCGGAAATACCACTTGCCGTAGTATGCTTTCAGACCTATACGAATATCGCGAACGGCAAAACCTTCGTTCATCTCGCCATCCTGTTCCTTGGCCGCAGTATTCTGCGTATAGGTTGCGGCGTCGAATAGTGCACGTCCCGTAACCTTTATGTCCAGCTTTTCGGCTTCTTGTGCATTGCTACACAGCACACAAAAGCCAGCGACTACTATTAAAAACAATTTAATTTTCATCTTGATTTCTGTTTATATTCTAAGACGTAAACATATCTATGTACCAATTAGTTTTGAATCTGCACAGTTCTTTAGAGGTCGTCTTCGATTTTATCGTAAGCACGGATTGCCTGCATAAAGCGGGCTTTTACATCATTAAGGAGGTATAACCCATCACTATTTTTCTGAAGTCCTTTCAGCGAGAGAGGGAATATCTGCGGCGGATTGCTGAGACTCAGCATGGACACATTGCGCAACTGATCAGTTGACTGGTAAGTAAGATTGATATCGCAGTACATCTTGCCATCCTTTCCTTCGAACTTCTCGATGACGAGCTTACTGCCGATAGGTGTTTTCTTCTCAATAGAGTTGGGCAGTTCATAAGGCTCAACCTCCAAGGCCGCAGTAACGGAAGCAATGTTGGAATCATGCCCGCAGAGGAAGGAAAACTTGCGATCCTTAGCATCCAGTTCGTCATACATGTATGTAAGCAGTGGATGTGCTACATTGACCGCAACAACAGGAGCAGCAAAAAGCACGTCGCCATACACATCCTTAATCTTGGCTATCTTTGTCCAGTCAGCAAGGCTTATATCGTGTCCGAAAGCCGCCTTTTTGCTATCCGGTTCCTCATAATATTGCAGAATAAAGGCATCGGAACAAGTATTGGCATCTTTTAGAGAGCCTTTCATGCGAGGCTCGTCACCTTTATTAAGAATGATTTGCGTATCATAGTTATCGAATGCGCACATCTTGTCTTCCTTGCAGGCAGGAGAATCTTTCAGATCAAGTACCTTAGCAGTGATCTCATAAGAATCTTTCAATCCTTCATTGATGCCACGAATACCCTTTTTACCGCCCATGGCGGCAATCTCTTTCATGGCCTCTTCCCTGAATGAGCTGCTTACCTTGGTAAGGCGGGGGAAGAATACTGGGTCCATCTTACTCGGTACATAGCGATGATTCACGGGAACATTAGCCACGGGGAAAAAGGCCGTGGTAAAATAGTGTGCTGTAGCAATACAACGCTGCATACTGTTTGCATAGATGTTTACCTCGTCTGTACTGGGGGTAGCATTCTCTTTGAAGAGGCCGGCGTCGACAGCCCATTTACGGAAATAAAGTCCGAATTGATTTTCTAATGCTCCGCCTCGCATGGTTAGCTCACTGGCTGCGGAAGTCCAGTCGAACCACGGATGCGTAGTTACACGTTCCAGCAGACTGCCCTTTGTTGAAAGCGGAGCACGGATATTGTGACGACTTAAGATAACGACTTCTTTCAAGGTATACTTGTCCTTGAAATCTTGTGAACGCTGTTTTTGTGCAAACAACGATACCGGAACGAGCGTGAATAGCAAGCCGGTAATGATAACTTTTGTTTTCATAAGATTTTAATTAGGTTGTACTTGTATCTTATTTCATATT
>CAUTTP010000105.1:0-9538 GCA_963541305.1 uncultured Prevotella sp.
TGTTCATCCGTTTATCCAAGTGTTCTCTCTCCTCTCTCCCCTCTCCTCTCTCCCCATTAAAAGGGGGCTTAGAACTCTGAGGTGAAGTGGAACTTGATATTCTTGAAATCTTCCTGCGCCATGCTCAACACATAGCTCGAGTCGGCGAGAAACACGTCGCGCCCCTCGATGTCTTTGGCCATATACTGGTATTTGCGCTTCTTGAAGTTGTCCAGTTCCTGCACGTCGTCACTCTCCACCCAGCAAGCCTTGTACAGATGCACGGGTTCCCAGCGGCATTTGGCGTTGTACTCATGCTCCAATCGATATTGGATGACCTCAAACTGTAGCTGTCCTACGGTGCCGATAATGCGACGATTATTAAACTGGTTGACAAACATCTGTGCTACACCCTCGTTCATGAGTTGCTCCAAGCCTTTGGCAAACTGCTTGGTACGCATCGGGTCGTCATTCTCGATATATTTGAAGAGTTCCGGAGAAAAGGAGGGCAGCCCGCGAAAGTGCAGGTTCTCGCCCTCGGTGAGGGTATCGCCAATCTTGAAGATGCCATTGTCGGGCAAGCCCACGATGTCGCCGGGGTAGGCCTCGTCGACCGTGCTCTTGCGTTGTGCCATGAACTGTGTGGGTGAGGAGAAACGCACTGTCTTGCCCAGACGGATGTGCTGGTAGGGCTGGTTGCGCACGAACTTGCCCGAACACACCTTGCAAAAAGCGATGCACGAACGGTGGTTGGGGTCGATATTGGCTGTAATTTTGAAGATGAAGCCGGTGAACTTCGGTTCTTGCGGCTCCACCAGCCGCTCCTCGGCTTGGGTGGGTTTGGGGCTTGGGGCAATCTCTACGAAGCAGTTGAGCAGCTCTTGTACGCCGAAGTTGTTGAGTGCGGAGCCGAAGAACACGGGGGCGACCTCGGCACTGCGATAACTCTCTACCTCAAAATCAGGATAGACGCCCCCCAGCAACTCCAAGTCGTCGCGCAGCTGTGAGGCTTCGCGTTCGCCTACCTGCTCGTCGAGAGCGGCAGAATTGATGTCGACGGACACTTTCTCGGTCACTCGTTGCTTGTTGGGCGTGAAGAGGTTGAGCTGTCGTTCGTAGATGTTATACACGCCCTTGAACTTCTGCCCCTGTCCGATAGGCCACGACAACGGGCGCACATGAATCTTCAACTCCTCCTCCAGTTCGTCGAGAACATCGAAGGGGTCTCGCCCCTCGCGGTCCATCTTGTTGATGAAGATGATGACCGGCGTATTGCGCATGCGGCATACCTCCATGAGCTTGCGGGTCTGTGCCTCCACACCTTTGGCCGAATCGACCACGATAATGGCCGAATCGACAGCGGTGAGCGTGCGGTAGGTATCCTCGGCGAAGTCCTGATGACCGGGAGTGTCGAGGATGTTCACCTTATAGGGCTCGCCTTCCATGCCGTCGGGCAGGTAGTCGAACTCCATCACGGAAGTCGATACGGAGATGCCGCGCTGCTTCTCGATATCCATCCAGTCGGAGGTGGCGGTCTTGCGTATTTTGTTGCTCTTCACGGCACCGGCCACCTGTATTTGTCCGCCGAAGAGCAGAAACTTCTCGGTGAGCGTTGTCTTACCCGCATCGGGGTGTGAGATAATAGCGAATGTTCGTCTTCTTTCTATTTCGTTCATTACTGCAATGATATATTGTTGTTGTAATAATAAGTAGGTGTCCAAAATTAAACGCCTATAATTTTTCCTTTATTTTTATTCTTTAGCTTTGCCGGTATCTTTACGTCTCTTTTTCGTCATTCCGCTGTCTTTCATCAGTCGTGTAGCCCGCTACACTCCTTCTTCAAGCCGGCAGACTGACTGAAAAACAGACGCAAATATACCGACAATTAATTATGAACACCTACTTATTGCCGGTTTGCGGCAGCGAAATTCTTATTCCTGCGCCAGCAAGCGGGATTCGCATTTGCGGAGCGAGTCCACCCAATAAGGTATGGTAATTCCGAAAGTCTCCTTGATTTTTGTCTTATCGAGCACGCTGTAGGCGGGGCGTGTGACGGGCGAGGGAAACTCGTTGCTGTGGCACGGCCGGATGTCGCAGGCGGTGTGGCCGGCGATTTCTGCAATCATCTTGGTGAAGTCATACCATGAGGTCACGCCCTCATTGGAGTAATGGTATATGCCACTTTTGCCCTCGTATTTGCGATTCTCCACGATGTCGAAGATGGCTTCGGCCAAATCGCCGGCGTAGGTCGGTGTACCTGCTTGGTCGAACACCACCTTGAGCTGGGGTTTGGTGGCGGTGAGGTTGAGCATTGTCTTGAGGAAGTTGTGTCCGAACTCGGAATAGAGCCATGCCGTACGGATAATGATATGGTTGCCGCCCACGGCCATGATTTTCTGCTCGCCGTGGAGTTTGGTCAGCCCATAGACGCCTGTGGGTGTGCCTCGTCGGTCTTCCTTGCAGGGCGTGTTATAGGGTTCGCCGCCAAAAACATAGTCGGTCGATATGTGGATGAGCAGTCCGTCTGCTTCCTTCATCGCTTTGGCAAGGTTCTCGGGAGCCGTGGCATTGAGCGTTTCGACGATCTCGCCTGCTGTCTCTGCCTTGTCCACGTTGGTCCATGCCGCGCAGTTGATGATACATTTCACATCATTCTCCCGCACCGTCTTCCTGATGGCGTCGATGTCGGTGATGTCCAGATTCTCGTAACCTTCACATACGTCTGTATATATATAGTGGTCTTTGCTGTTCTTGGCCACGCTCTGCATCGCGTTGCCCAACTGTCCGTTGGCGCCTGTCACAAGTATGTTCATATATTAGTTCTGTCTTAACTCCCTAACTCTTTAACTCCCTAACTCCTTTTTTTATTCAAGTTCCAGCCCTTCATCACGGTTCTTCACGTAATAATCGCTCAACATACCGATGAAAGTCGTAATCTCTTTCACGGCGTGGTTGGTCTCGGGCGAGATCTCTTTCTGCTGCATGCGGAGCAGCATCACGCCATAGAGTGCGTTGAGGCAGGTCTCTATCTCATCCACTTTCTTGTCACCCTTGTTGCGCAGCTCCACGATGAAAGGGAGCACCTTGTAGTATTCGGCATTATAAAAAGGAAAATTCGACGACTGCAACAGCTGGTTGTGCAGGTCGGTCATGTCTTGCAGGATGATTTTGTTGATTTGGAGGTGTCCTTTCTCGCGGCATCCCTCCTCGTTCATCATGCGTATGAGATTGCCGAACCAATCGGTTTCTTCCTCCATCTGCTCATCGTCCAGCTCAAAGCGGTCGATGTATTGGGTCTTGATGGTAGACAGCGAACAACCGTAGGCACGGATCAAATCTTCCATCTGCCACATGTAGAGCAGATATTCGGCAATGGATTTCTTGCGTATTTCTTGGGCTATAAACATATTCGCGGATGCTTGGAAAGCGTATGTTGATTTGTTGAATGAGCAGGACGTAATGAGACGTTGGCGCTGTTCGTGCAGTGGCCAACGCCTGCGACACCTTGCGCAGCTAATAATTAAAGGTGTAGAGATTGAAGATGGTGCCGATGAGCGCCACGAGCGAGAAGACGATGACGGCCGAGCCGATAATCTTGTTAATGATTACGATGCCATTCATGTCGAAGATGGTTCTTACCTTATCGACCAGCCACGTGAGGCCGAACCACCACAATACGGCACCGAAAAAGATGCTCATATAACCCAAAGTCATCTCGACAGGATGCGACGGGATGACAAAGGCAAGCTGGGCAAAGGTGGCCATGAAGAGGAAGATGATCAGGGGATTGGAGAACGTGACAAGAAAAGCAGTGATGCCATTGTGCCAAAGCGAACCCTTATTGTGCTTGCCGCTTTGGTGCATATTCTTGCGCGGATCGCTCAACCAGCAATACACGCCAAACAGCATCAGGATGCTGCTGCCGATGATCTGAAGCCAGAACTTGTAGGTGGGATTGGTGATGAAATCCATCACGAAACTCATGCCAAGACCTGTAATCAAAGCGTAGAAAATGTCGCTGAATGCCGCGCCGATACCCGTCACGAAGCCATACCATCGGCCTTTGTTGAGCGTGCGCTGAATACATAATATACCGATAGGCCCCATCGGTGCGGAGGCGATGATTCCAATCAGCATTCCTTTCAGCAGGAGCTGCAAGATGTCAATTTGAATAGGAAAATTCATGGTTCTTGTTTCAGCATGCAAAGATACTTATAAAAACTGACATAATGACTTTAGTCAGTTAATTTTTTAGTTTCATTCGTTCGTTTAGTTTATGGAGGCATAATATCAGACATGTATTATCCGGCAGCGCCGAGGCGCCTGTCCTGCTGTTTTGTAAAGATGAGCTGCACCATTGCTTTTACATCTCGACAGCAGCACTTTTGTTTACAAAACCCAAGGGTTCACTCTGCCGAGAATCCGACCACCACTTCACGATACATTCTGTACATTCTCGTTCGGCTGATATAGCCCACCAGTTTGTTGTTGATATCGACCACGGGCAGGGCATTGGCATTGGTGCTGTCGAATTTCTTCATCACTTCCTCCATTGGCTCTGTGCTGTAGAGTATGGCCGGCACAGGCGTCATGAGCTGGCCTACTTGCAATTTCTGATATAGTTCGGTACGGAAAACGATGTGGCGTATCTTCGTGATATCGATTTCACCCAGCAGCCTGCCGGCGTTGTCGAGCACGGGGATGAATCCGCTGTCGCTGCTCATAATCACATTCACCAGTTTGCCCAGCAGCATGTCGGTGGGCACGCTGGTCACATCTTTCTCTATCACCGAGTCGATGTTCATTAGCGTCAGCGCGCTGTGGTCGGTATGGTGGGTGAGGAGTTTGCCCTCTCGTGCCAGACGCATGGCATAAATGCTGTGGGGTTCGAAGATGCTGATGACCATCACGCTCACTACCGATACGATGATCAGCGGTACGAACAGTGCGTAGCCGCCCGTGATTTCGGCAATCAGGAAGATGCCGGTGAGCGGAGCGTGCATCACGCCCGCCATCACGCCCGCCATGCCGAGCAGCGTATAGTTCTTTTCGGGCAGGTACACACCGATCTGCTCTATGTTCCAAAGGCGGGCAAAGAGAAATCCGGCAAATCCGCCGACAAACAGAGAGGGGGCAAACGTACCGCCGCAACCGCCTGCGCCGTTGGTCGATGATGTTGCTATAATCTTGGTCAGCATCACTAATGCTACATAAACCACGAGCAGCTCCGAGTGGCCATAAAACAGCGAACCGTCCATCACCTGCCCCCAATCTGCCTCGGTTTTTCCGCTGATGAGCGTGCCCAAACCGTTGAATCCCTCACCATAGAGGGAAGGGAAGAGGAAGATGAGCGTGCTCAACATCAGCCCCCCGACTGCCAATCGCACGTAGGGATGGGCTCTCATCTTGGCAAACTGACCCTCGCAGAAGTTCATCATCCGCATGAAATAGAGACTCATAAAACCGCAGAACACTCCCAGCAGAATGGTGCCGGGCACGCGGCTGATGCTGAAAGCCGAGTCGAGCTGGAAGGTAAACAGGGTGGAGGTTCCTGTGAAAACGTAGGAGAAAATGTCGGCAGTGATACTTGCGATGAGGATGGGAACAAGCGATGCCATAGTCATATCGATCATCAAGACCTCTAATGTGAACACCAATCCGGCTATCGGAGCCTTGAAAGTGCCCGAGATAGCTGCTGCCGCACCACAGCCCACGAGGAGCATGAGCGTGCGGTGATCCATCCTGAAGAGCTGTCCCAGATTGGAACCGATGGCGGAACCCGTAAGCACGATGGGCGCCTCCGAGCCCACCGAACCACCGAACCCAATGGTGATGGCAGAAGCAATGACCGACGACCACGTGTTGTGGCTGCGCAGTTGCGACTGCTTGGTCGATATGGCATAGAGCACGCGCGTGATACCGTGCGAGATGTTGTCGCGCACCACATATTTAATAAAGAGGTAGGTGAAGTAGATACCGATGACTGGAAACACCAGATAGAGCCAGTTCACGGTGTCGGTGAAGAATCCTTGAGTGAGCAGTCGCTGGATCAGTCCGATGAGCGTATGCAGGATATATGCTGCCACCGCTGCCAGTATTCCGATAAAGAATGCCAGTATCGAAGTGGCCTGACGGTCGGTCAGGTTATGTTCTTTCCATGCGATTACATACTCTATCATGTTCTTATGCAGCCTGTCGTATAAGGCTTGCCTCTTTGTGGTTGATTGCCTGTTACTTCCTGATAATCTTAATCTCGCCCCCTTGCCCCAGTTTGATGATCGAACTGGGCGTGTGCGGTTTGTGTTCCTGACGCCGAGTCCAGCACACATAATCTACGCTGTCGATAATCTCCTGTGCGATGTCGCGATAGTTTTGTGCTGCGGGCTCTCCGCTGATGTTGGCGCTTGTGCTCACCAATGCCTTTTGGAATCGATAGCACAGCTCCTTTGAGAAAGGCTCGTGAGTGATACGCAACGCTATACTGCCATCTTCGGCTATGAGGTTGGGTGCCAGATTCACGGCACCATCCAGAATTACGGTGGTAGGCTTGTCGGCCACGTCGAGCAGATCCCATGCCACGGCAGGCACCTGTCGCACATAGCGTTGCAGGCGCGCATCGGAGTCGACCAGACAAATCAGGGCTTTCGAGTCGTCTCGTTGCTTGATTTTATACACCTTCGCCACAGCCTCCGCATTCGTGGCGTCGCATCCGATGCCCCACACCGTATCCGTGGGATAAAGAATCACGCCGCCTTCCTTCAACACTTTTACGGCATTCTTAATGTCTTCCTCTTGCGTCATTTTCTCACAATTTCTCGCAAAGATAATAATTCTTTCCATTTCGCCCAAATCTTTGGTTTTATTTTTTTTGCCTAAGCTACCGTGCGATTTCCTACTGCTAATTATTGTGAATAAATAGGACAGGCGGTGCCAATCAATTCGTTTTTTTCTTAATTTTAGGGCAATTTACCAACCTATTAAATCCTTAACAATAATGAATGGAATACCTTTAGTTTTCTGGCTCATCCCCGTTGCATCGCTTTGCGCGCTGGGCATGGCATGGCACTTCTTTGGCAAATTGATGGAAGAAGATGAGGGGACTCCCCGTATGAAAGAGATAGCCGAGTATGTGCGCCGCGGCGCGATGGCCTATCTCAAACAACAATATAGGATTGTGCTCATTGTGTTTATCATATTGGCGATTGTCTTCGCTGTAATGGCCTATTGCTTCAACGCGCAGAACCCGTGGGTGCCGTTTGCTTTCCTCACGGGCGGTTTCTTCAGCGGCTTGGCAGGATTCTTCGGTATGAAGACGGCCACATACGCCAGTGCGCGCACTGCCAACGCAGCCCGCAAGAGTTTGGATATGGGATTGAAAGTAGCCTTCCGGTCGGGTGCCGTGATGGGACTCGTCGTGGTAGGCTTAGGATTGCTCGACATCGCTATATGGTTCCTCGTTCTCAATGCTTTCTATCAGGGTGATGACGCAGCCCTGATCACCATCACCACCACCATGCTCACCTTTGGCATGGGTGCCTCTACGCAGGCACTGTTTGCCCGTGTGGGTGGCGGCATCTACACTAAGGCAGCCGACGTGGGTGCCGATCTCGTGGGTAAAGTGGAGGCCGATATTCCCGAGGACGATCCGCGCAACCCAGCCACCATTGCCGACAATGTGGGCGACAATGTGGGCGACGTGGCCGGCATGGGTGCCGACCTGTACGAGAGCTATTGCGGCTCTATCCTCAGCACGGCAGCCCTCGGCGCCACAGCCTTTGCCGGCGCGGCAGGCGACATGCAGCTGCGTGCTGTCATCGCACCCATGCTCATTGCTTCGGTAGGCGTATTCCTCAGTCTCATCGGCATCTTCATGGTACGCACCAAAGAGGGTGCGGGGATGAAAGACCTGCTCCGTTCGCTCGGTATGGGTACCAACACCGCTGCCGTGCTTATCGCCATCGCCACTTTTGTCATACTCTATCTGCTCGGCATTGACAACTGGGTGGGCGTGAGCTTCTCGGTAATCAGCGGACTGGCGGCAGGAGTGATCATCGGGCAAGCCACCGAATACTACACCTCACAGAGCTATAAACCCACGCAGGCCATTGCGGAGGCATCGCAGACGGGTGCCGCCACGGTCATCATCAAGGGCATCGGCACGGGCATGATCTCCACCTGCGTGCCTGTGCTCACCATCTCCGTGGCCATTATGTTGAGCTTTCTTTGTGCCAACGGTTTCGATATGAGCATGAGTGCACACAGCATTCAGACCGGTCTCTATGGCATTGGTATCGCTGCCGTGGGCATGCTCTCTACGCTTGGCATTACGCTGGCCACCGATGCCTACGGACCGATTGCCGACAATGCGGGCGGCAACGCCGAGATGAGCGAGCTGGGCGAGGAGGTGCGTCATCGCACCGATGCCCTCGATGCTTTGGGCAACACCACTGCTGCCACCGGCAAGGGCTTTGCCATCGGCTCCGCCGCACTCACGGGATTGGCTCTGCTGGCCTCTTATATAGAAGAGGTGAAGATAGCCATGCAGCGTGTGGGCGAGATGATGACCGATGTGGCAGGCAATGCCATCACCGCCGATCAAGCCACGATACCCGACTTCATGAATTTCTTCCAAGTGAACCTGATGAATCCGCGGGTACTCGTAGGTGCTTTTATCGGTGCCATGGCGTCGTTCCTCTTCTGCGGTCTCACGATGGGTGCCGTGGGGCGTGCGGCAGGCGCAATGGTAGAGGAGGTACGCCGACAGTTCCGTGAAATCAAGGGAATACTCGAAGGCACAGGTTCGCCCGACTACGGTCGTTGTGTGGAAATCTCCACACGCAGCGCACAGCGGGAGATGATTTTCCCCTCGCTGCTGGCCATCGTTATCCCGATAGTCGTGGGCACGGTGCTGGGTGTGGCAGGTGTGTTAGGTCTCCTCGTGGGCGGACTGGCAGCCGGTTTCACTCTCGCCGTATTTATGGCGAATGCCGGTGGAGCATGGGATAACGCAAAGAAATATGTGGAGGAAGGCAACTATGGCGGCAAGGGTTCAGCCTGCCATAAGGCTACCGTTGTGGGCGATACGGTGGGTGACCCTTTCAAAGACACCTCCGGACCGAGCCTTAACATCCTCATCAAGCTCATGTCGATGGTCAGCATCGTGATGGCGGGGTTGACTGTGGCGTGCATGTAGGTTTTTTGAGGAGTTAAAGGGTCTAAGGAGTTAGAGGAGTTAAAGGGAGTTAGAGGAGTTAAAGGGAGTTATCGCTCGCTAAGGAGTTAAAGACAAATGTCTGGCGGATGTACAGTCTAAACATCCGCAAAAGTGTTCTCTCTCCTCTCTCCTCTCTCCCCCAAAATTTGTCAAGAATTCATTACAGTTTTTTCGTTCAGATTTTTGTTCATTCTAGAGCGAAAAATCGGGGTGGTTGGGCAAGATTCCGGTCACGGAAGGTCGAAAAATTTGTGCCGACCTCGCGATAGCTATGCTTTCGCGTTGCGATAACGGCCTAATCGCACCGCGATCTCAATGTTCTCGCATCGCGATAAGGGTGCTTTC
>CAUTTP010000106.1:0-9464 GCA_963541305.1 uncultured Prevotella sp.
ACGGCCTAATCGCAGTGCGATCTCAATGTTCTCGCGATGCGATAACGGTACTTTCGCGATGCGAAAAGGGTGCTATCGCAAGACGAAAAGATGAATATCTATGGCATATTCTTACTTTTTGCATATAACTCACTGATGCTTTGAGGTTTACGTAACCCCCTCTGATTTTCGCGTATTTCGGACAAAAGTTTTTCAATTTTGCTACACGCGATTCTACAGAGGGTGTTTGTAAGAATAATTCCGAATAATCGGAGCTATATTGTCATGTCCAGCCAATGATAGCGCTGTGTAGCTTAGGATAAACGATATACAAGAAAAAATGCAAATCATTCATTCCACAGAGGAATATGATTTGCATTTTATAACTGGAGCGGGATACGGGAATCGAACCCGCCTCCCAGGCTTGGGAAGCCCGTGCACTACCGATGTGCTAATCCCGCAACAAAAACTTGCCCTTAGATTTCAGGGCACATAGAACATCAAATTCTTTTGAGCCGATAGGGGGACTCGAACCCCCGACCCACGCATTACGAATGCGTTGCTCTACCAACTGAGCCATATCGGCGACTGCGGATGCAAAGGTATATCATTTTTTTTGAAAGGCCAAATATATTAAATACTTTATTTCGCCAAAATGATCTTATTTCTTGTATTTCGCAATCAGTGCTTCTGCCCGCTCATCGCCCAGTGTCCGGGCACGTTGCAGGGCTTCCAATCCTTCTTGTTTTTGCTTGGTTTCGCAAAGAGCAATGCCCTTGATGATATAAAGGTCGGCATACTCTTGTGTGAGCTGAAGGGCAATATCGCAGGTCTTGATGGCATCCTCGGGCTTGTTCACGCGAAGCTGCAGACTGGCCATTTCGGCATAATAGGTGGGTTCGTAGCGATTGAGCACAACGGCATGTGCAATATCATTGAGTGCAAGCTGATACTGGTGAAGTTTCTCCTCACATTTGAACTTGAGATAATAGAAGTCGTGTGTGCCACGGTTATTCATCAATGTGTCGTACTTCAGATAGTCGGCAAATGCCTTCCGATATTCTCCTGCAGCATCGTAGGCTTTACCTCGCGCAAGGATGTATGGGGCGGCAACTGCGCCATCTTGCACAGTCACAGCCCGGTCGAGCAGAGCCATGATTTCCGATTGCGGTGCCTTGAGCATGGTCTTGCATAGGGCTGCTTCATAGTACACCTCACCGTTCTTGCCGAATTCCGTGCTTTGCAATGCGGTGAAGATATCGAGTGCACGCTGATAGTTGCCTTGCGAATAGATAATCTGTGCCTGCTGATGCCTGTAGAGAGGGAGAGGATTAACCTTTTCGGCGCTCTCTGCCAATGTAAGTGCCTTGGAGAGGTTCCAATCAGTGTAGGTAGTGTCCACATCATATATACTTGCCTGATACATGGCTTTGGAATAGTTGTAGTATGCCTCGTCTTTCTTTGCGGCTTGCTTCACGCCTTGCTCCAAGACCGCATCGGCAAGAGCGAGTTTTCGTTGGCTGACATATTGGGCGGCACGGGCATTATAGCCTTCGGTGGCAGTGGGAAACTGTTTGATGAAATCGTCTATGTATGCCGCATACCTCACACTGTCTTGCTGTGCGGCAAGCATGAGCATGAGTGACGCTTGCTGCTCATCGGTAGGCAGGGCAACACGTAGGCCTGTGGCGCGGAAAGTCTGATTGTTGATATCCATGCCAGATATGGTGAAGCTGTTGACGAGGCGTGCATCGGCAGAATATGCCTGCCCGCCATGGTCTGAACGCTGCACAATGCCCAGCAGCTGCCCGCTCTCGTTGAAGATGGGACACCCCAGATCTGTATTGGAAATATCGTTATCATCAAATACATAATAGTTATTGGAAGTCATAAATTTCTCCGAGCGTTGCGGTATGAGCTTCTTGATGTGAGGGTTTTTGAGATCATAACCCACCATATAGACCGATGTAGCTGCTGTAGCCGACGTTGTGATGGCTACCGGTTGCACGTCGCTATCCTTGATGCGGAAGCTACAGAGATTGTAAAGTTCGGATATTCCCAGAATCGCATCTACCTCATGCTGTTTACCCTTGGCATCGATGACCACAGCTCTGGAGGCTCCGTTGAATGGATACCACATGGCAATTCCTTCTCCAGCTTTGCCTGCAAAGACACCTTTGGTAGAGCTGTGAATGCTGCCGTCAGCCTTGAATGTGGTGAGGGTGAACACACTTTGAGCTGCTTTCTTCACCGCAGAGGGTTGGGTATGTGCGGTGATACTGATAAAGAGAAACAGCGTGAGGAACGATATGGAGAGCTTATTCATTTGGTTTATGTATAATAAAAGATGATTGTCTGTTATTGAAAAACTTAGGCAGGAGAGCCCTTTTCTGCATTCTTGAGCAGTGTACGAGCATTCTCTATGGCGGCATCCGATATGTCGCTGCCACTGAGCATCTGTGCAATTTCCTTCACTCGGTCTTCTTCTGTGAGCATCGTCATGCGGCTTACGGTACCTTGAGACGTTTCTTCTTTGTTCACCTTGTAATGCGTTGAGCCTAATGCCGCAATCTGTGGCAAATGGGTGATGGAGATAACCTGACGATTGTTTTGCCCCATCTCCCTCATAATTTGTGCCATCTTCTCTGCCACTCGTCCACTAACACCCGTGTCAATCTCGTCGAAAACGATGGTTGGCAGTTTTACGGCACCACTGATCATGGCTTTAAGTGAGAGCATCACGCGGGAGATTTCGCCGCCCGAAGCCACCAAACTGACTGGCTGGAGCGGTGTGCTACTATTGGCACTGAACAGAAACGAAACCTTATCAATGCCCGACGGCGAACAATCTTTGAGGGAAAAGTCAATAGAAAATCGAACGTTAGGTATGCCAAGTGGCGCCAATCGTTTCCTCATCTCATCTTCAACTCTGATTGCCGCTTTTTTACGGGTATCGCTGAGCTTGCCTGCCAAGTCCATACAAGCAGTATAAGCCTTGTTAACGGCTACTTGAAGTTGTTCCAATTGCTCTTCGCCGCTATCAATATGACTTAGTTCCTGCTTTATATTTTCGCGCTCGGCAATCAGCTCTTCCACTGTGGAAACATGAAATTTCTGTTCCAAGTTGTATATCAGGTCTAACCTGTCATTGAGTGACTGCAACTGCTGCGGGTCAAAATCAACGTTTTCCAATCGGTTTTCAATCTCGCCGGAGATATCTTTTAGTTCGATGTAGGAACTGTCCAGTCGTTCAGCTATATCTTTTATTTCAGTATAAACGTCAGCTATATTGTTGATTTGCTCGGTGGCATGCTTGAGTTGTTGCATGGCTCCCCCCTCATCTCCGGAAAGAGAAGCCGATGCTTCGTAGAGCGCACTCTTGATCTCTTCCACATGACTAAGTATCTGCGTCTGTTGCTCCAGTTCTGTCTGCTCGCCCTCAACGAGGTTTGCTTTGTCCAGTTCGGCATGACGGAAGCGCAAAAATTCTTCATTCTCCCGACTTTTGTTGCACTGCTTTTCGAAGTCGAGGAGGTCACGCTGTGCCTCACAATAATATCGGTAAGCCTTGGTGTAGGCCTCCCGTTGCTTGCTGTTGGCCGCTATTGTATCGACCACATTCAACTGAAAATCCTCTTTCTGGAGCAACAGATTCTGATGTTGGCTGTGTATGTCAACCAATTGCTCGCCCAAATCCCTCATCACAGTAAGTGCTACGGGCGTATCGTTGATGAAAGCCCTGCTCTTGCCATTGGCACCCACTTCACGTCGGATGATACAGTCGGAAGGGTCATGGTCGATCTCATTCTCCTCGAAAAAGGCTTCCATGTCGTAATGAGAGAGGTCAAAATGGGCTTCTACCACACACTTTGCACTACCGGCCTTAATCTGCTTGCTGTCGGCACGCTGGCCTAACAAGAGATGGAGAGCACCCAAGATAATGCTTTTTCCGGCCCCCGTCTCTCCGGTGATGACAGAAAATCCCGGCTTGAAGTCTATGTTAAGCTCATCAATGAGCGTAAAGTTCTTGACGTAAAGTTGTTTGAGCATGAATCTATTGCTTGATTAGTTCCCACGCGTTGTTTAGGGAAGCATTGATGGAAAAGAGGATGTCATAAACTGTTTCCTTCTCCTTTTGTGTGCCTTTACCTTTATAAATATTAGCCAGTTCGTCGCGTTTATAGTCTGTCCAGATCTGCGGGAGCATGCTGGAAGGGCGATCCTCATGACATTTTTTCAAGTCGTTCTCTATGGCTGTAGTGATTTCTGTGCGTCCGCGTTCTGCATTATTGGCCATCTCGTCCAGCCCCTTACGGTAATAATCATACTGCAACTGACGGAAAGGTCGCATGGCTCCCTCAAGATAACCATTGATAATGGCAAAACGATTGCGATCGTTATCAAACGATTTCCAACCGCTGAAATCAAGGTTCTGCGCATTATTGGTGAGGTTCATGCATCGCTGCAACACGTCCTCGCCACCCATCGGAGAGAATGTGTCAAGGTCAATACCGATGATCAGTAGAGCATAATAACCGAATAGGGCTGTCAGCTGATTATCGATCACCTCTTCATTCCAATCCAATTGGTCGAACTGCGAGAACTGAAAATTGAAGTCATTGTCGGTGTTATTATATATAATGGTGGTGTAAGCAGAGTTGTATACCGGCCTATTGGCTTGTATGAGAGCCTTACAAGTGAAGATTCCCGTTTCAGAATTATAGGCAGTAACCGTGATGTTGAAGTTACATGAAATACGCTCATTCTTCTGGAATTGCAGGTTGGTCCATTGCCGGTCGTTGACAAACTGCTGTAGATTACGCTGCAAACTTTCAAAGACGGCAACGTCCGTGCCCTGCACCTGACTATGATTGACAGTGATTTTCGCATCAAGTTCTTGAGCAGAAGCCGATGGAAATGATGCCATACAGATGCAAATGGCGATGAAGAGCGAGCGTATTCGCATAGGCTTGGGAGATTGGCGGATGCTTTATTTCATATTTTGGTTCAATTTCGCTTCACGCAGGCGGATTCGGGTAAGCACCTGCTTGGTGTTGAGCGTGAAGTCGGATGACAGCATCCAACTGTAGTAACCCGGGTCGCGACGAAGCACTTCGGTCACGACCCAATTCTTATATTTACCGAAGTTGAACACTTCCTGACGGCGTGGTTTGCCGTCACAGTCGAGGATAACTTGCCCATTGCCATCTTTCATATCCTGCCAAACAATGCGGCCGGCGAAGTCAACATTGTCATTATTGCGTGAAAATTCAGCCAGAGCGTCCATGTCGTTGGGCAAGGCACGCGATGGCTCCTCTGCCGTCCGTGGGTCGTAGCGGTCGAGCTGACCCTGTAACACACGATAGGTTGCTTCGGCGTCTTGATCAGCACGATGGGCTTGGAAGTCGTCCTCCATCTTGTTGCCGGTATAGAACTTATAGGCTGCTGCAAGATTGCGCTGTTCCATCTTATGAAAAATGGTCTGTGCATCAATCAGCCGGCATCGTGAAAAATCAAAGTCTACGCCTGCACGCAAAAACTCTTCGGCCAACATAGGGATGTCGAAACGATTGGAGTTGAAGCCCGCAAAGTCACATCCCACAAACTGCTCAGCCAATTCCTTAGCCAGCTGCTTGAAAGTAGGTGCATCTTTTACCGTTTCCTCTGTAATGCCGGTCAATTCCTGCACCAATGAGGGAATGGGCTTTTCCGGATTCACAAAGATGTTATGATGGGTTTCTTCGTTGTTGGGCAATACCTTAATGTAGGATATTTGGATGATCCGGTCATTGACTAAATCCAGCCCCGTCGTCTCCAAATCGAAGACGACTAAAGGCTTTGTAAGGTTGAGTTTCATGCTTATCTTTAATCGTTAAGCAAGAGAGGCATAATCAACATCAGCACATCTTCGTTCTCCGGCTGTGTAGTCGGTACGATGATGCCGGCGCGACTGGGATCACCTAACTGTATTTTGATTTCATCGGTATCGAGCGAATTGAGAATCTCGGTAAGGAAATCTCCACGGAATCCTATCTGTAGTGACTGACCGTTGTAGTCGCAAACGAGTTTCTCCTTAGCGCTGGTAGCAAAGTCCAAATCCTCTGATGAAAGCTCCAGCCCACTTGCATCTAAACGGAAACGAATGAGCTGGCTGCTCATGCTGGCAAAGGGAAGAATGCGGCGAATAGCGCTCAAGAGGGTCTTACGATCCATCACCACTTCATTGGGGTTATCCTTTGGTATGGCAGCATTGTAGTTAGGGAACATGCCTTCAATCAATCGGCATGAGAGCATGCCGTCAGAATAGCGAATCTCGGCAGCACGGCTGTTGAACTTGATCACCACATCACCGCTTTCCTTAGCCAATGTGTTCTTCAACAATGTGGCAGGTTTCTTGGGCAGGATGAATGAAGCAGGAGCCTCGCTCTTAATGTTATAGTTGCGACAACGTACGAGCTTATGCCCATCACTGGCCACAAAGGCAAGACTGTCGGGTGTAAGGTCAAAGTAGATACCGTTCATTACGGGACGAATCTCATTGTTGTCGGTTGCAAAGAGAGTGCGATTGATATTGTTGCAGAGCACCGTAGAATCGATGGTAATGACATGAACATCATCAGTCAAGGGCTCATAGTGAGGATATTCGTCAGCATTTTGTGCCGAGAAGTGATATTGTCCGTTCTGATAAGCCACCGTCACCTCATACGTATTGAGGTTAACATCAAATGTCAAAGGTTGCTCAGGCAATTCTTTTACGGCGTCAAGAATGGTGTGATTTGGCACGGCAAAGTTTCCGTTCATGTCCGATTCGTCGAGAGCGAGTGTAGTTTGCATGACATTTTCGCTATCCGAGACGGTAATCGTAATCTGTCCATTGTGTACCTGAAAGAGAAAACTCTCAAGGATAGGCAGGGAGTTTTTACTATTGATGACCTTGGATAAAGTCTGTAAGCGGTTGTTAAGCACCGAGCTTGATAAAGTAAATCTCATGAGTATATTGTTTTATTTTTGCTTTTGCTTTATTGTTTTACAAAGATAGTAAAATTAAAGAGGAATTACTATTGATGATGTTATATTTTTCGATTTTTTTTATTTTTTATGATAGTAAAGTTTGCTTTTTACTCATAAAATGCTTAATTTCGCAAGGTAAAATTTATTATAATCCAAATAAAATAAACGAAAATGGCATTACAGGGAATAGAAGTAGAAGGTGTAATCATCAAGGAGTATCCTGCAAAAGAGGGCGTGTCTAACAAAACCGGAAACTCTTGGAAGTCGCAGGAATTTGTGATTCAGACTAAGGACCAATATCCTCGTGCCTGTCTGTTCCGTGTGTTTGGAGCTGACAAGTTGGAGCAGTTCAACATCCATCAGGGCGATACCGTTCATGTGTGGCTGGATATCAATGCCCGCCCATGGCAGGACAGATATTTTAATGATATCAATGCATTCCGCGTAGATCACGTTGATCCTAACTCGGTAAATACGGGTACACAGGTTTCTGACCCGGGCGCTTCCTTTAGCGCAGCTCCTGTTGCAGGGCAGACAGCTGCCGACCCTTTGAATGTGGAGGGCTCGCAGGAAAGCGGTGACGATCTGCCTTTCTAAAATATTGGAAGGTTAACAACATACTTGCTTGATAACAGCAGCAAAGGCTATCATCCCTGACGGATGATAGCCTTTGCTGTTCCTATCTTCCATTAATTCTCACATTCTTTACCTGAGTATTGGGAATCGTGTTCTTGTCAAAAGCATTCTTCACATCGTTAATATTGATATTCTCGAAGATGAAATCGTGCAGGTCATACTTGTCGCTCATGCCCACATCGAAGAAGTTTTGGCAATCCATCTTTATATCCTTAATCTTGATATGATGACCGACCGACTTCGGCATGTCCTTTCTATCCTGAGGCTTGAAAAATTGGGTCCACGGACGCACAACGAGGAAACTACCGGTCTTGCCTTCGATACCTTCCACAGTGACATACTCATAGTGCTGGGGGGTGTCGGGGCGCATCTTGAGCCATACCACACGATTGGCATTTTCGCTGGTGCAATGGCGAAGAATGATGTTACGGTCGTGCAAGCTCTCCGACCCTAACGTCAGCATGCTATGCACGGTGTCGTAAGTGCAGTTCTGAATGAGCACACGCTCCACGGGTCCATTCACGCTCATTGTGTCGGCGTAGGTTCCCTTGCCGCCTTTCAGCACTACGGCGTCATCGTTCACATTCATGTAACATCCGTCAATCAATATGTCGTGACACTTATCGATGTCGATGGCATCCGAACTCGGAGCCTTCATGCCCGATGTAGGCGCATAGATATAACAGTCGAGAAAGCGCACATGGTCAGAATTGTAGATGTGGTTGGTCCAAAATGGGCTGTTGATCAGGTGCACGTCCTGCACAGTAACGTTGCTGCTGTTGGAGATATAGACCAAACGCGGGCGTTGCGCATCCTTGTTGGTGCATTCCCTGTTCCACTTACGGCGAATCCAGAACTCATCCCAATAGTTATAACCGTTGCCGTCAATGGTTCCCTGTCCGGTGATGGTGAAGCCTTCGTTTTTATCACTGTTGATCACGGCGGCAAAATACTTGCAGGTCTCACCTTCGATGCGGGTCTCCAGCATCTTAAAGTTGGCGATACGGTCTGAACCCTTCAACTTGCTGTCTTTCAAGAGGTGCAAATGGGTGTTGGGCTTGAAAAACAGGGAGCCCGTCAGGTAAGTGCCCCTCGGAATGACGATGACGCCGCCACCCTGTGCGGCCGCCTTGTCGATGACAGCCTGAATGGCTTCCGTCTGTACCAGATCGGAGTCATTCTTTACACCATAATCCGTGATAACATACTGTGTGCCGAGCGACGTTACGTCTACCTTCTTGGTGTTGCTGAACCATGCATCCATCTTCGTGCCGTCAGGCCAGTTTTCTGCCAAGAGGGGGTTGCTGCAAAGGGCAAGGAGTGCAACAGCGATAAGTGGTTTAAACATGTTATTCTTTAGATATTCGTATAATACCGTTGCAATGATTTTCTGCCCATCGGCATTCTGCTCAGGTATGGCAACCTTGATGGCGGACGTGTCTGATGTATAGACAATCTTTTGAGCCTGCGCATGGAGCGCAGCCCGCATGAAGAGGATTAAAGAATATATTTTGTACATTATAAAGCAAGATTTTTTAAGCGTTGTTAGATGATAGTATTTCCCATATCACGGCAGAATGATTTCTATGGCAAATTTAGGTAATATATTTAGAATTCAGGGCAAGATTTGCGTAAAAATATATAAGACGGTGCAATACAGGGGGGCTTCCACAGGTCAGTTTCTTTGATGGTGTGTCAGTCTTTCCGACGTGTCCATGCCTCGTTGTGGCAGGAACGGTGATTCTCTATTATCGTTGTGACCGCCTCATACGGCTCTATCGCCCGCATATCTCGTACGTCGTACACACGTACACCGAACGTCGTACACACGTACACCG
>CAUTTP010000107.1:0-9255 GCA_963541305.1 uncultured Prevotella sp.
ATATGTGCAACTTTTTCATCTGTAATGACTTATCAAATTAATTCAACCAACGGGTTTAGAGAAAATGTAATTACGTATAAAAGCATTAAGTAAACTGCGAGTAGAAGGAACAATCTACTCGTTCTTTGGAAACGCTGAACTTGAGCGTATTACGGAATTAGAGAAAGAAGGTAGGACAATAACGCCCCTCAAAGAGAAGGAGAAGAACGAAATCCGTAGGAAGGTGATTCTCTTATAGGATACCATCAAGGGAAAAGACAAAACAATCTCAGAACAACAACGAGAAATCAAGGTCTATGAAGAGGAGCTAAGTTTTATCCAGAGATTCTTTAATAGCTTCTACCTCTTTTGTGCAATATTTGTTTGATGCTCCGCAAGATGGCTTCTATGATGGCACCGTAGTAAAGATGCACCAAAAGCAGGTGGCGATACGAGTACGGCAACAGCTCATTCATCGTAACCGCTCACAACGACTATAATCGCTTTTTTCTTTCACTGACAAGAAGAAAAACATGAAAAACGCTCACTTTTCCTCGAAAAGGGTTATCTTTGTAAGTGAAATAGTGAGCGTTCTTTGGCTATTCAAAATATTGTGTATCAGTGCACTTCGCTCATTTCTAAATCGTTACCTATACGACCTGTGTTTTATCGCAGAGCCTTGTAATTTAAGCATTTAGACCGAAATCATATTTTTTTTTACCGGACAGCAATATTTTAAACTTAATTATAATTCATATTCTTGGATAGTCATGGGGAAATATATACCTTTGTACTATTGCAACTCACCGTCCGCGACAGCCGTGGACGCACGAGCAGAAAAAGCGACCGACCGCGGTCTGCCGGCAAGGCTGCCGCTTTCCGCACATCGAAGATTGATTTTTACACATACAAGAATAATCCCCACCCAGAGATGAAACACTTGATTACACGTCTCACCATCCTCACCTTATTCTTTATCAGCAGTGCGATTGTGTCGGCACAGGGCGCACCCGACACGAAGGCCACAGCACACCCCACAGCCACGCACGCCACAACTACCGTACGGGCAGACAGCCTCGACGAAGCGGAAGAGATGGACAGTGCGGCTAATGAACAATTGCTTGACGACCCGAGCGCCTATGCCGACCCGCTGGAGGCACCCGCGGAAAGCCAGTCTTTCCACAAGGCACTGAAGACAAAGTTTGTCGAGGGTAATGCCGCTTTCATGTCGCTTGTGGCGCTTGCCCTCGTGCTGGGCTTGGCATTCTGCATCGAGCGCATCATTTACCTGAGCCTGTCGGAGATCAATGCCAAGAAATTCATGAAAGATCTTGATGCCAAGATCATGGCGGGCGACATCGAGGGCGCTAAGACACAGTGCCGGGATACGCGTGGCCCCGTGGCCTCGATATGCTATCAAGGTCTGGAACGCATCGGCGAGAGCATCGACAACGTAGAGCGGTCGGTGGCAAGCTACGGTGCTGTGCAGAGCGCTAATCTGGAGAAAGGGTGCTCATGGATCACGCTGTTCATCGCTATGGCACCATCGCTCGGATTTCTCGGCACGGTAATTGGCATGGTAATGGCATTCGACCAGATACAATCGGTAGGCGATATCAGCCCTACCATCGTGGCATCAGGCATGAAAGTGGCGCTCATCACCACCATCTTCGGTATCATCGTGGCGCTGATCCTGCAGATATTTTACAATTATATCCTCTCGAAAATCGAGCATCTCACAGCCCAGATGGAGGAGTCGGCCATCACATTGCTCGATTCCATCATGAAGTACAAGTTATCCAAATAAGCCCCGAAAAAGATGAACCGCTGGAAGAATTGGACTGCTGAGCAACTGTCGTCGCGTGTGCTCTACGTGCTGATAGCCATTGCCGTCGTTATCTTTGCATTGTTCTGGTTAGTCGGTTTCGACCGTCCCTTTGCCGATAATCCTAACTTCGTCGCCCCCTTGTTTACCGATGCGGTGATGATGCTTATGGAGGTGCTGCTCGTATGTGCCATCGCTTTCACCCTGTGGGCAGCGGGGCATGCCCTCAAGGTGAGAGGCAAGGGCGAGAGTTTGGATAACGGCGTGCCCGTGAAGAAGATTGGCTACGGACTGGTCTTCGGCACCATGCTGCTGCTCATCGGCACATTCCTCTTGGGCTCTTCGAGCGAGATGACCATCAATGGTGTCAAGTATGCCGACACCTTCTGGCTCAAAACCTCCGACATGCTCATCTATACTTCACTGCTGATGATGCTCGCAGCCGTTGCCGCCGTCATCTTCGGTTCTACCCGATATTACCGCCGCAAATGATTATAAAACGCCACCGACAGCGGGTGCCCGCACTCAACACCACTTCAACGGCCGACATCTCGTTCATGCTGTTGATATTCTTCCTTGTCACGACCAACATGGACATCGACAAGGGACTGCCCCGCCAGCTTCCTCTGGCCGACAAGCAGGAGCAGCAAGAGACTGTTGTGGCTAAGGGTACAGTGCTGGCTTTACGCCTCACGGAAGACAATCGGCTGCTCGTGAACGGCCAGCCGGCCGACATGTCAGGGTTGCGCAGCCGGGTGATACGGTTTGTCACGCAGGTGGGCAAGCGCCATATCATTACCGTGGATGCTGCTCCCGAGGCGAGTTATGACAGTTATTTCCATTTGCAAAACGAGCTTGTAGCAGCCTATAAACAACTGCGGCAAGCCACATCCCGGCGTCTCTACAAGCAAGATTACGCCCGTCTCTCCGACGATCAGCGCCAAAAGGTGATAGAAGAGTGCCCGCAGCGCATCGCCGAACAGTATAATCCGCAGACAATGGCACGCTCCACCACCGCAGAAGCAGAGAGAGGAGGACAGCCATGAGCATATTCCATAGGCGGTCGCATGAGGTTCCGGGGCTTAACACTGCCTCCCTACCCGACCTGATTTTTACCGTACTCTTCTTCTTTATGATTGTCACTCACATGCAGAAAGTGGCGGTCAAAGTGCAATATCGTACGCCGCAAGGCACCGAGCTGACCCGTCTGACCAAGAAGACGGCGGTGAGTTATATCTACATCGGCCGCCCCACAACCAATCCTCAGCAAACAGCAGGCGCCGCCATGCGCATCCAGCTAAACGACAAATTCGCCTCAGCAGGGGATGTAACAGATTATATCGTGGCGGAACGCAAACGTATGTTGCCCGAAGACCAGCCGCGGATGACTATCTCGATCAAGGCCGATAAGGACACGCCGATGGGTATCATCACCGACGTGAAGCAGGCTCTACGACAAGCCAAAGCCACACGCATCAGCTATTCGGCAGTGGAAAAGAAGTGAACATCCGCCCCCCGCTCCCACATGATTAAATGGAAGCGCGAACATCTGCTCTCCCTTATTATTTAGGTTATAAATTAGGATTTTTGTATCAATCCGATATAAAAATAGGGTAGAATATTGCACTTTTAATTTAAAATTTGTAACTTTGCAACCAATTAAACATCAGAAAAATGGCACGTCATACATTAGATAGATTAGACAAGAAGATTCTAAAACTTATCTCTGAGGATGCCCGCATTCCTTTCTTGGAGGTAGCACGCGCATGCAACGTAAGCGGAGCAGCCATCCACCAGCGCATACAGAAACTCACAAGTTTGGGCATTCTTAAAGGCTCTGAGTTTATCATCGATCCTGAGAAAATAGGGTTTGAAACATGCGCCTATGTGGGATTATACCTCAAAGACCCCGAGAGTTTCGACGTAGTGGTAGAGAAGTTGCGCAATATTCCCGAGGTAACCGAGTGCCACTACACCACGGGGGGGTACGATATGTTTATCAAGATTTACGCAAGGAACAATCATCACCTGCTCAATATCATTCACGGCAAGTTGCAGCCGCTCGGTTTGTCACGCAGTGAGACTATCGTAAGCTTCAACGCAGTGATTGACCGCCAGCTCCCTATCCTCGATGAAATGATAGAGGAAGGTGAGGGAGACGACGAAGAAAACATTGATATTTAACGTGTCAACTCGTCCTTTCGGACATATTCTATAAAGGAAAAGCCTTCGTGCTTTTCCTTTTTTGTTTGTTCCCATATCTGCTTGTCGAGAGCAGGAAAATAGGTATCCGCCTCCTGCGGGTCTTCCTCCACCAACGTCAGGTAGATTCGCATGGTCACGGGAAGCATAGCGGCATAGAGCTGCGCACCGCCCATCACAAAGACTTTGCCCTTGCACAGCGCCAAAGCCTCGGCCGGTGACGACACCACCTCACAGCCTTCAATGGTCGTACGTGTGGTGCTCACCACAATGTTCCGCCTTCCGGGCAACGCCCCGTGGGGCAGCGACTCGAACGTCCTGCGCCCCATGATGACCGTATGACCCACGGTAAGCGACCTGAAACGTGCCATATCCTCGGGGATATGCCATGGCAATCGGTTTGCCACGCCTATCGCCCTGCTACGGCTCATGGCGACAATGATATTGATTTCTTGGTTGGCTTTCTCTGGCATAATGTATGTTTTGCGACGCCAATTTACTCATATTTTCGAACTTCTGCAAGTAAAAACATGAGAAAATTGGATTGTTCCGCCCATCCTCCAAACTGCTTACCGACGGATATGCTAACGTTTTCGGCTACCGATATTGGCGATATGGATTATTCTTTCTACCTTTGCACTCGCATAAACAGTATGGGAAAGGGCTGCAAGAGCATTTCACCCGCAATAAAAATAAATCATGGGAAAAGGGAAATTAGCGAAGTTTACGGAGATGAAGGAGATGAGAAACGTCTTCGAGTATCCGTTCTCGGTAGTCGAGAACGTGCCGTTCACGATGAAAGGACGATGGTGCGAGGATTATTTTCACAACGACAACCCCATCGTTTTGGAGCTGGGCTGTGGCAAAGGAGAGTACACTGTCGGACTGGGCAAACTTTTCCCAAACATCAATTTCATCGGTGTAGATATCAAAGGAGCACGTATGTGGACCGGTGCCAAACTGGCTTTGGAGCAAGAGTTGTCCAATGTGGCATTCCTAAGAACAAGCATTGAGATTATCGAGCGATTCTTCTCGGAGGATGAGATACAGGAAATTTGGCTCACTTTCTCTGATCCGCAGATGAAAAATGCCCGTAAACGTCTCACCTCTACATTTTTCATGGAACGCTATCGCAAGTTTCTCGCAGATGGCGGACTGATTCATCTGAAGACCGATTCAAACTTCCTGTTCACCTATACACAGTATATGGCAGAGAAAAATGCACTGCCTGTAGAGGTGAGTACGACCGACCTGTATCACGACACGCCTGCTGCCATTGCCGATTCTCCGTTGCTCTCCATCCAGACCTACTACGAATCGATGTGGATCGAGCGTGGGCTAAACATCAAATACATGCGTTTTCATCTGCCCCGCACAGGCAAACTGGTAGAGCCGGACATAGAGATTCCGCTCGACGAGTACCGTAGTTATCACCGTGCAAAGCGCAGCGAAAAGGATACGGGGAAGTAAGAAGAGTTGTTGAAAACGCATCAACGTCACATCCTTATTCCATTTCCAAAAGACCGATTCCCCCCGCTAATTACGCGTAGGAAATCGGTAGAATCTTCTGTTTTTGTCGTAATCTATCATCCATTGGTCTACAATGACATTATCGGAGAGGGCGCGAATCTCCAACGTATGATTGCCACTGTAGAGACGAATATCGGTAGATTGCACTGCCTGCCCACGCATCACGTTTTCCGCCCAACGCTCAGAACCGATGCTATTACTTAGCGTATAGACGATGGGAGCCTGACCGTCGATACTCACCGAATAGCTGATGGGCTCACCATTGTCGGCTTGCATCGGAATGATGGCGGTGCGAAGCACGGCATTGCCGGCACCTGCGTAGAATCGATAGGTGAGGGATGCGCCAACGGGCAGGCTGATAGCACGTCCCGAATGTCCCAACATGTCGATGCCGTATGCGCCTTCGCCTGATGAAGTGAAACGGTAGGCATTAAACGCGATAGCCCCATCGGCATCCAGTTTGGCAGCTTCAGGGCGGTAATGACCATATTTGTTAATCTCCTCAGCAGTCAGTTTGTCTGGGAGCATTGGCTCTTGGAACACCGCCAAATCACGGGGCGACATGCTCATATTGCCTTTCCACTTTCCGTTAGCCATCACGTTGTTATATTCGCTGGTGAGCTGTTGTATCTCCGTATAGGCGTTCCAGCTGCGCACTGCCGACTCCAAAGCCTCATCGTCGCAATGGAAATTCTGTTTGCGGGCGATGAGACGGGCTTCCTGCGCCTCCAATATCTTGGTCGCCATTGCTGCTGCCGCATAGACGGGATACTTGATATGGGCAAAGAAAGCATCCTTCAAATCCGTACGAATCGAACTTTCTGCCCCATCAATCTGACGCTTCACTTGCTCAAATTCCTGCAAGTAACACTCCAATTCGTTACCAAATTCCTCTGCATTGAACTCTGTGGCGCGTAAGGGTGTGGTCTTCACGGGCGAGTGCTTACCATCGGTTACCACTCTGTTCCACCCCATCAGCTCTGGCCGGCGGATGGCACACAGACGATAGAACGACTGCATCGGGGATACAAGCCGTTTGCCTTCAACCTCGCCAAACTGCCGCCGGAGCCAAGCTGCAAGATAGCGTTGTGACTCGTTGGGCTTCACACTGTTCACATCCCACGCCATATCCATGAAGATATTCAACGCATAAGCCGACACCTTCGGGTCGTGAAGTCCTGCCACCCACAGGGTACGGGCACCACCTGCAAATGCGCGGCGCATCTCGTTGGCTATCAATCCGGGCTGCGTGACAGATAACCAGAGATAATCGTGCGGCTCTCCGGCATAACTCAGATGATAGTATGCACCCTGCAGATGCGTTTTCTTACGGTTCCCCGTCACAGTCTGATGCGACATGTAACCATAGTTGTCGTCGATCCATGACATCTCCACTTCCACCTGTCCCTTCACGCCGAGCTCATGAATCTTTAGCTTCTCATCCGAGCCCGTAGCGATACAGATGTCGAAAGAATCTGCCACCGCCTTACAATCCTTATCGTGCATGAAGCTCATATTCTCTTCATCGAGCGGCGTGCAGAGCGTGTTGCCTTTGAGACGAAGCAGCAATTCAAAAAGCGCATGGTAGTAGCGCGGTCCAAAACCCTTGCCTTTGCGATGCTTGTCCAACGTTTGCTGACTCCACAACAGGTTGCTCCAGTCAGCATGATTGATAGATATACCCCGATAATCGACCATTGGCGCAGAGAGGATGTCCTTGCTGTCGTCAAAGGTCAAGGCATGTCTGCGCGCGGGTTTCACATCACCCCACCACACCCAAGGCGACACACCGGCAAGTGCAGACAACTCCAGCACGCCGTAAGCCGTACCGCGCCCATTGGCGCCCACGATGATCAGGCGATTCTTACGCACACCCATCCAATAGGCGTCGCGCTTTGTGATGAACTGCACATAGGGCACCCGATAGCTGTCGAGCAGCTTCATCTCTTTATTGTTCACCATGTCCAACTGATAAATCTCGACTTTCGCACCTTCCCTCTGCTCCGCACGGTGACCTGTTACGGCCTGCATGTCTGCCTCAAACATGCGGAGCGCCTTATCCACCACGGCACCATACTCCTTCTGGATACTATAAGATGGCTGTCCGCCCGCATACCACGCGAAATCCTTTGCCGATGTCGCACAGCTGAGAACCAACAGTGCCAATATCAGTGTTTGCTTTTTCATTCGATTTGTTTTCTGAATGTAGGGTTGACCAAAAGAGGGGTGTTGTCGTGCACACAAAGTTAGCAAAAACCGTCGTCACGGTGAAATTATTTAGTTTTTATTTGTATTTTAGACCGTTATTGGGTATTTTTGCATAATACACATTATATATATAATTCAAAAACATCATGACAATTTATCCCAAATTGATTACTGACGCGCTGGCCACAGTGATCTATCCGGGTACGAAGAAAAACCTGATAGAGAGTGAAATGCTGGCCGATCAGCCAAGCATAGACGGCATGAAGGTGACGGTGGTGCTACTGTTTCCGCGCGAAACAGACCCTTTCCTCAAATCGACCGTCAAGGCAGCAGAGGCTGCTATCCATTATCACGTGAGCAAAGATGTAGAAGTTACGATAGAAACCGAATTCAGGTCGGCACCCCGACCCGAGGTAGAGAAGCTGCTGCCACAGGTGAAAAACATCATCGCTGTGAGCTCCGGCAAGGGCGGCGTGGGCAAGAGCACCGTGTCGGCCAATCTTGCCATCGCACTGGCAAAGCTCGGCTACAAGGTCGGACTGCTCGATACCGACATCTTCGGCCCATCCATGCCCAAGATGTTCGGTGTGGAAGATGTGCGCCCCTACGCCGTGGAGGTGGATGGCCGACAACTCATCGAGCCCGTAGAGAAGTACGGCGTAAAGCTGCTCAGCATCGGTTTCTTCGTCAATCCTGACACCGCCACCCTCTGGCGCGGCGGTATGGCCACGGGCGCGTTGAAACAACTCATCGCCGATGCCCACTGGGGCGAACTCGATTACTTCATCCTTGACACTCCCCCGGGTACGTCGGACATCCACCTCACGCTCCTGCAATCACTGGCCATCACAGGTGCTATCATCGTGTCGACGCCGCAAAAGGTGGCGCTTGCCGACGCCCGCAAGGGCATAGACATGTACACCAATGAGAAAGTGAACGTGCCCATCCTCGGTCTGGTGGAAAACATGGCATGGTTTACGCCTGCCGAACTGCCCGAAAACAAATATTTCATCTTTGGCAAGGAGGGCTGTAAAAACCTTGCTAAAGAGATGGACTGCCCGCTGCTGGCACAGATCCCCATCGTACAGAGCATTTGCGAGAACGGTGATGCCGGTACGCCTGCCGCACTCAACTACGACACCATGACCGGTCAGGCTTTCATCAACTTGGCACAATCTGTGGTGACCGTGACCAACCGTCGTAACAAGGAGAAGCCCAAGACCAAGATTGTGAAAGTGGAGAAAGGCTAAAACAATAAGCATGCAGAGATGACAGGAGGGGTGCAAGAAAAGGATATGTGTTCTTTCCGTCTTTATGCACTCCCCCTATTTCTGCCCTCATCTGTCAAGAATTCATTATAGTTTTTTCGTTCAGATTTTCGTTCATTCTAGAGCGAAAAATCGGGGTGGCTCGGCAAGATTCAGGTCGCGGGAGGTCGGAAATTTTGTGTCGGCTCTGCGATAGCATAGCTTTCGCATCGCGATAACGGCCTAATCGCAGTGCGATCTCAA
>CAUTTP010000108.1:0-8896 GCA_963541305.1 uncultured Prevotella sp.
GCGGAAAGATGAATATCTATGGCATATTCTTACTTTTCGCGCATAACTCACTGATGCTTTGAGGTTTACGTAACCCCCTCTGATTTTCGCGTATTTCGGGCAAAAGTTTTTCAATTTTGCTACACGCAAATCTACAGAGGGTCTTTGTCAAGATAAACGACAGTTTTTCAAGTCCCTCAGAAGGAAGGCACTCATGGGAAGACTTTATCTATAGCTGCCCTCGTAACCTCCACAATCTTATCGCTTACATCCTCCTTAAAAAAGTCGTAGCGGTTTGGCACAAACGCCATGATAAGTTTATCCCCATGCCAGAACATATAACAAGTGTGCGACATTTCCATAATGGGATCGAACATTATATAATCCTTGGTCTTCAAAGATTGAATAAATGCCATCGCTTTCCTATTGCTCAACGAGAACAGAGACAGCATGTACACATCTATAATATGGTCGAAAAACAATTCCGTATTGGTATAGACGTGCAGGTTTGTAAGCTGGTAATTTGCCCGTGGATTACGAATTTTAATCCCTTGCCCGTCCAATGCCGACGAGAGCGACCTCATCAGAAATGCATCCGTAGCTTCGCACATGCCTTTCTCTCCTACCTCAACAGTAAGATCCCTTGCCGAATAGCTGTATTTCTGATGCTCTACGACATCTCGTATTTCAAGGCTGTCTTTCGCCAAGTGGGCATAGCTTTCAAACTGTTCTGCCATCTGCCGGAATTGGTTGATATCCGCAAATGTCTGCGCTGTTCCTCCAATGGAGAACAAAGCAAGCGCTATGTATAAGAATATTCTTTGCATGTCTTTCTGAATATTACCCTTCGCGTTTCGTAAAAATATGCTTTTTAGGGAAGTAGCTAATTACCAATTGGAATATGGGCAGGCACCTTCCTATAAAGATGCCTGCCCATATTTACTGTTAAACGAAGACTTTTTATTAGAAATAGTAGGCCACACCTACCTGCCAAGCGTTGTACTTAGAGCTACCGCTGAATACACTTCCGGCATTGAACTCACCCGTCTTGCCACACGCGATGTTGTAGTTGGCATTGACCTGAAGGTGAGAGATAAGGGTGACACCCAAGCCCACATTCACGCTGATGTTGGAGTCTTTCCACTTCCAATTTATGTCTTTCAAATCTCCAGCCACGTTGAAGCCGAACTGCGGACCGGCATAGAAGAATATATCCGCCATACTGCCCAAGCCCACGCTATAGCGGAGGTTGATGGGAATAGCTATCTGCTTCTGCGTGAGCGATTCGCCTGTCGATTTAATCTCGGCCGACCGCTGGTCATAGAGCGCCGCAGCATCTACACCGAGACCAATTAAAGGCAAAGTGAACTTCACTGTCGGACCGACATAAAAACCTGCACGGTTGTCAGATTTAATGAGGTCACTACTGAATTTCATGTTCGTTACGTTGAGACCGCCCTTCAAACCGAACTTGATTTGGGCGTCTGCCTGCTGTGCAAAGACCATGGTCAGAGCCAGCGCAATAAGTGCAATAAACTTTCTCATAGATTCTGGATTTTGATAATTGTTAATGATTTAATGACGTTCACGGCGCACGGTTACACGTGCTGAACTGCCGGAGGAAGAAGAACCACTGCTGCGACGTGTCTTGGTCTTCACCGTGCTTCCACTGCTCCGGCGCGTTTTGGTTGCTGCCTTGAGCTGCTTCTTATCGAGTTTGGCAATGGAATCGAGCGAATCCTTGCGCGCCTGATCACCCCACATACTCTTCTCGAAAGCTTGAATGTCGTGCTCGATACGGCGTTGTTCGGCCGAGAGACGGGCGGTATCACCACCGGCCACTTGTGCCAGAGTCTGGCCGAGCATATTGGTTGTCTTATATATCTTACCCTTATAGGCATTGGTCGTGAAGTAATCTTCAATGCTCATCGTGGCCGCATTGTTGAGATTGCTGGTCATAATGGTCTGCTTGGCAAGGAAAGGAGCCAATTCGTCATAGCTCACCCAAAACAGAGGATACTTCGTTACACCATCGCCGAAATCATCCTCCCGATACATCACGGGGCAGATGGCCTGCACCTTGGTGTGGAAAGTGGCAGTGGCCTGATCATAATAAGCACTCTCTTTCACGAAGTAACCCTTTACCTCAGCCGATGGAATGTCGCTGTCTTCGATGTGCACTCCACGGTCGGTACGTTCGTAATAAATATGATAATCGTCAAGAAACTTCAAGGGCTTGACGCGCATCGACTCGATGAATCGCTCGTTACCCGTATTCACATCATAGTAATAGGCCGCAATACCACCATGATTCGGCCCGCGCATCACCAACTTAAAGATGTAGGTAAAGAGATTCATCTGTGTGCCGAGCGGCTCCACGGGATAATAAAGCCCGGCATTAGCATCTTCGTTCAGATTCAAGTCGCGATAAATATCACGCCGCCACACCACATCTTCATCCATCTTAGCAGAAGTGGGGAAGGAGATCTGTGCACGCTGCGTCATGTTATCCTTGTTGGATTTCTGTGCGACAGCAGCCTGTTCCTGACGGCGTGCCTGCGGTTGAGCCACGGCATAATGACACAAACAACCAATGAATACTATCAAAAATATCCTTTTCATTATATTATCTATAATTCGTTCTATATTTACCTTACCTTCACCTCCATTGCTCCGGGCAGTGTACGCGTAATGCCATCAGGCCCCACAGCCTTCACTTCGGTGATGTAGAAACGGCGATTGCGCGACAAGCGACGGAACTGTTCTTTCATGCTCTCAGTGAAATTGGCACCTGCCGAGGCCATCTGCACGGCATTACCCATATTGTCATAGAAGACGGCAGAAAAGCCTTGCACATTGAACTGGATGTCGAGAATGCCGTCGTCGATGGCCGCGCTCAGCGCATTGACACCCATCAGAGCTGCCTTGGTGAGGTTGCCGCCCTTGAAACGGTCAGACCCAACAGCGATATAAGGCGTCGGATCGGGCAGTTTGCGCACCCTGAATGAGAATGGAGGGAATGAGCGCACCTTGCCGCCATCCCTTGCCGACACATGGAAAGTTACGTCAGTCCCCACCTTCGAGGGCACTGCCACATAGCGGCCGGCACCTGTAGGGGTAAGACTACCACCACTCATGGTGACAGACACGGCATTCTGCGGCACGCCGGGAACGCTCACACTGACAGGATTGCGATAGCCCGCGTAGAGCACGTTCATGAGATCGGCAGCCACAGTGGCACCGCCCGGAACAGGAATCACACTGTATTTCTGCGTGAAGTCGCGACGAATGGCATCGCCATTGCCGTTGCGGGTCATGATGTAACCGTTGAACTGGTGGTCGCCCACGCCGCCTGCAATGAAACTATATTGTCCGTTGGATGTATTGATACGAGTGCCATTCACGAAAATCTCGGGATGCCGGGTGGTATCGACAGCCGCCATCACGATGTTGGCTATGAAGCGTTCGCCCGGATAGAGCGTGGTTTTCTCGGGCACGACAAAGGCTTCTACCTTGTTCACGCGGATATCCTTTAGGTCAATATTCGACACTAACGTATGCAGTACTTCGCCCTCGGCATAGCGCACATCGTTCTGCAACTTCGACAATAAGGTCACAGCCGCAGCCACAGGCATATTCTCGAACATATACTCCTGCCAGTTCTTGCCCAGCGTATTGCTCTTTTTGGGCACGGCGGTAGAAAGATTACTGGTGATGATCCTGCGCTGCCGCTCATCGGAAATGTGAGCAAGAATGCGCTCGCGGTAGGTGTTGATGGCATCGCAGAGTTTCTTTCCCTTACCCGAAATGGGCGCGAGCATCACTTCGCCGGCCGCATCCAGATTGTCAGTATTTTCTATATTCAACACGTCTCCGTCCTCGCCGTCGGCCTCCTTGACGATGGCCACCTTCAGTTGCTGTGCCAAGTTATAGAGCGAATCACTCATATTCTTCACTTCCGTGGCCTTCTCAAACCAAGCCTGCACCTTCTCGGGGTTGGCTTTCATCTGGTCTTTGAAGTTGCCATAAAGGGCTTCGTTCTCCAACGATACATTGACGGTGGTGCGATTCAGGCTCTCCTCCACGACGGAGAAGCCGTTGAGCACCTCTGTCGAGATATTCAACGCCAGCATCGCCAGCAAGACGATATACATCAGGTTGATCATCTTCTGGCGCGGAGATACCGGTCTTTTCTTTATTGCCATTACTTATTCGTCTTTTCAAGTCATTGGTATGCACCCCATGAGCCTATATCCGGGGCGTGCCTGCTTACCCCTTGGTCGCGGCATCGCCCGAAATATTGGCACCCGGAGCAGCAACCTGCATGTTGACTGTCATGGCCTGAATCATACGGGCGTATATCTTATTCAGCTGATCGATCTGCTGAGCCATACGGCGCGTTTGCTCGTTAATCTGATCGATAGTTCCAATCTGTTGACTGGCACCCTTGAGCTGCATCTCATAAACCTTACTGATACCGGTGAGCGTACGGTTCAGGTTTTCCATCTCCTCACTGTCACGGGTAAGTCGGGCACTCTGCTCATTCACTTTCTTCAGGGTCTCCACCAGTTCTTTCAGCTCATCCACGTAACTGCCCTGCGCCTCATTGAGGGCTGCTGCATCCTCTGCCGACATCTGCGGTACGTAGTTAGCCTGCACTGGGGCAACGCCTGCCGTGCCCACTGCGGTTCCAACCGGAGATAACTGGGATTGCGAAACAGAAGGCGACACGCCCTCCACCCTGTCGACGGACTTCTCTTCCTGCTCTTTGGAATAACTGAAAGTGCCGGTGGCCAAGTACTCCTCGGTGACATGGGTAGGTATCTCGCGACCCTCTGCCGTCTTGTCGAAAGGACGGTCAAAAGCCGAAATGAAGAACACAAACACCTCGGTACCCATACCCAAAAACAACATCAGGTTGGCGCCCGGGAGGTGGGTCAATTTGAACAGGGCACCCAAAATCACGATCGATGCACCCCAGCTATACGCATAGTTGAGGAATGTCTGCCCGTCAACGGTATCCATCCACTTTTGCAGACGATATACCAGATTATATTTGCTATGATTGCCCATGCTGATTTATTTCTTTTTTTGTTTAGTTGTTGTTGTGTTGGCCAGAGAGCGCACGCAGCGGAAGCCTACATACGAGCGGGGCTGGTTCTGATATTCCCATGTGCGCCAAGCCGAGCGGATATAGCTTTCAGGATCTTTCCACGAGCCGCCGCGCACACTCTTCTTCTTTAGTTTATAGGGATCTTCCAGTGCAGCCTTATAGTCTAACTGCGGGTTAAGGTCATTCATCGCATCCACGCCGGCCTCGGTATAGATTGTGCTGGTCCATTCGGCTACGTTACCCGCCATATCGTACAGGCCGTTGCTATTGGCCGAATAGCTGCCTACCTTACTGGTAATCAGATTGCCATCCTTAGTATAGTTACCGCGATCGGGCTTAAAGTTGGCATAGAAACAGCCATTGCCATTGACCACATCCTGATTCTCCCACGGGAATTCCGCCTGACTCTTGCCACGTGCAGCATATTCCCATTCGGCCTCAGTGGGCAGGCGGTAGCGCTGCACATAGCGCGCTTCAGGCCCCAATCCTCTGAGCAGATACTCCGTGCGCCAAGCGCAGAAAGCGTTTGCCTGCTCCCACGTCACACCCACCACAGGATAGTCGTTGTAGGCCGGATTGGAGAAATAGTTGCGCAGGTAAGTCTCGTTATCCGAGTTCTGGAAATCGTTCACCCAACATGTGGTGTCTGGATAGATATTCACGATGTAAGTGTTGAGGAAATCCCACGGGCCGGAGAGCGGACGGTTGATGGTCTCGCGCACGATGCGGCCATTGTCGTCGATATAGGCCGTATCCTTACTGATCATCACCGCCTCGTCAGGATTCACCATGTTATCGGTGTTCAGGTCGCGCTCGTTAGGGTTCAGTCGGTTGCGACGTAGGGCGGCCGTGGTGTAATCGTATATCTCGTACCTATAGTTCATCTGCGTGTAGTCGAGCAGTTTCTCGCCCGTCACGGGATTGGTGACATACAAGCTCTCGATGGCGCGCTGCTCATCCTCGTTAGGCTTGCGGGGCAGACGCTTCTTCCAGTTCAGGTGTGGCTTCACGGGGTCACCGTTCTTATCCTCAGTAATCATGTAGGTCTCATCGCCACCATACGACGGGTCTGCCAAGCGGGTACGCAGAATACTGTCGCGCACCCAGCTTACAAACTGCTTGTACTGTGAATTGGTTATCTCGGTAGCATCCATCCAAAAACCGTCTACGGAGATGTCTTTTACGGGGGTCTTCTTTCCCCACAGCGAGTCCTGCTTTTCGATACCCATCCTCACGTAACCGCGATTCACACGAACCATGCCAAAGGGTGTAGGTTCGGAAAAAGCTTTTCCACCAACTCCTACCACCTCGCCGCCTCTCCCGGCTGCGGAAGTGGCCTTGGCACTGAAGCAGCCCGTAACCAAAACTGCCGTGGCTGATAGGAACAGGGCGATGATTATATTCTTTTTCATAAGTTCTTCTATATCTCTTTTGCTTCTTTATAACGACAATCCTAAAGGATTCTTACACTCTTATGCTTATTTTTTCCTTTCTTGACGAGATTGATGTCGTGCTGATAGCCCACAAACAACTCATGACTGCCGTTGCCGGGATTGATGGCCGAGGTGTAATACTCGTAACTGTAACCCAGCACGACGCCATGAAAACTGCCTCCCACCAAGATGGTGACCGAATTGGTAGGACTATAGCTCACGCCGCCATACATGACCTTGCTGTCATTCGTATAGACCAGACGCCCTGTGATGTCGGCACGATAGGTCGTCATATCTGTCTTCACCAAGAATGAAGGTTTCACCGTAAGAAACGGATTTCTCAGCTTTATATTGTATCCTCCTGTCAAATAATATGTCCGGTCGATCTGTAGTTCGTTGGTCTCGCCCAGCTCCACCAGCGGGGCATTGAGGTGCTGACCCGACAGCCCCACATACCACTGCTTGTAGGTGTAGTACAGTCCGAAACCCAAGTCGATTGCACTGCCGCTAACCTTCGAGGTGGAGAGTGCAGGATCGTTGGGAGTCTCCGCATCGAGTTTGGAACCGTCGAAGTCCTCGCTCAATAGCCCTGCCTGAAAGCCGGCACTCATCTGTCCGCCAAACATCTTAAACTTCAAGGCATATTGCAAGGCCAACTTCTGATGTGTAAACAACCCAATCTTGTCGTTCATAAACTGCACACCCACGCCATGATAGGCTTTCAGGGCATAGAAAGGCATGTCGGCAGAGGCGTATGCGGTCTGCGGATTGTGCTCAAAGCCTGCCAAATCGAGCGCATAGGCAGCCGTCACGTTGATCTTCGACTGCTTACCCGCCGCGGCAGGGTTGTAGGACGTCTCCATGTCAAAATAATGACTGAACGACGGATCATACTGCGCCACCGACTCGACGGTTACGCCCAGCATCAAACAGACAAGTATGTAATAGCGTTTAAACACAATCATATAACGCGCACATCTTTCATTTATTGCTGCCAAAGGGAATCTGTGGAAATTTATCGGAGCCTTGCCCACCTTCTTAACCCTACCTTCTGCCGCTATCTCCACATCGTTATCATCCTGCCAAACTGCCACTTCACCGACGTGTCTCGTTCGGTGTACATGCGTACGGCGAACGGTGTACGTGCGTACACCGTTCGAAATACGCACGTACAACGTACGCCATACGTCCCCATTCGCATAAAAAAGGGCTCACTCTCCCACCACATTATCTTACAATATGTAGTGTATCCCCAATCCTTTACCCGATTATAAAAGCAAAAGAGCCGCTCTTAGTTGGTAAGAACGGCTCCTTTAATAAAATTCATAGATCAATATTCGTCTTCATTCCAAAGGAAATCCTCCTTTGTAGGATAGTCAGGCCAAATGTCCTCGATACTTTCATATACATCGCCTTCATCCTCAATCTCCTGTAAGTTCTCCAACACTTCTGCAGGAGAACCGGAACGTATCGCGTAATCGATCAACTCTTCTTTAGTTGCCGGCCAAGGAGCATCTTCGAGCTTCGAAGCCAAATCAAGTGTCCAATACATATTTTATATATTATGGTTTGTTGCGCAAAAATAAGAAAAAACTTTGTATTCCCAAATATTATAACCTCTTTTTTCTTGACCATACTAACTTTTTGCAGAATAATCAAGATAATTTTGGAAGAATTTAGAAATTCACCTTATAACTTTGTTTATACATCGATCGATCAAAGAAGATGATGCCGCAATAATACAGATCGAAAGAAATGCCTGTACGCTCATCATCCCGCATCTGTTTCCATGCCCTTTTTGCCGTCCTCGTGGCATGGATATCCTCCACAATCAGAATGGAATCCGACTGTGCATGATTAGCAAAGGCATTGAAGATCACCGTCCAATTGCTTTCCAATGTCATCACTAAAACATTGCATAATTGAATAAGCTCAAGCTCATATCCATTGATACAATCCACTATTTCGGCCTTATTACAACCGCACTGCACATACTCGGCCTTGACATCAAATCGGTCAATAGCGAAGCCCCAACGGTCTACCTGCCGATAATTAGCTATACGGAAATATAATCGGGAGAGCTTATTCGTCACCGTATCCGAATGAGGATGCCTGACCTCCAAATCCGAATAAGCATAATAGGGATAGTGTTCGTTGATAACGTAACGAACAAATCGGTATGCCCATGGCGACTGCACGCCGAAGCCGCGCGAGTGGCGGATGCGACAAAACCATACCAATATATGCCTCAGACGGTTCACCATAAAAACAATAACACCATAGTATAATCAACAAATCGTATCGGTATAGTCAACTATCCACCGTATGTATATCAACAAATCGTATCGGTATAAAGACACGGAAACATACA
>CAUTTP010000109.1:0-8362 GCA_963541305.1 uncultured Prevotella sp.
ACTAAAAATAGTTGAATTAAGAAAATATAGAAGTGAGAATTTTGCAGAGGTCTCACTCTATTATTACATAATTATTTATTCATAAAAAAAACAGTAAAATGAAAAAGAATCTTTTTAAAGTCGGCTTCCCGGTAATTGCCTTTGTGGCGACGTCAGTATTTCTTTCTTGCAGTAAGAATGAAGATATGGGAACTCCCATGAGTAATGACACACGCACTTTTATGGTTGAGAATATTGTTACTCCGAAATTGTTTGTGGAGAGCGGTACGTTCAAGGGGGTTGGAAACAAAGAGGTAAATCTCCCGGTAATTCTCCCCGGACAAAGTATTCATTTCAAGTTTAATGCCGGTAAAAATCAGACATTGATGTTTGTCACTATGTATGGCAAATCCAAAGACTGGTTTTTTGCATCCGAGCAACCCGGTATCAAACTGTTCGACAATCAAGGAATGGCTGTAACGGGAGATGTTTCCTCGCAGGTGAAATTATGGGACAACGGAACAAAAAACGATGAGACAGGTGCAGACGAGTCCAATCCTATTAGAGAAGTTCGGAATGTGGATGCCTCCAAACTTATGCGCCTGACATTGGCTTACGAAGAATCTACGTCGGAGTTTACCCTTACTCTTACGAATACTTCTGCCGGAACAGGACATGAAACTCCTTTTTCTCCCGGCGTATGGGCGGTTTCTACATTTGACGGAAACAAACTTCTTGCAGAAAAACCGTTCTTTTCTCCCGGAGAGAAAAGCAATCCGGAAATCAGCGATATAGCCCAAAAGGGAGATGTGGAAAAATTGAAGGCAAATGTTGAAGCCAATACAGGTATAATTACGGGAATATCGCCTGTACTTCTCGTCGTGTATCAAGGTGCGAAAAATCCTATTTATGAACTTGACAAGAGAGAGTCGGGAATGGGGTTAAAGGAACTTTCCCAGACAGGAAATGCAGATAAACTGAAAGAAAGTCTGAAAAAAATGAATGGGGTGAAAGAGGTGTATGTCGTCGGAAATTCGCCCATCGGTCCCGGACAAAAAGGGATGGTGCAATATAAAGCGACTAAAGGAGATTTACTGGCCTATGCCTCCATGTTCGGTTTTTCAAACGATTGGTTTTATGCCAATGAGAAAGCAGTTTCTGCTCTGTCAGCAGATAATATTACGAAGAATACCGGCTTGTTTGATTCCGGAACGGGTGTAGATCAGTTCCCCGGAGCAGGAAACCGGCAGGCTCTTTTTGGAGGAATGCCGCAAGCAGAGAGTAAGCCTGTTACAAAAGTAGGCAATACATTTCCCGTGCCACCTGTTGAGCAAGTATTGAGGATAACGATAAAGTAAGAGAACTGTTCTCTGAAAAAACAAGCGGATCGGGTAAAAATGAAAAAGCCCGATTCGCTTATTTTTTATTCTGACGGTAACCCTTTCTCAAGATAGTGAAATGTGTGGCTGTAATGAATGGAACAACGGCAGGTACTCACAGCGAAGAGGGTGCGTTTGACCGGTAAGGATTGGCGGATGATAGTCAGCCAGCTGTCATTTAATATCATTCAACCTTGAAGAATCCCAAACGGTGAGTTACGCCTTTACGACCCAGTGAGCGCAAGATGTAATACCCCTTCTTGAGGTACGACACGTCTATATATTTCCCTTGATAGACTTTGGTGTCGACAATTGTACCTTGAAGAGATTCTATCACCAAGAGGTTGGCATCGAGCACATTGCTTTTGGCGGGAAGTTCGAGTCGTCGGCCATCGCATTTCAGCAGGGGCATATCGTATGTCTGTCCTTGCTTCGGTGCATTGCTGCTTTGCAAGGGACTACTCTCATTACCGTATCGGTCCATACCGGTGACGGCAAAATAACGGCCTTCGGTGTGGAGCGCAATGGAGGTGCCCATTCTGCGAATGGCAATGAGATTCTCGGGATTATCAGTATTGACCGGCCATGTGCGACTGCTGTATATATTATAATAAGGTGTATTGCCCCGCCAGCTCAATGTATTGGCAGAAACCTTGACGGATGTCGGTGCGTCGGGTATCTTGTTACTCTCCCATGTCATAGCAGGAACAAGGGCGGGCAGTCGGTCAAACTGTTGGGCATAGCGATAGATACCCTGTGTGTCGTCGGTGAGAAACTTGCCACGGAAGTAGGCGTGTCCCATGCCATATTTGCGCAGCACCTCCATCTCGCGGGTCACGTCACCCAATTTCCAATTGCCCTCTCGCGGGTCGAGGAAGTAAATGCCCAGTCCGGGAGCGATGATCTTGCCGTGGCTCTGCTCTTTCCAGTCGATGGCAAAGGGGAAAAAATGGTTGTCGCGGAAATACATCATGGGGAATAAGGCATCCATCAGTCCGTCGCGCAACCACCCCTGCGCATCCTGCAACACCTTAGAATAAGCATTCCAACCGTTGCTGCCGTAACGGCTGAGATCGTCCGATTTGCCCACCGGCGAGCAACTCATCTTGACCCACGGTTTCCTGCTTTTCACACGTCGGCGTATGGCTTGGACAATGTTGGTGATGTTTCGTCGTCCTTGATCAGGCGACACTTTGAGCTTCCACGTTTCCGGATAGCGGATGTAGTCGAGGTGTATGCCGTCAATGTCGTAATTGCGGGTAATCTCGTCGCAGATTTCTGCCAGATAGTCGGCCGTGGTCTGGCTCTCGGGATCCATATATCCGTCAGCACCAATCCTCTTGATCAGCGGTGGGTATTTCTTCCTGAGCATCTGGCATCCCGTCTTATCCCACTTACCCACAGGGATTGTTACCAGCCATGCATGGAGCTCCATGCCCCTTTTATGGCATTCGTCGATGGCAAATTGCAGAGCATCGTAGCCCGGAGACTTGCCCGGAACACCGCTCAAGCATCCATCCCACGGCTCGTATTGCGAGGGATAGATTACCGTGCCGCGTATACGCGTCTGTAAGAGTACGGTGTTGATGCCGACCTTCTGATAGCGATCAAGAAGGCCACGAAGCTCTGCCTGCTGCTTGGCAACGTCATTCCGATTCTGCGCATAGTTGCGCGGCCAGTCAATGCCACCAATCGTTGTGAGCCATACGGCACGCACCTCTCTCTTGGGTGAGGGTGAAATGGTTTGGGCATTGATGGTTAATAAGGTGAAAAGGAAATATAAAGAGGTAAGAATATATCTGTGCATTTTGTTATTGTTTGCGCACAAAGGTACTGATATTTTTTCTGTTTTTCAAAAATAAGCATTACTTTTGCAATAGTTTTAAACTAATATCTGATCATGATTTCATTTACCATTGCTTTACTGGCTCTTATAACGGGATATCTGTTATATGGAAAGTTCGTGGAACGCGTATTTGGTCCTGACGACCGGCCGACACCAGCGGTGGCCCATCCGGATGGAGTGGACTATATTGTTATGCCAAACTGGAAGGTGTTTATGATTCAGTTTCTTAACATTGCTGGTACCGGTCCTATTTTTGGGGCAATCATGGGAGCATGGTATGGCCCGGTGGCTTATATATGGATTGTGTTTGGATGTATTTTTGCCGGAGCCACGCACGACTATCTGTCGGGCATGTTGAGTGTCAGGCATGATGGTGCTGGTTTACCACATTTGGTAGGCGAGTATCTTGGAACCAACGCCAGATGGCTGATGTTGGTGTTCTCCGTATTTCTATTGATGATGGTAGGTGTCGTGTTTGTGTACAGTCCGGCAATCCTTCTTACAGACTTTGGCTGGTCAACGATAGGGTGGGCATGTGTCATCTTCGTCTATTATGTTATTGCGACAATGCTTCCGATTGATAAAATCTTAGGAAAGTTCTATCCGATATTTGCTTTTGCCTTATTGTTCATGGCCGTGGCACTGTTGATAGGCCTCTTTATTAAGATGCCGGAGATTCCCGAATTATGGAGCAATCTGGATGAGAGTAATCTCAATGAACCGTCTGCATTGCTGGGCACAACCGCTTATATGGCGAAGAATCCCCTCTTCCCTTGCCTGTTTCTCACCATCGCTTGTGGTGCAATCAGTGGATTCCATGCTACGCAGAGTCCTCTGATGGCCCGTTGTATGCGCAATGAGAAGCATGGACGCCCTATATTCTATGGTGCAATGATCACGGAAGGCGTAGTGGCACTGATATGGGCTACGGTATCGATGTATTTCTTCTATTACGGTGGATGGAAAGAGTGTGTGGATGCAGAGACTGTGAATCAGTTTGTGGCACAGTATCAGAATGGAGAGGGCAAAACGCTGATACAGTTCTTTTCGGCTCCTAACGTAGTAGAAAAGGTTTGTTCAAGTTGGTTAGGCATCTTTGGCGGCATCTTAGCTTTGTTCGGTGTGGTTGCTGCGCCTATCACCAGTGGCGATACAGCTTTTAGAAGTGCCCGGCTGATTGTGGCTGAGGCACTTCGCATGGAGCAGAAATCAATAATCAAGCGCTTTTACATAGCCATTCCGATGTTTTTGTGTGCTTTTGCCCTGTTGGTTTGGCAAATGGAGAATCCTAATGGGTTTAATGTGATATGGCAATGGTTTGGTTGGGCTAACCAGACACTTGCTGTCTTTACGTTGTGGACAATCACTGTTTATCTTGCCCGTAAGAGGAAGCCATACGTTATCACTCTGGTTCCCGCACTCTTCATGACAGTGGTGTGTGCTACATTCATATTAGTGTCGCCCATGGCACTGCAATTTGACACCTCACTTGGCTACGTCGGGTCGGTGATCGTCTTTCTCATAGCAAGTGCATGGTTTGTAATATGGTATAGAAAACATATAAGATAAATTAAAAGAAAGAATCAATGAAAAAGGTTATTATGTTAGTTACTGCACTGATGCTGACTATTACGGCAAGTGCACAGTTTGAGCAGGACAAAGTGTATGTAGGTGCTTCTCTGTCTGGTCTCAACTTGAGTTATAGTGGTGCCAGCGAACTGAACTTGGGTGTTCAAGCCAAAGCCGGATACTTTGTGGATGATGGTCTCATGCTCTTTGGTGAGGTGGGTTATGATCATGCAGGTAAGAATACTTCCGATTATTTCAGTGCCGGAGTAGGAGGTCGCTATTATATCACGCAGAATGGTATCTTCTTGGGTGCCAATTGCAAGTATGTGCATGCCAATTCCAACTATAATGACTTGATGCCCGGCGTTGAGATAGGTTATGCTTTCTTCATCAGTCATACGCTGACCATAGAGCCCTCAGTCTATTATCAGCAGAGTTTCAAGAATCATTCAGATTATTCCACTATTGGTTTGAAGATAGGCTTCGGAATCTATTTGGATAGAGACTAAAGATGGAACAATATCCTTCTGTATTACTTGAGAAGGCAGTCGGTGAGTTCAGCAAGCTTCCGGGAATAGGGCGTAAAACTGCTTTACGCCTTGTTTTGCATTTGCTCCGGCAACCGGAAGGTGGTGTCGATCTCTTTACTGATGCCATTTCGCATGTGCGGAAAGACATCAAGTATTGCAAAGTGTGCCACAACATCAGTGATACGGATATGTGCCCCATCTGCTCTGACCGGCACCGCGACACCACTATGGTGTGTGTGGTGGAGAATATTCAGGATGTGATGGCAGTTGAGAATACCCAGCAATATCATGGACTTTATCATGTGTTGGGTGGAATTATATCGCCGATGGATGGCATTGGTCCCGGAGATATAGAGATAGCATCGCTTGTTGAGCGCGTTTCTCAAGGCGAGATTAAAGAAGTCATTCTGGCACTTAGCTCAACGATGGAGGGCGATACGACTAATTTCTATATCTCGCGCCAACTGAAATCCTTTCCCGTGAAAGTCAGTGTGATAGCGCGAGGCATATCGGTGGGTAATGAGTTGGAATATACGGATGAGGTGACTCTTGGCCGTTCAATCCTCAATCGCACACTCTTTTCACAGTAACGGCAAACTCGCTCTCTATGTTTCCGTATGGGCTGCGAATCACTTTTCTTTAATTTCTTTCACTTTAATCTTTCAGAAAATGTCACGCATACAAAAAATATTACTCTTGGAATTTTGGGTTCCGATTGTGATTTGCTTGCTGCTCGTAGTGCTATATGAGACAGAAATTCTATTGTCAGGAGGTATGGCGGCTGACAAACCATCAGAGTACTATTACGCGATCACGATGGAGTTGCTCACGATTTGCTTGATTCCTTTTGCGTTGCGGCTATTTAAGTTTGAATATGTAAAGCGGCAGTTGGAGCGGAAAGCCGATGCCGCACTGCTCTATTGGGGTACGATTCGGATAGACATGCTGGTGATTCCCATGATTGCCAATACCTATTTATATTATCAGTTCTTGCATGTAGCTTTCGGTTATCTGGCTATTATAGACCTGATCAGCATGCTTCTAATTTATCCTTCTAAACTAAGATGTGAGCAAAGACACTGATGAAACTTACAGTTGTCATAGTAAGCTACAACGTGAAGCACTATCTTGAGCAGTGCCTTGTTTCTTTGGAACGGGCTGTTCAAGGACTGAATGCGGAGATTATCGTTATTGATAATAATTCTGCCGACGGTTCCGTGTCATACATTTCAAAGAGATTTTCTCATGTAACGGTAATCGGCAGTCACCATAACTTAGGCTTTGCTAAGGCAAACAACCGTGTCATTAGGCAAACATCAAGCGAATATGTACTGCTACTCAATCCTGATACGATAGTAGGGGAGGATGTTATCAAAGAGGTATTGGCCTTTATGGATACCCACCCAAAGTCGGGTGGGGTAGGTGTCCGTATGCTGAAGATTGACGGTTCTGATGCCATGGAATCACGTCGTGGCATTCCTTCCCCTACAACGGCATTCTATAAGATGAGTGGGCTATGCAACAGGTTTCCTTCAAGTAAACGCTTCGGCAAATACTATATGAGTTATCTGCCGTGGGATCAGCCCGTACAGATTGAGATTATCAGTGGTGCCTTTTGTATGTTACGTCGGCAGGCATTGGATGAGATCGGACTTTTGGATGAAGACTTCTTCATGTATGGCGAGGATATCGATTTGAGTTATCGACTGCTGAAAGGTGGGTGGGAGAACTGGTATCTGCCATTGAAGATACTGCATTATAAGGGTGAAAGTACCCAGAAATCAAGTTTCCGCTATGTGCATGTATTCTATGAAGCCATGCTGATCTTCTTCCGAAAACATTATTCGCATCTCGGTTGGCTGTTGTCAATACCTATTCAGTTTGCTATTTATCTTAAAGCGTCTGCCGAACTTGTGAAGTTGTTGATAGGAAGGGCACGCAAGAATCTCGGATTTGTAATTCGAAAATCTCAGGACGAGCCAAGATTCCTTGTCTATACCTCGGCGGAGCATCAGGTTAGATGCGAGGAGTTGCTCTATAGGAATGCCTTACGGGCAGAGGTTGTCACCAATGCTGACATGTCGTCTATTTTGACTGCAATTTGTACTGATAAGCCCATATATTTGACGTTTGACATCAAGATATATCGATTTGGTGACATTCTTGATTTGTTCTCCAGACATGGTAAAGGAAAGCAAATGTCAATGGCAATGTATCATCCGGAACATAACATGATTATAACGGACTCTGACATAATCATATAGTTCTATTCCCTAATGCTTTGAACGTTCGATTACTCTAATTTACATTCTATGAATAATCTCCCACATGTAAATCTTCGTGCTGTTGAGCCAGAAGATCTCGACATGCTCTATCGTATAGAAAATGACTTTGAACTATGGGGCGTAGGAGCAACCAATGTACCGTATTCGCGCTTTGCTTTGCAGGAATATATAGCCTCCAACACAAGTGATATCTATGCAGATCGACAGCTGAGAACCATGATTTGCAATGATGACGCCGAGGTTGTGGGCATTATTGATCTGATGAATTTCAACCCGCAACATCTGCGTGCGGAAGTTGGTATCGTCATCCAACAACAGTATCGTGGACGAGGCTACGGATTTGTAGCAATGAAAAAGCTTGTGGAATATACCCATAAAGTTTTACACCTTCATCAACTATACGCTATTATCAGTACAGACAACACGAATTGTATCAAACTTTTTGAACGCGCAGGGTTTAATCAAGGCGCGGAACTTAAAGAGTGGCTTTATGATGGAGTGGCCTATCATGATGCTATTGTGATGCAAACTTTTTTATAAAAAACATTATAAATGTTTGGTGGTATAAGGGGAAATAACTACCTTTGCACACGCAAATCAGAAACGAGGCCTTTATTTTGAAAGGGTGCGTTAGTTCAGCTGGTTAGAATGCCTGCCTGTCACGCAGGAGGTCACGGGTTCGAGTCCCGTACGCACCGCCAGCCTCTTCTGATTTCAACTGGTGCGTTAGTTCAGCTGGTTAGAATGCCTGCCTGTCACGCAGGAGGTCACGGG
>CAUTTP010000110.1:0-8325 GCA_963541305.1 uncultured Prevotella sp.
TTTTCGGGATAGGGTTGCGATAGCATAGCTTTCGCATGGCGATAACGGCCTAATCGCAGTGCGATCTCAATGTTCTCGCATCGCGATAACTATGCTTTCGCGATGCGAAAGCTATGCTATCGCAAGACGAAAAGATGAATATCTATGGCATATTCTTACTTTTCGTCCGTAACTCGCTGATGCTTTGAGGTTTACGCAACCCCCTCTAATTTTCGCGTATTTCGGACAAAAGATTTTCAATTTTGCTACACGCAATTCTACAGAGGGTGTTTGTCAAAATAATTACAAGCTAATATTCTTTTAGGAGCAACGCAATATGTATGTCCGTAACCTATAGTTCATCCTCGTCATAATGTTTCTGCTCGTAACCGTCTGTAACTTTCTCCTCCGTTTTTATAAGAGTTTCTATATAACTGTGAAAGGCTGCGAAGGGGGCAAACCGGACAGCATGTTTCGCCAACGGCATCTGCTTGCGCACTTTGGAAACATGATGTGACAAATGAATAATACCAACGTAATCGGCTGACTATAACATACTTATGCACTAATAACTAACGCTCAGTCTTCATATTCAGTATTATCGACGATGCCGGCATCGCGCAGAGCCTCCATGCGCTCTTGGCAAGTGCCACATCTGCCGCAATGCTTGCGACCACCCTTATAACAGCTCCACGTCTCGTTATAGTCGATGTCGAGAGCCTTGCCGCGACGGGCAATGTCGCTTTTGGTAATCTTCGTGTAGGGCGCAAGAATCTCTACGTCCACGTAGGTGCCTGCTTTGGTGGCCTGCGACATGGCTTCTACAAACTCCGGCCGGCAGTCGGGGTAGATGGTGTGGTCGCCACCGTGGTTAGCCATCATTACATATTTCAGTTCGTTGCTCTCGGCGATGCCGGTCGCTATGCTCAGCATGATGCCGTTGCGGAAAGGCACAACGGTAGACTTCATGTTGTCTTCATCATAGCTACCTTCAGGAATGGCTTCAGCACCTTGCAACAAACTCGACCTGAAATACCGAGGCATGAAACCGAGAGGGATGGTGATGTGAGGAATGCCGAGACGCTGACAGTGGAGACGGGCAAAGGGAATCTCACGCGCATTGTGGTTGCTGCCGTAATCAAACGATATGCCGAGGGCTATGCGGTCATTGTATTCGTGGAGCATGGTAATGGAATCCATACCTCCACTGACGATAATTACAGAATCTTTCATTGTGTTCGAATCATTTGTTTTCCACCTTAGGCTTTTGTGTTGGTGGTTAACCGAAAAGTGCCCTGAGGGCACCCTCAACCTTCTTCACGGGGTGCAGTTCGATGTTGAACTTATGCGGGGCGATGCCCTTGAGGTGATAGGAGGGAATGATGATATGCGAGAATCCGAGTTTTTCGGCTTCGGCAATGCGCTGTTCCACACGGCTTACGGGGCGCACCTCACCGCTCAAACCCACCTCGCCGCATACACACCAACCGGGCTCGATGGGTGTATCGACATTGCTCGACAGCACAGCGGCAATGACGCTGAGATCCATCGCCATGTCGGTGACACGCAGCCCGCCGGCAATATTGAGGAAAACATCCTTCTGCATGAGCTTGAAACCCACACGCTTCTCAAGCACGGCAAGCAGCATGTTGAGGCGGCGTTGGTCGAAACCCGTAGCCGAACGCTGGGGAGTGCCGTAGGCAGCAGATGAGACAAGTGCCTGCGTTTCGACAAGAAACGGTCGAACGCCCTCGATGGCCGAACTGATAGCGATGCCCGAGAGCCCCTCATGATCTTCGGTAAGCAATAGTTCGGAGGGGTTGGATACCTGCCGCAGACCATCCTGCCGCATCTCGTAGATACCGAGTTCGGAGGTACTTCCAAATCGGTTTTTCATGCTGCGGAGAATGCGGTACATGTAATGTTGGTCGCCTTCAAACTGAATGACGGTATCGACGATATGTTCGAGAATCTTCGGTCCTGCCAATGTGCCCTCCTTGTTGATATGTCCGATAAGGATGACCGGCACGCCACTGGTCTTGGCAAAGCGCAAGAGCGAAGCCGCGCATTCGCGTACCTGTGTGACGCTGCCGGGCGAAGAATCGACCGAAGCAGTGGCAATGGTTTGGATGGAATCGACAACCAGCAAGTCGGGTTGTACCTCCTGCACATGGGCAAAAATGTTTTCAAGTGAGGTTTCGCATAGCACGAAAATGGCGTCGGGGTCGATCTGTCCCAATCGTTCAGCACGCATCTTGATCTGGTGGGCACTCTCCTCACCGCTCACATAAAGGATGCGCTTGTCCGACATTCGCAAAATGGTCTGCAAGGTGAGCGTGGATTTACCGATGCCCGGCTCTCCACCAAGCAGGATAATACTGCCCGGCACGATGCCACCACCCAGCACACGGTTGAGTTCATGGTCGTATGTATTGATGCGCGGCTCATCTTTGGCAGAGATGTCGCGCAGTTTTATGGGCTTATTATGAGTGCTGCTCTGTGCTGTTGCCACCAATGAGGCAGAGCCCCTGCGGATAGACATGGCAGCATTTTTGGCGGCATTGGCTCCGCTGTCGTTCGTCACCTTAATCTCTTTGAACGATGACCACTCACCGCACGAGGGGCATTTGCCCAACCATTTAGCCGAATCGTATCCGCAATTGCTGCAGACATACATCGTTTTATCTTTTGCCATACAAACTGATATCTTGCAAGTTAATTTATAAAGTACAAAAGTAGCAGTTTTTTTCTGCATTTATTAAAAAAAACGTAACTTTGCAACGATATGATGGCAAGATTTATACGTTATTACATATTCCTTTCTCTCGCGTTGATTGTGACATCTTGCGGCCAATCGGAGGCGGAGAAAAAAAGACTCACGAGGGCTCAGCAGGAGGAGCTGTCACGACAGGAGAAAGCGGCGCTGAAGATTGCAACCACGCCCACTATGGACTGTCTGCCGCTGTTTATTGCTGCCGAAGACAGTCTGTTTAAGGCAGCAGGTATCGACGTGAGACTGAAAATGCGTAACTCCCAGCTTGATGGCGACACGCTGATAGCAGGCAATTATGTAGAGGGGCTTGTGACCGACCTGATTCGTGCAGAACGATTGCAGAAAGAGGGTACGCACCTGCGCTATGTGGCTGCCACCAATGCTTACTGGCAGGTGGTGTCCAATCGTTTGTCCCGTGTGCGCGAATTGAAACAATTGTCCGACAAGATGATTGCCATAACGCGCTTTTCGGTGACGGAATATCTGGCAGATCTGGCTATCGACAGCGTCAAACCGAAGGAGGATGTGTTCAGGATTCAGATAAACGATGTGCATATTCGCCTGAAAATGTTGCTCAACAACGAGATGGATGCCGTGATTCTGACTGAACCGCAAGCCACGACGGCACGGTTGTATAACAATCCGATGCTGGTGGATAGCCGAGATAAAAATTTCAATTTCGGCGTCATTGCTTTCAGTACACGATGCTTCGCAGACCCCATACGTAAGAAACAGTTGGCCGGATTCATCAAAGTGTATAACTCGGTATGTGATTCTATCAACGAGAAAGGAGTGCAGCATTTTGCCGCTGTTATCAAGAAGTATATGGGTGCTGATGACAAGACTATAGCCAAATTGCCGAGACTTCAGTATAAGCACGCTGCCGCGCCTCGTGAGCAGGATGTGGAACGCGCCAAGAAAAGATGGAAATAGACGTCTGTCATTAACGCCAAGAAACCTATTTATATATGAGTGTGAACAATGCTACGGGTCAGAACGCTACGCCGACACTTGCCCAGATACATGACATTGAAGCCCAATTAGACTCTGCACAGGATTTGGGCTCCACGATATTCCATACCCGTGACTTCCTTACCACCTTTCATCATACTGGACTTTTCAATCAGTTGGAGGCGCTAGAGAATGACTATCGGTTGATGCGCGACTTCATGTTGAAAGGTTATCAAGATGATAAGCGCGATGAGTTGTATCGGCAACTACTGTGCCGTTTGTATCGTTTATTGCGTGAGATCGAGCTGGAGTTTCGAATTACATACGACACTTCTTTCGCGCCCGTTGCCCAACGGCGCATGGAACTCAACATTGACGAAATACGTAGTGAGCTGGAGGCCTTTGTGTCAGATGTGGTGATGCTGTCATTGGAAGGCGAGACAGAGCAAACGGAAAAGCGTAAGACGCTATACGCCCGGCATCAGCAATATGTCCAGAAACTGTTTGACGGCATACTCTTGTCAGGCCAATGGTCGCACGAGTTTGCACAAGAGATGGCGCAGCTTCTCTCTTCGCCGACTATCGATGTGACGGATGCGCAGGTGCTGGTGTCGGCAATGATGCTGTCGGCCATGAACATTGCCGACCCGGAGAAGGTACTGGCACTGATCAGTGTGTATGAAACGGCGCGAGATGAGGTGCTCCATCAACGCGCATTTGTGGGTTGGGTGTTTGCTATCGACCATGACGTTATGCCGCTATTCGGTCAGATTACGGCAGAAATCAACCGTTTGCTGGATCGCATGGAGGTGAGGCAGGAACTGCTGGAGCTTCAGATGCAGGTGGTGTATTGTCAAAATGCAGAGCGCGACAATGCCAAACTGCAACGTGACATCATGCCTACGCTGCTCAAGAACCAGAATTTTGAGGTGACGAGGTTTGGTATTAAGGAAAAAGAGGAAGACCCGATGGATGATATCCTTCATCCGGATGCGGCCGATAAGAAGATGGAAGAGTTGGAGAAAAATATCCGAAAGATGGACGATATGCGCAAGCAAGGTGTCGATATTTACTTCGGCGGTTTCTCTCAAATGAAGCGCTTCTCTTTCTTTTATACCCTTTGCAACTGGTTCCTGCCTTTCTTCCCGGAGCATCCGCAGTTGCAGCACATCCCGTCAGAAGTATTGAAATCGGGGTTCTTGAAGCAGGTATTGAGCAAGGGGCAGTTCTGCGATTCCGACAAATATAGCTTTGCTTTGGGCATCTCGACGGTGTTTAATAATCTCCCTACCAACATTCGTGAGATGCTGGTCAATGGGGAGGCAAGCATGATGGTGATACCCGAGGATGATGGCACGGATAATTCCTCTGCAGCTTACATCCGTCGCATGTACTTGCAGGACTTGTTCCGGTTCTTCAAACTCAACGACCGTCGTTCGGCATTCCATAACCCTTTTGATGGCACAGACGGCCATCTCTTTATGATCAGTGATGCCTTCATTGACAAATTAGGGCATGAAGCACGTGAGATGCAGCGATTCCTGCTGAAGCAGAAGATGTTTGACAGTTTGGAGAAACTGCATGATGCTTATTTCGATCCGGCCAATACGGACGACTTGATGATGAAAGCGTCACTACATATTCATCATGGCGAGTACCTGAATGCACAGACTACATACGCACATGTCTGTGAGTTGATACCGGATAATGAGCAGGTACTGAAGGGCTATGCGATGTCGAGTTTCTACGCCGAAGACTATCACGAGGCGGTAGAACAATATCGGGCATTGGTGAGCAGATACCCTGAGCATCGTCGTTATAACCTGAACTTAGCCATTTCTCTTATCAACGATGATGCGATAGACGAGGGCGTGAAGCTGCTTTACCGTCTGAACTATGAACATCCAACGGATTTAAGTATCAAGAGAGCATTGGCTTGGGGACAGCTTTTGCAACAAAATCTGCTTCCGGCAGCTAAACTTTACAATGAAATCTTGTCGGATAAAGACAGGCAGGCGGTCGACTATCTGAATGCAGGCTATTGCAGCTGGTTTCAAGGCGATGTGGAAACTGCCGTGATGCAGATGCAGGAGTTCGTGCAATTGCAAAAGCAAGCTGACGAGAAGATACAGCAATATTCATATTACAACATCTTCGACAAATTTTGCGAAGATACGGTTTTACTCGATAAATATGGCATCAGTGAGGTCGATCGCAAGCTGATGGCTGACCTTGTTGCCGCATTATAAGTGTGGAAATCAATCATCATAAAAGGCCGCGTCCACATTGTGGGCGCGGTCTTTTATTGATATATAGAGAAAATGACAGGTGGCTTTGCCAGTGTGTGTTACTTTAGAAGATGCCCATCTTGCCCATAATAATCAGCAGACCGAAGCCAATGACCAACGAGATGATACCAGTCAGCAGACCGGCCTTAGCCATATCCTTTTGCTCTATCAGACCTGTGGAGAAAGCGATTGCGTTCGGAGGCGTAGAGATCGGGAGTGTCATGGCAGACGATGCGGCCACCGCGATACCAATAATGATGGTAGATGCCCCACCGATGATATTCAGCCTGCTGCCTAAGCCCGTGCAGACCACAGTCAGAATGGGAATCATCAACGCTGCCGTGGCGGTGTTGCTGATGAAGTTGGACAGGAAGAAACAAACTATACCGGCTATAATCAGGATAATGATAGGGCTCCAATTGCCGAAAGGAATGGCATTGACAGCAACCTCTGCAAGCTTTGTGCCGTCCATGGCCAAGCCGAGAGCGAAGCCTCCCGCCACCATCCAGATCACACCCCAATCGATGTTGTGCAGGTCTTCGGCAGTAATTACGCCCGTGAATGCAAACACTGCAATTGGAAGCATGGCCACTGTATTGGAGTTGATACCCAAATACTTGCTGCCAAAGATCCACAAGAGAATGGTGACGGCAAAAGTCACAGCCACCACAACAGTACGCCAATTTCGGTGCATGTCGCCTTGAATATCCAGATTGATAGTCTTCTGCGAGAAGGGAAATAGTTTACACAACAGGAACCACGCAATGAGCAAAAGGAGGATCACCAATGGTCCCATAACCAACATCCACTGGCCGAAGCTGATGTTCATATTCAGTCCGGCAGGATCATTGAGCACCTTAAACGCGAACACATTTGGAGGTGTTCCGATGGGAGTGCCCATGCCGCCGAGGTTGGCACCGATAGGAATGGCCATTGTCAGAGCGATGCGCCCCTTGCCGTTGGCGGGCAGAGCCTTAAACACAGGGGTGAGGAAAGTAAGCATCATGGCTGCCGTGGCCGTATTGGAGATAAACATTGAGAATATGCCCGTGATGAGCATGAAGCCCAAGAGCACGTTCTCGCTCTTGGTTCCAAAGGGTTTGATCAGCGTCTTGGCCATCCAGACGTCCAATCCCGACTTCGTTGCGGCAATGGCAAGGATAAATCCGCCGAGAAAAAGAATAATCGTAGGATCGGCAAAACAAGCCATAATACCGACAGAATCCAGTAGTTCACCATATTCGCCGCCATTGCCTTGCAGGAAGAGAAACGAGGAGTTGCTGACACAAAACAGCAACACGAAGATAATGGTAACAGACGTAGCCCATGCCGGAATGGCCTCCGTGAGCCAGAGCATAACAGCCATAACGAAGATGGCGATGACACGTTGCTGGACCACCGAGAGCCCCTCAATGCCAAACGTGGAGCTTGGAAGGTTCCACACTAAGAGCGTAAGGAGGGCGGTAAAGAGAAGCCAAAAGCCTTTCTTGTGATAGAAATCGCCCGTAAGAACCTTTTTGACAGTTTCTTGCATGATAAATATTAGATGTTTATGATAGATTCAATTTCTTTCGTACAAAAGTATATCATTTTTCGGAAATAGCACAACAAAACATTTTTTTTATTTTAATTCATGATGAGTTTGCGGCCTAACGAACAAGTTTTGTCATTTAGATATTGCAAAAAAGGCGAATGGAATTACCATTCGCCCTATCACTATAACTTTGAAAAAAGTCTTTCTTCCCTTTCCATACTGCCGTGACATGTTAGTTGCCACCCTGTCCTGCTTCTTTCATCGTACCCTCGATGTATAGGCGTGTCATCTCCGGCACACCATTGGTACGCACGGTAACGGTCTTCTTAAAGTGTCCGGGAAAACGTCCCTTTCCGTTGTAGGTCACAGAGACCGTTCCTTTCTCACCCGGTTTGATGGGAGTCTTGGTGTAGGTTGGCACCGTGCAGCCACAACTCGCCACTGCCTGATTGATGATCAAGGGTTGGTCGCCGGTATTAGTGAAAGTAAAAGTACACTTCTGTGACGCATCGTTTTCGGAAAACGTACCGAAATCGTGGGTCAATTTGTCAAACTTGATTTGAGCCTGTGCGCAAGCAAAATCAATGCTCGCCATCAGCACCATTATGATCATTAAAAACTTCTTCATCTTAATCCTTTTTTGTGTAAATGATAATTTTTAGACGTACAAATTTAAGAAAAGTTTCGTGCAGAATGCCTCATATTGCTCCTTTTTAACAGTAATTATCAAATCCTGAATAGTATAGAATGATTTTTTGGGGAGAGAGGAGAGGGGAAAGGGGAGAGAGAAATGTTTTGCG